>JACVCT010000346.1 GCA_016741895.1 Gemmatimonadaceae bacterium | reverse complement strand
CAGGTTACTGGACCTCGATCACCCCGGCGCGGGTGGCCGGAACAGCGGGGGCTGGCTGACCGTAGGACACCGAGCACACAAGGGGAAGCGCCGGGGGGTGGGTGGCGGTGGCCGACCAGCCCCGGGCATCACCCGAGACGATCGTGATGTTCACACCCCGCGAGGAGTTGAAGTTGAGACCGGCCAGATTGTTGGAGTACTGCTCGTTGTAGTAGAAATAGTCTTCCTGCTGGCTGGACACATTCTTGAGGTCCGACTTGATGGACGCCGCATAGGCCCGGCCCTTGGTTTCCTGGTACTTGGGCACGGCAATGGCCGCGAGAATGCCAATGATCACGACAACGATGAGCAGCTCGATGAGCGTGAAGCCCTGCCGCGATGTGGTGGCACGCATGTGCTGTCCTCTGGAGCGGGACCCGACCGCCATGGCCGGGGGTGATTCAGACCTGGCAGGCCCGGACGGACCTGCGAACGTCTTCCCCTAGCGCAAACCGGATGCCGCATCCTGCGAATTCGCCAACATATGAATTGGCAATCACTTACCGATTCGTTACGACCTGGAATGGCCCGACGCGACCTTGCAGGCCCCGATGTTTGCTGCAAAGTGCAACACCGGGACCTACGCGAATGCAGGCAAGGATTTGCGCGGCCTCAGGACTTGGCCGCCACCCAGTCCGGCCCCACCCCCATTTCCACCAGCAGGGGCACGGTGAGGCTGGCCGCGCCCTCCATCTCCCGCTTCACGAGGTCGCGGAGCGCAGCCTCCTCATCGGGCGGCAGTTCGAACACCAGTTCGTCGTGCACCTGGAGCAACATGCGCGACGCCAGACCCTCGGCGCTCAACGCCCGATGCACCCGTATCATGGCAATCTTGATGAGGTCGGCCGCGGACCCCTGGATGGGCGCGTTGGCCGCCACACGCTCGCCAAAGGCGCGGATGTTGAAGTTCCGCTCCTTGAGCTCGGGGATGTAGCGCCGCCGCTTGAACAGCGTCTCCACATAGCCGCGCGCCCGCGCATCCACGACGCACTGCTCGAGGAAGGCTTTCACACCGGCAAAGCGCTCGAAGTAGGTGTCGATGAAGGCCTTGGCCTCCGCATGGGTGATCTTGAGCTGCCGCGACAGCGCATGCGCGCCCTGGCCGTAGATGGTGGCGAAGTTGATGGTCTTCGCGCGCGCGCGCATGTCACTGGTGACCTCAGCCAGATCCACACCGAAAATGATGGCCGCCGTCTGCTTGTGAATGTCCCCACCGGCCTTGAAGGCACTCACGAAAGCCGGATCATTGCTCAGGTGCGCCAGCAGCCGCAGCTCGATCTGCGAGTAGTCGGCGCTCAGCAAACGCCATCCGCTGCGCGGCACGAAGCCGCGACGGATTTCACGCCCCAGCTCACGACGGATGGGAATGTTCTGCAGGTTCGGGTCAGCGCTCGACAAGCGACCCGTGGCCGCCACCGTCTGGTTGTACGAGGTGTGCAGCCGATGATCCCGCGGATGCACCAGGCGCGGCAGCGCGTCGATGTACGTGCCTTCCAGCTTGAAGATCTCGCGGTACTCCATGAGCAGCGTGGGCAGTGTGTGCCCCTCCTCCGCGAGCTCCTGCAGCACGCTGGCATCGGTGCTGGGTCCGGTGGCCGTCTTCTTCTTGACCGGCAGGCCCAGCTCCTCGAACAGCACCACACGCAGCTGCGGATTGGAGTTGATGTTGAATTCGTGACCCGCCTCGGCGTAGATGGCCTGCTCCACCTTTTCACGCTCAGCCTGGAAGCGCGTCTTGAGCGAGGCAAACCACTCGAGATCGATGGCCACGCCGTCCCACTCCATGTCCGCCAGCACCTCCACCAGCGGCACCTCGATGTCCTGCATCAGGGCCAGCACCTCGTGCGCGGCCAACTGCGGCTCGAGATGTGCACGCAGGCGCATGGTGATGTCCACATCTTCGCAGCTGTAGTCGCGCGCGGCATCCACCGGCACCACATCAAACGGCAATTGTGTCTTGCCCTTGCCGCAGAGCTGCTCGTACGAGGTCATGCTGTGCCCGAGATGTTCGAAGGCCAGCATGTCGAGTCCATGCGAGCGCCGGCCGGGATCAAGCACATAGCTGGCCAGCATGGTGTCGAACGTGAGCCCCGCAAGACGCACACCCGCCCCGCGCAGCACGAGCATGTCGTACTTGGCGTTCTGCGCGATCTTGGGCACCGACGCGTCTTCCAGCATGGCGCGCAGCGGCGCCATGGCGTCACTGCCAAAGGCCGGCAGGTTGACCGGCTCCGGCGCGCCCGCGTTGATGCGTGCACCGGCAATACCGGTTTCGCCCGAGAGCAGCGCGAGATTGCCGCCGCCGTCTTCACGCCGATGCGCGAACGGCAGGTAGTAGGCCTCACCCGGCGCCACGGCGATGGACAGGCCCACCAGCCTGGCGCGCATGGCGTCCACGGCTATCGGCGCATCGGGATCGGTGACCGTCTCCGTGTCGATGGCGATGTACGGCACCGCACGCACGCGCTCCAGTAACGCAGTCAGCGCCTCGAGTGTGTCGACCGTGTGATACTGCGCATCCGCCAGCACCGACACCCCACTCTCGCTGGCGCGCACGGGCAGCGCCACCCGACCCGTGGACGCGGTTGCCGCGGCACCACTCGCGGCCGCAGCCGCGGCAGCACTCAGCATGTAGCCCGCGTTCTCCGCCGTGAGCGGCGTCTTGCCCGCTGCCGGCGCCGCCGGCGCATCACTCACGTCTTTCAGCAGCGACGTGAACTCGAGCTCCATGTACAGCCGCTTGAGCGCCGACGCATCGGGCGCGTGCATGCGCAACGCATCGGCATCGAGCGCCACCGGCACATCGGTGCGAATGGTCACCAGCGTCTTCGACAGCCGCGCCTCGGCCTCGTACTGCTGCAGCGCCTCGCGCGGCCGCTTCTTGGTGATCTCACCGACGTGGGCGATGATGTTCTCGAGCGGTCCGTACTGCGTGATGAGCTCGATGGCGCCCTTCTCACCAATGCCCTTCACGCCGGGCACGTTGTCGCTGCTGTCGCCGACGATGGCCAGGTAGTCGATGACACGCTCGGGCGGCACGCCGAGGCGGTCGTTGGCATTCTCCATGCCCACCCACTGCTCGTCGACACTCGCCGGTCCGCCGCGACCCGGATTGAGCAGCCACACTCCGGGGCGCACGAGCTGCTGAAAATCCTTGTCGCCCGACACCACGACCACGTTGTACCCCTGCTCCACACCGAGACGCGCCATCGTGCCGATCACGTCGTCGGCCTCGAAGCCTTCCGCCGTGAGCACGGGAATGCCGTAGGCCTCGAGCAACTGCAGGGTGCGCTGCAGGCCCTGATCGAAATCGGCCTGGAGATCGTCGGCCAGCTTTTCGCGCGTGGCCTTGTAGTCGGGATAGAGCTCGTCTCGGAACGTGGCCCCCGAGTCATGCACCCAAGCGAGATACTCCGGCTTGTGGGTGGCCAGCAGGCGCTTCAGGAAGTTGGCAATGCCCCAGGCAATGGACGTGTTCTCACCACGACTGGTGCTGAGCGTCCGCTGCAGCAGCGCAAAGAACGCGCGATAGATGAGCGCGTAGCCGTCAACCAGAAAGAGCCGCGGCGCGGAGGCAGGTGTGACCTCAGGCATGACCAGTCCCTACGCCCAACGGGCACGCGCCCTCCGTGCCGCTGCATTGACTGCTTG
>JACVCT010000345.1:0-2500 GCA_016741895.1 Gemmatimonadaceae bacterium | reverse complement strand
GGCGGCGGGGCTGCTGTTGCCCCTGTTGCCTGCCGCGGCCCGCGCCCAGTCGCTCTCCTCCCCGTCGTTCCCTTCCAAGCAACTCAGGGTGCTGGTCGGCTTCGCCCCAGGCGGCGGCGGCGACATCGTGGCCCGCGTGCTTGCACAGGAGCTGACAAAGAGCGCCGGCCTGTCGGTCCTGGTCGACAACAAGCCTGGTGCCGGCGGCAACATCGCGACCCGCGAGATGCTGCGCGCGCCGCCTGACGGCCACACCGTGCTGCTGGCCACGCTGGGCATGCTGACGGTCAATCCCTATGCCATGAAGGACGCAGGCTACGACCCGCGGACCGATATTGCGCCGATCTGCCTGGCAGTTGATTTCTCGAACGTGCTTGTTGTTCATCCGAGCGTTCCGGCCAGGACGCTCGCGGCGTACCTCGATCTGGCAAGGCGGCCGGAAGGCATGGATTACGGCACCGCTGGCGTCGGCAGCGCCGGCCATCTCGCCGGCGAACTGTTGAAGGCCAGAAGCGGCGCGCGGTTGAACCATGTTCCGTTTCGCGGCGGCGCGCCCGCCATGAACGATCTGCTGGCGTGGCACATACCGTCACTGATCGCGAGTGCACCCACCGCCACCGGCTTCATGCGCGAGGGCCGTATCCGGGCGCTCGCCGTCACCGGCGCGAAGCGCTCGCCGTTCGATCCCGAAATACCGACCATTGCCGAACTGGGCTTCCCTGGCTACGCCGCCACCAACTGGTATGCGGCCGTGGTCTCGTCGAAAGTTCCGCCCGACGTCATCGCGACGCTCAACACACTCCTCACTCGGGCGTTGAACGCGCCCGAAGTTCGGGCGGCCTACGCCCAGCAGGGCATGGAGACGCTGGGCGGGACCACGGCCGCCGCCGCCGCCCACATTGCCCGCGAGACCGAAATCTGGAAGAAGCTGATTGCCGACGCCGATATCCGTCTGGATTGAAGGTGCGTCAGATTCTGCTCCACGCGAATTCGAGAACGCCCCCAAGCTCGCGCCGAGCTGCTTCTTGTCTTGCCTCTTGGGGGTGTGCTGGCCATCCTTGACACAAGGAGTCCGCATGCCGAGCACTATCTCCATTCTTTCTGCACTGAGGGTCGCGATGGCTATCTGCCTGCTGGGTGCTCCTGCCGTCGCGCAGTCCGAACAGACGACGCGCGGCAAACCGGCGCTGTCGGTGCGCGGCAAGTTCATCGACCAGCGCATTGCCGAGGTCTGGACCGGACATCCCCGCTATGTGGAAGTCCCGTCCACCGAGGACTTCCTGGCCAAGGCCGCGCATGCGCTGGCGCACCTGCGGGACTTCATGCCCGAATGCTGCCGCGTCCGCAACGAGGCGCGTCTGCGTTCGCTGGCGGTCTTCCAGTAGTCGAGCCCGTCGTCCGCAGCGCGCAGGCCGCGCCAATACCTGACGTCGTGTGGGGAAATGCCGCATGGCATTCGGGACAGAAGCATGCGAGCATGGAGTATCCCCCAAAGCCTGATCACGACGTCAGGAGGCTCCCATGACCGCGCCCCGCACCGTTGAAGACCTGCGGACCACTTTCGAAGCCACGCGCGCTCCACGTGGTCCGCTGCTCGTGGCCACCGACACCTCGTCCGCGTCCGACGCGGCGTTTCGCCTGGCCGATGCGATCAGTCGACAGACGGGCGCGGCCGTGCAGGTGGTGAGTGCGGTGCCGCCCAACGCACTTCCGACCTACGGCTTCGAGGCGGTGGCGTATCCGGGTTTGCCTGCGGAAGCGCTCATGGCCGATCGCCGCACGGCGGTGGTGGCGCAACTTGGCCACTCCGGGCCGGATGACTGGGACTGGCCCATCACGGTGCGTGTGGGAGAGCCCGCCCGCGAGATCTCGGCGTTTGCACGCGCGCACGAAGCGCGCATGGTGCTCGTGGGACGCGGCAAGCATCCCCTCGTCGAGCGGCTGTTCAGCGGCGAAACGGTGCTGCGGCTATTGCAGCAGGGCGATACGCCGGTGCTGGCCGTGGATGCGCGGCTCGAACGCTTGCCGCAGCGCGTGGTCATTGCCACGGACTTCAGCGTGTTCAGCATCTACGCGGCGCAGGTGGCGCTCGATTTCGTGGCGCCGCACGCCAGTGTGGAGCTGGTGCATGTCGCGCCGCGTCTCAGTGACACGGGTGCCGCGGTGAAAGACTTCGTGGAGGAGTACCGCGAGCAGGCGGCAGCCAGCTTCACCGCGCTGCTCGAACGCATTCGTCGCCCCGGTCTCTCGTTCACTACAACACTGCTCGAGGGGCATGTCGGCAACACGCTCGTCGCGCACCTGCATGAGCAGCCGGCCGATGTCGTGGTCACGGCCACACATGGTTATGGTTTCGTGCGGCGCATGATGCTGGGCAGCGTGGCGGCCACGCTGGTGCGTGAGGCGCCCTGTTCGGTGCTCTGCGTCCCGGGCAGCGCGCGCACGCAGGCGGCGGCGCGTGCGCGGCAGGCCGTGCAGCGCGAACACACGCACGTCTGGC
>JACVCT010000030.1 GCA_016741895.1 Gemmatimonadaceae bacterium | reverse complement strand
CTGCACCGTCAGTCCGAACGGCAGGCTATTCCCCAGCGGCCCGCTGGATCGTCGGGATAGGGCGGCCCATGTCGCCGTCTGGCACGTTGTTCACTGTTGCCATCAAGGGGTGAGAAACAGCGCGGCGACAGCGTGCGCGAGTTCGAGCACCTTGCCGGGCGGCTGCTCACCATTGGACAGCAGAATGACCGTAAGCCGCTCGTCCGGAAAGCGGCTGATGGCCGTGCTGCTTCCCGGTGCGCCACCCGTGTGGCCCACGCGGCGCTTGCCACGGAACGGCGTCAGTCCGAAGCCCAGTCCGTAGGGCGCCAGGCCCTCGCGTGTTTCAGCCGGCGTCCACATCGTGGCCAGCGTACGCCGTGGCAACAGCTGCTCCCCGTAGAGCGCCGCGTCCAAACGAGCCAGGTCGCGCACCGTCGACACAAGAGCCCCATTGGCCTCATCTACAATCGGATCGAGCGACGGCGCTGCCTCGAATCGACCGGACTGCCAACGGTAACCTTGTGCCACATCGGCTTCTGGGGTGCGTCGCTGCAGGCGCGTGGCTGTCATGCCAAGTGGAGTGAGAATTCCCTGTGAAAGAAACGCCTCGTACGACATGCCGCTGACTGCGGCGATGAGTAGCCCAAGCAAGTAGTAGTTGGTGTCGCCGTACTCCCAGCGTTCGCCCGGCGGAAACGCCAAGGGCAGACACGCCACCTCGGCGAGCACATCACCCAACACATAGTCTGCCTGAGATTTGGTAGTTGGGCACGGTGGTCGCTCGAACGCTGAGATGCTCGGTATGCCCGATGTATGCGCCAGCAGCTGCCGCACAGTCACCGCATGCCACGCCTCGGGGAGCTGCGGCAGGTAGCGACCCACTTGGTCGTCCATTGCCACTCGACCCTGCTCGACGAGTTGCATGGTGGCCAGCGCAGTAAACGACTTGGTGATGGACGCAATCTGGAAGCGTGTCTCAACCGATACCGGAGCCTGGCGCTCGATGTCGGCAAACCCGTAGCCCCGCGCGAAAACGACCTGCCCATCTCGCACAACGGCCAGCGCCAGCCCTGGCAGGCGCCGGGTGCTCATCTCGACGCGAATCAGGGAGTCCACCGTCGCGCCCATGGCCACAGCGGGAGACTGCTGTGCATGGGCGCGGCCATGGTACGAACCGAGCGCAACGATGAGCGCAATGGCGGCGCGCGCCCCTTCCACAGTGTGTGTGCGTATCGTGCGTTGAGTCATACGGCGCCTGCGTGCGTGGGGCACGACTGGTGTAGGGAGGCTTCCCGAATGAATGGAGCCGGAGGAGCAGCAACAGCAAAACCTACGCCACCGCGACACCGCCGCCACCTTGCACCAAGCGAAACGGTGCCCGCGGCGCGGCGCCCGCCGAAACCCGCATGACCACGGCACGTAGGTTTAGGGCATGAGCACTCTCGGTGTCGTGCACCTTGTGGCGTCGGTGGCTTCAATCGTTCTTGGCGCGCTCGTCCTTGCACAGGGGCCCAAAGGTGACCGTCAACACCGGCAGCTTGGCTGGGCGTATGTGGTCGCCATGATGACCGTGAACGTGACGGCGTTCATGATTTACAGGCTGTTTGGTGGCTTCGGTCCGTTTCATGCTGCCGCCATCATCAGTCTCACCGGTATTGTGGCTGGGGCGCTTTCTGCTCGGCGCGCAAGAGTTGCGCGTCTGGCAGGCCAGCAGTTTCTGCGATCAAACCGTGTCGAGGTCCACTACTGGTGGATGACGTTCTCGTACGTGGGGCTGGTCGCAGCGCTTGCCTCCGAGGCCATTACGCGGCTGCCGGCGTTGCGCGCCATTGGTGGTGGTGGCGCGATGTTTGCTGCGGCAGTGGGTGGCGCGACCGCGCTGGTCTTCGCCATCGGGAGCTTTCTGATCGTGACGCGCCGTGCACGTTCACTCGAGCCGTTTCGGGCGTCACGTGCGCCGTAGCGCCCCTGACCGTACGTTGCCTGCATGCGTCCAATCCGACTGATTGCCTGGGCCGCCCTGTTCGTGCTGCTGGCCACATCCATTGCGGTGTACCCGTCGCTCCCCGCCGACATTCCGCAGCACATTGGTGCCGATGGGCGCGCCGGCCGATTCGTCGCGCGGAGCCCGCTCGCCTGGGGGCTGCCACTGCTCTTTGCCATCGCCTGCGTGGTACTCGTGGACGTGCTGGCCGCCAAGCTGCCAGGCAAACCGCAGCTCTTCAACTTTCCGGGCAAGGAGCAGCTGCTCAAGCTGCCCGCCGAGTACCGCGGTGAGGTGATTGCCCGGATGCAGCAGTTCATGGACATCGTCCTGCTGCAACTCGTCGCAACGTTCGCGCTGGTGCAGTGGATGATGTGGCGCGGCGCACAGGGCCAGAAGAACGGCTCCCTGACGATGCTCCTTCTCGCCATCGGTCCCATACTCCTGATCGCCAGTGGGCTGTATACGCAGCACATTCAGCGCGCTCTGGATGAGGCGCAGCGCTTGTACGACAGTCGGCGGCGCCCTGGCTAGTACAGCGCGACAGAGGTTGGCCTACGTTCTCGCGTGGCGCAGCCGCTCCAGCCCGTCAAGGATCAGTTCCAGCCCGAAGGCAAAATCGTGTGTCCCGTCCAGCGTGCCTTCCGCTACGTGCTTCGACATCTCGTGCATGTAGGGATATACCGAGGCGGGCAGCATGGGCAGATAGGCAGCAGCCGCCGACGCGTACTCCTCCGGATCCACCGGGAAGTTCTGCTGCTGCAGCGCGAAGCCATAGATGTAATTGTCCATGGTGTTCCACGCGCGGTCGGTGTCGTGCCAGGAGAAGCCGGCTTCACGCAGGGTGGCCAGCGTGGCGTCAATGTAGGCCAGCATGTTCGGCCCGACGACAATGCGGGACACGACGAGCATTGGCGCCCAGGGGTGCGCCATCATCACCGAGAGCGCCGAAGCGGCGCGTGCCCGCAGTGCGGCCTTCCAGTCCCCGCCGCATGTGGGGCGAGTGATTTCACCAATGACGATGTCGACCATGCCGTCGAGCAACTCGTCCTTGTTCGCCACGTGATTGTAGAGCGACATCGCCTCGACCTTGAGCGTCGTGGCGAGCTTGCGCATGGAGAGGGCGTCGAGACCGTGCCGGTCCGCGAGCTTGATGGCAGCGCGCAGGATGCGGTCGCGACTCAGTGGCGCACGGCGGGAGGATGGCATGCGGGAGACTCTACCAGTGGCGACAGGGCAAGGCAAGCGACGGGCCATGCTTGACCGGCTCAACCTTACGCTGTACGTTGCAATGTACGCTGTAAGTCTGTCGCCGTTCCTCTCATCCGCTCCCCATGCGTCATGCTCTTGCCGCCCTCGTCGGGCTGCTTTTTCTTGCACAACCGGCGCCCGCACAATCCGCATCATCCGCGGCGGACAGCAGTGCCGTGAATGTCCCACGCTGGCACCTCGGCCTCGCGGCCGGCGTCGGCCAGCCGGTTGGCGACTTCAAGCGCAACGTGAACAACGCGGCGGGGGTGCAGGGCCACGTGCTGCTGCGGCTCGACCGCTACGGTCTGGCCTCGCTTCGGCTCCAGGGTGGCTGGCTGAACTACGGTCATGAGAGCCAGCGCACCTGCCTGGGGACGGCGCCGCACTGCCGCGTGGCGGTCAACATGACGACGACCAACGGGATTCTTTCGCTGGCCGTCGGACCGCAAATCGCCGTGCCACTCGGACGGGTCCGGGCCTATGGCTTCGGCATTGTCGGCATCAGCCGCTTCGCGACTCTCAGCGGGATCAGCGGGGGCATCATGCCGGACGTTGTGGCCGCCGACGAGAACTTTGGTGACAGTGACCTGGTGTGGAGTGGCGGCCTTGGCCTCCAGATTCCTGTACATCGCCGCAGCAGCCTCGACATCGGGGTCGGCTATGAGGGGCATGGCCGGCGCGACTATCTCATCAAGGGCGGATTGACGGACCAACCGGATGGCTCACTCGGCTTCGACATCAGGCGATCGCGGGCTGCCCTCTTCGCCTTTCGATTCGGCGTGACCACCGCCATCGGGAGAGGGGCCCGTCCGGCAACCCGCGCGCCATGACCCGGCAGATGAAGGCCGCCGTGTATCGGCAGTACGGACCACCAGGCGTCGTCGCCATTCAGGATTGGCCGAGGCCCGTTTGCGGTCCGAACGACGTGCTGGTTCGTGTGCGCGCCAGCTCGGTCACGTCCGCCGACAGGAGAATTCGCAGCCTCAGCATGCCGTACGGTTTTGGTGCTGCCGGGCGGCTGGCGTTTGGCATCAGCGTACCTCGTCAACCGATTCTTGGCAGCGAACTGACGGGTGAGGTCGTGGAGGTTGGCGCAGCGGTCCGCAAGTTCACCGTGGGGGACGCGGTCGTGGCGTTCACGGGCGCGAAACTGGGTGCGCACGCCGAGTACTGCCGGGTGTGTGCCGATGCCGTGATCGTACACAAGCCACCGACGCTCTCGCAAGAAACGGCGGCAGCACTCGCGTTTGGTGGCACCACTGCACTCGACTTCTTCCGACGCGGCGGATTGCGGGCGGGAGATCGTGTGCTCATCAACGGCGCATCAGGAACCGTGGGCTCAGCCATGGTGCAACTTGCAGCGCAGGCCGGCGCGGAGGTCACGGCGGTGTGCAGCGGCGCCAACGCCGAGGTTGTGCGGCAACTTGGCGCTGCACGGGTGGTCGACTACACGCGCGTCGATTTCGCCGCTGGCGGCAAGCAGTACGACATCATTGCCGACACCGTGGGCAATGCGCCCTACCCGCGCGTGCGCGCGGTCCTGGCAGCACGTGGCCGCCTGCTTCAGGTGCTGGCCACGCTGCCGCAGATGCTGCACGCGCCGTGGGTGAACATCAGCTCGCGACATCGCGTTGTTGCGGGCCCGACGGCAGAGCGCGTGGACGACCTGCAAACCCTGGTGGACATGGCCGTGGACGGGCGCTTCACCCCGCTGATCGACTCCCGCTTCCTGTTCGAGGAGATAGTTGCGGCGCACGCTCGGGTTGAAACCGGACGCAAACGGGGGAGTGTGCTTATCGCGCACGCCTCGTAGACAGAGGGCACAGCCCTCTCCAGGTGGCACGGGCTGGTGAACGCGCCTCAGCTTTCCCGCGTCATCTCCAGCATCGTTGGCCGGAACCCCGCAGACAGAAAGAGCCGCTGCGCCGCCTCATTGCGGGCTGCCGTGGACAGCACGACACGTGGAGCGCCACGGGCGGTCAGCTCGGTGATGATCGCGCGCAGCAGTTGGCGACCGATGCCTCTCCCGCGCGCTATCGGATCCACCACGATGTCGTTGAGCACACCGGCTGGTCCGCGCAGGGTCATCCAGTCCATGCCCTCCATCCGTGCCCAAGCATACCCGACAACCCCGTCGTCCTCAGCCACCAGCAGGACCGTGTCACCACGACGAAGCTGCGAACCGAGGTACTGGGCGTAGCCCTTGGGTGTGTCGGGTGTCGGAGCAATGAAGCGCTGCGGATCGAGCGCGTGATGTGTGTCCACGAGCAGCGCGGCGAGCCGGCCGATCTCGACGAGATCACGACGTTCGGCCGCTCGAATGACGGCAGGAGTCATGGTTTCAGGTGTGAATCCACCGCGCAAACGCAGGGACAGCGCATCTCAGAGCTTCGAACGGCAGAGCCGACCGTCCACACCACGTGGAGGATCGATTCGCTGCATGAGACTCACATCGTCCTCATCTGCTGGCCGCTCGCCCATCCAACCCACCTCACGACGGTCCTGAAGCACCCAGGTGGTGTCCCAGCATTCGAGGAATGCAATGGGTTCCTGTCCCACGCTCACAAGATCGTGGAGGGGATTAAGCGTACGGCCATACAGCGCGCTATACGTGCCGGTGGCAACCCATCGGCCCTTGGCCAACGTACCTGTCGCGTAGGGTCCACGACCGCGGAGGTCTTCCGCCGCCACAAGCGTGATGATGAGGGAGTCGCCCACAGCCGTCGGGAATCGTTGATCGGTGGAGAACCCGAAGTAGAAGCTGCTGTCGCGACGCATGTCGCCAATCATCGTCCAGCCGTCGCTGATCTTTCCATTCCGAAAGATCAGTATTGTCTGATCGCGGTCTCGGTTGGTGTTGACGATGCGGAGCGTGAGCTCACCCGCCAAGAAGGCCCGACGGTCGAGGAAGGTCCAGTGAAATCGCGTGCCATCGATGGGCAGCTTGAAGTACAGCGTGCGTTCGGCTGTCGGACTCAGGAACGATGGGACGCAGCCATCGAGCCAGGTGAGCCACAGGGTCGCCGCAAGCGCGAGATACGGGAAGAAGCGGGCAACGCCGCGACGCGGAACTTCAACGGCCAACTCTGTAGGTGCCATCACGAAATACGCCACTGGGTATACGACACTTTGCTCCGCCCTATTGAGTGCGATGCGCCGATGGTGCTGCCTTGCAGCGGGACCGGTGCATAATGCAGCAGGCCACCTTGCAGCACTAGCCAATCAACCTGATTTGTCCGTTCTCCGGAAGACTCCGGTGGCGCTAGCCTCGCCTCTGAAACGATTCCTGGACAAAGCGCAGACCGGCGATCACCTGATCCACGCGTGCCTGCGACAGCGAGCCGATGTGCGAACCCAATCGTGCCTTGTAGATGCAGGAGATCTGGGAGACCACAACAACGCTCTGTCGCTCGAGGCCCCCTTCTCCCGGATCCAGCAGGACATTGCCCGGTTCGGTCGCCTTGTGGAGGTTGGTGCTGAGCGCACACACAATGACCGTGCTGATGCGGGAGTGATTGAAGACATCCTCCTGGACAATCACATGCGGGTGAGCGACCCCCGGCACGGCCCCCCTGGACTCGTCGGCGGCGACCCAGAAGATCTCGCCACGACTCACCACGCGGGAATGGGGCTCGGGCTCCAGGTCTCTATCCATGAGGACTCCACAAGTAAGTTGAGCCGCCGGCCAGCCGCGCCGGAGATCGGAATCAAGGGGTGGCAGGCAGTACTCGCTCGGGCAGCGGTGTGATTGCTCCCATGTCGTCAACAATGACGGTCACTTTCGCCGAAGGGAAGGTACGCTTTGCGGGCAAAGGGCATGCCGAGCCGAGACACACGATCACTGCGCAGCCCAAATCAGCTCGTGCCGTCCTCACTCCAGCCCAGACTTTGGCGGGGGATGCGCGACTGCATGGTCATGTCGTACAGCCGGACAACTCTTGCCGCAGCTCGGCGATTGCGAACGGCGTACAGACCCTGGGCAATCGTAGCGAGTCGCTCCCGGCCCCAGCCGGCCCGCCGCAGATCACGGAAGAGCGCGCGATACGCAATCCACGCCTCACGCGACCCCACCAACCAGGTATGTTGGGCGACAATGAAATCCATAACGGCGGCATTGAGGGCGAGCGCCATAAGTCCGATGACACGGCGTTTCCACCCATCGGCCTGAAAGACCCTGCGACGTCGCTCCGCCCAACTTGGCTCATCCGGTTCCGCTGCCAGCAACCGAACACGCGCGAGATAGCTCGCCACTACGGGATCCGGGTACTCCACAGTCATCGACATCGCTAGTCTAGAAGCTTGCGGTAGTAGACGACACGCTCCGTCTCGACGAATCCCAGGGCTTCATGGACAGCCTGGCTGACGAGATTCGGTTGGTGTTCTGTCCTGACCATCGCGACAATAGGCCGGCGGCCATACGTGCTCAGCGGATAGCCGGCCACCATAGCATCATGGTTACACTCGCGACACCACCCATGCTCAGAAATGAGAGCAACACCAGCACCACCGCCATCACGCGAGGCCCCCACACGCCGACCGCCTGCTGCGCGACAAAGTAGCCTTGCAGAGCCGTCAGCGGTACGAATACGTACACCCCAAATGCCAGCGCCGTAAGGAACGGCCCACTGAACGTTTCGGGGTCGAAGCCGACGGGCCCTCGATTGATCAGCAGCCAGAGGAATACGCCCAGCCGGAAGAAGAACACGCCGCCCGCGGCCAAGAAGGTACGCAGTGCCCATTGCCGATGTGCCGAGAAATTGCGTGCCCGGGCCGCCCGCCACGCGAACACGGCGCATGTAACGATGATGATGGCATTAAGAGAAATCGCGATGTGCTGAGGCATACGACTCGGCTCGCCGCGGGTCCACGTGAGGTAAAGACCCGCGAGGCTGGCGAGCATCACCGATATCATGTACACTCGTCCGACCCAACGGTGCAGGGCCGGGAGGCGCCGACGAATGGCGGGCAACAGCTGCAGTCCACCGCCCAGCATGATGAGCACGGCGATCAAAACGTGCGTCATGAGCGCCGCATTGCCCGCCGTGTCGCCGGGCACGTAGCCACGTGGCATGACGTGGTTCCATCGCTCGGTGTCGCCGGTGACGACAGCGCCGCCATAGACGAGCGTAACGTAAAGCGAAAAGAGCAGTTGCCCGAACAGGGCGACCATGACCCAGCCTATTGCAGCTCGGCGGAGGAAATGCTGCGCTCGCTCAGCGGCACCGAATCCCGAGAGTACAGGGTTGGGTTGTGCGGGCAGTAAATCGGCGCTTCTGGCCATAACAATGAAGAAGATGGGGGACGGGGGCCCGAAACGGTGCATCCGTCATCCGGGTTGCCCCAAAGTGTCAGAGTGGCTCTAACGACCCGATCCTGCGGAAGCACGCGCCTCCGCATCCTTCCACACCGCATCCAGAATGCCCGCCACTGCGCGACCGTCTTCCCCGCTCACGGACGTGTTCACAAAGAGCACCACGCCGAAACGGCCGCTGGGATCCGCCAGCATCTCCGTCTGCAGCCCGGGATCGTTGCCGCCGTGGCCAACACGTCGCCCGCCAAACTTGGTACGCCAGAAGAGGCCGGAGTTGCCGTCGACAGCGGGAAAGTTCTCGGGACGGTTGGTATCGTTGAACTGAAAGCGTACCATTTCCGCGGCATGCTTGGCGTCGAGAATGCGCACCCCCTGATATATCCCGGTGTCGAGCAGCGCAATGAAGAAGCGCGACAGCTCAGCCACCGAGGTCCGCACCCCACCATCCGGATAGGTGGTGCCCCCGTACGGAGGAATCGGAACGATATGGCCGTTCTGGGACACAAAAAGCGTGGAATGCCGGGTCGTGTCCACTTCAGACAGAAACCAGCCACTCGTGGTCATGCCAAGCGGTGTGAAGATGTGCCGGCGCGTGTAGCGATTGAGCGGCTCCCCCACGGCACGCTCCACAATGTATCCTGCCAGCGCGGCGCCAATGTTGGAGTACTCGCGCAACTGCCCGGGCGTGGCAGCAAGAAAGTTGTCCCGGGCGTAGTACGCGCCGTTCGGCGTGAAGTACTGCGTGAGGAATCGGTCCAGCGGTTCGGGCGCATCCCCGCCGTAATGATACGTTCGCGAGTACACCGCCCAGCGGTCGGTTATGCCCGAGGTATGCGTGGCGAGATGGCGCAGCGTGATAACCGCACCCGGGCGATGGGGATTCTCGACGCGAAATGGCAGGTAGCGATTGATGTCCTCGTCGAGCGACAGCTTGCCCTCCTGCACCGCCCGCATCATGGCCACCCCGGTGAACGTCTTGGCAATGGAGCCGACGTTCATGATGGTGGCGGGCGTGAACGGCCTGGTACGCGCGATGTCGGCGTAACCAAAGCCGCGCGTCCACACGACCTGCTTGTTCACAATCACCGCCGCGGCGACCCCCATGATGTTCGCAGACGCCATGTGTTGCCGAATGACACTGTCCAGAGCCGCCGAGGGCTCAACGGATTGTGAACGCAGCAGGCCGATTGGCGCGAAGAGCGCTGCGCCGCCGAGCAAGGCCAGGCGCGCGCCACGCGAATGGCAGCGGAGGATTGGGAGTGACATGGGCAATTCCGGCGGTGGGATGCGCGGGGGCGCTCGCACACGGCGAGCGCATGGTACGCCGACTACGGGGCGGCATGCGACGGGGTTTCGGGGACAGGACGCATCAGGCGCGGCGTTTACTCGTGGGCCCGGCGACTGTCACTTGGGGCCTCGCCCCGCTCGTGCAGCCCGTAGTCGCGCACGATATGCGACACACGCAGTCGGTAGTCACGAAAGACGCCCGACCGGCCACGCATCTGCGCCACCCGGTGCTCGGCGATACAGCGCCACGCCTGCACCGCGGCTTCGTCGCGAAACACACTCAACGACAACAGCTTGCCCGGCTCGGCGAGGCTCTCAAATCGCTCCACTGAAATGAAGCCGTCCACCGCGTGCAGCAGCGGCTTGAGCTCGGCCGCCAGATCGAGGTACTCTGACCGGCGCCCCTCGGCCGGCCAGACCTCGAACAGTACCGCAATCATGTGAGACTGCGTGTGCCCGGGACGAACTCCACAAAACTGCGCTCCTCCTTGAGGATGAAGCGCAGCTCCTGCGCCATGGCAAAGTTCGCGCGCGCCTCCGGATCGGCCTTGAGACGCGTGCGATAGGCCTCGTAGTCGGCGAGACTTTCGAATCCGATGAGGCCCCAGGCCACGTTGTTGGTCCCCTCGTGGGGGAGGAAGTATCCCAGCAGGGCGCCGCCCAGTCGGGGAATGATGTGGCCCCACGCTTCGGCGTAGCGGCGAAAGGCGTCCCGCTGGAACGGGTCGATCTCGTATCGGATGAAGCAGGTAATGGTCATGCGGCCAGTATGGCGCGCAATCATTTCGGTAGCCGCCGAAGCATTCGCCGGCGATCTTTGTCGCATGCCGAGTTCGCGCCGTTTGGTGCCACAACCTGACGCCGCGGTGGTCCCCACCGCTGAGCTGCTCGCCGATCCCTCACGCGTGGCCATGCTGTGGGCGCTCATGGATGGTCGCCGTCTTCCAGCCGGCGACCTCGCACGCATTGCCGGCATTCGCCCATCCACCGCTAGTGAGCATCTGGCACGTCTCGTGGAAGCGGGATGGCTTGGCGTGGAGCAGACGGGACGTCACCGCTATCTGCGCCTGATTCATCCGGGCGTCGCGGAGTTGCTTGAGACCATGGCCGTCGTCGGAGGCACAACGCAGCCATCAGCGCGCCAGGTCGAACCCACGGGCGCCATGCGGCTCGCCCGCAGCTGCTACGATCATCTCGCAGGTCAGGCGGGCGTGGCGCTCACGAGCGCGCTGCTAGCCGGTGGTGCGCTCGTGGAGGAGGGTCTCGGCTATCGTGTCACCGCAACGGGGCGCGAGCGATTTGCGAGGCTTGGAATCGATACCGATGTCATTGCGGCGGAAGCCACGACGCGTCGCCGTCACTTCGCGCGCATGTGTCTCGACTGGAGTGAGCGACGCCATCACGTGGCGGGTGTGCTGGGCAGCGCGCTGCTTGCGTTGGTTCTCGAGCGCGGCTGGTTTGCTCGAATGCCCGACACACGGGCGTTGCGTCTCAGCAATGATGGGCGACGAGCGCTGCAGCGGGAGTTCGGCGTGCGGCTTCTTTGAACGGGCGCTGTTCAAGGCGCAACGTATCCAGCACGACCCACGGAGCGAACGGCGTCACCTGCCAGCGCACGTCAATTCCACTCTCACGGCGAGCTGCCAGTCATCGCGATGAAGATCATGGACTCCGGTAGGTCATCTGGCAGAATACGCCGCTCGCCATCCTCAGGCCTGACAACTTGGGGCCGCGAGGCTGTGTGAAGTTCCGCGGTGACCTGGCCACGTGCCGTCGATGCGAACAGGAACAGCGCCGGGGTGGTGAGCAGCAGGCAGGTGGTACGTGATCTGGACACAGTCATCGTTTTTGCCGGATGTAGTGCGGAGATATTGTGGAGTTGTGGCGTGGTAGGGCGGCTCGTGGCGCGGTCCTGCCGTGCCACCCTACCGCCGCGGCGGCTTGGTCGGCCGGATCTCGATGCGCGACGGTAACGACCTCGACGGAAAGCGCACGAGCCCCATCACAAGCTCCGCGATGTCCTCCGGTTGGATCTTCCACGCGTCCGCATCACTCGGCGTGTGGTCATTGAAATGCGTCGCCACACTGCCCGGCATGATGTAGTTCACGCGGATGCCGTACTGTCGCACGTCGAGCATGAGCGCCTCGCTGAAGCCGACGAGTCCGAACTTGGATGCGTTGTACGCTGCGCCACCCGGCAACGGGTTCTTGCCGGCGAGCGAAGCGATGTTGATGATCCAACTGTCGTCGTTGTTCCGGAGATGCGGAATCGCGGCGTGGCAACAGAAGTACACGCCGTCAAGGTTGGTTCGAATGACTTGGTCCCAATCCTCCGGCGTGAGCTCGCTCATGGGCGCAAATCTCCCGACGCCGGCGTTGTTGACGAGGATTTGCAGCCCGCCAAATCGCTCGACCGTGCGATCGATCATGCGTCGCACATCGTCGCGGTTGCGGACATCACACACGATGCCTTCCACGGTACCCGCACCACGCTCCGACAGTTCACGCGCCGCGCGCTCGACCTCGCTCGCATGGCGCGAGGAAATGCTCACGTTGCAGCCGGCGGCCGCCAGCGAAGCGGCGATTGCGTAGCCGATGCCCTTGCTGCCGCCGGTAATGACGGCGGTCTTACCCTTGAGATCCTGCGTCATCTTGTGCCTGTGTCAGAGTAGTCCCGGAGCGGCCGCTCTAGCCGCGCATCTTCGTGATCGCTGCTGTCAGGTCGCTCTCCGTGGTCGAACCGATCACGCTGCCGTGGCTCATGGCAATCACGCTCGTCGCGCGTTCAATGTCGGCGTCAGCCACCAGCGCAATGAGCATGGACGTGTCGGGCGCGAGCCCTTCACCCAACTGCCGCAGCAATGCGTCGGGAAAGCCCAGATCGATGAAGTAGGCAGCAATCGCGCCGCCGGCAGCCAAGGTGATGGTACCGACGCCGGGAAGCAGAAGACCGGCAATCGCCCCGATCAGCGCGCTCTTCCCCACGCCCCAGTCCTCTGTTTCGCTGAACGCCACCTCGCCGCTCGGCTTTCGCGTGACCACGGCGACGTTGCCAAGACCAACGGCGGCACCCTTCAGAAGATCTCGGGCGTTCTCGGCGCCGGTCGGCGTCGTGAAGCTGGCGATGACGATGCGGCGGGCGATGGATTCGGACATGTGATCTCCTGTGGACCTTGAGTGGTTGTGAACGCTACGGTAGCGGATTGCGCTCCCAACTTCCATACATGGGGTTGGGGAGCAGCACAAACCGCCGCCCGAAGTCGGTGTACGCGCTCTCGGGCGCTGCGCGCATCGGCGCCTGCGTCATCCCGGGGAAGTCCTGAATGTTGTCACCGATCCACATGATCACCTCGAGCGGTGGGAGCCCGTTCACTCCGGCGGCGACCTGCGCGAAGCGCGGATTCTTGTCGCTCGTTTCCGCCTTGCACAGCACGACATCGGCCTCGATACCTTCAGCGCGCAGGTTTGCGCGTGTGTCGTCGCACTCCGCCGCTGTGCGGTTGGTGACGATCGCAACGCGTCCACCGCGTGTCTGCACATCGCGGATGAAAGTGAGCGCGCCCGGGAGCGCCCTAGCCTCGCGGCGCGCCACCCAGCGTGACCAGCTCGCCTCGGTATATCCGGAGTCCACGAGCGCGCGCTCCTGCTGGTAGCGACTGTTGTCGAGCACCGTTTCGTCGGCGTCGAGAATGACGCCCCACGTGCCCCTGCTGCGTCCTTCGGAGAGTGCCACCAGCCGCTCACCGGCGACGCGGTACGCCTGAAGAAACGCGGCGCGTTGCTCGGCCGACGATCGGAACCACCGGATGTCGTTGCCGATTCTCGCGGACGCCGGGCGTGGCATGGTCGCCGCTGGCTCGGCGCCCGTCGCTCCGGCGCCCATCCCAGTGGATGACGTGTGCGAGGTGGTCGCGCAGGAGATCAACGCAAACGCACCGACACCGACTGCGCACAGGCGTCGCGCAATGCGCGTAGTCAGATGGACGGGGTGCGGCATGGCGAAACAGGGAAGAGTGAGAAGAGAACTTAGTGGCCGATGGCCAGTCCATCCTTGCGCGGGTCGCTGCCTGCCGAGTAGCCACGTGGCAGCCGGAGAATGGCCTGCGCTCCGCCAAACGCGATGGGCGGCTGCTCGATCAGCACATGCCCCTTCGCCTCCAGCGCGGCACGCACGTCGTCGGTGAATGGCGCCTCAAGTGCGACACGATAGCCGTTGTAGTGCCGGAACCGCGGCGCATCGATCGCCGCCTGGATGTCCATCCCGAACACGAAGTGATTCAGCAGCATTTGCACGTGTCCCTGCGCCTGCACGCCACCACCCATGAGCCCGAAGCTCATATAGGCCTGCTCGCGGCCGTTCACGGTCTGGGTGACAAAGCCGGGAATCAGCGTGTGAAAGGGCCGTTTGCCCGGCGCGACCGTATTGGGCAGCCCTTCCGTGAGCGAGAAGCCTGCCCCACGGTTGTGCAGCGCAAACCCGGTACCCGGCACCACCACGCCCGAGCCGAAGTAGTCGTAGATGGAGTTGATGAACGACACCATGTTGCCTTCGGCGTCGGCCGTGGCGAGATACACCGTCTCGCTGCGCGTCCGGCTCGGGCCGGGATCCACACGTTCCTGCGCGCGCGTCGGGTTGAGCAGCTGCCGGCGCGCTGAGATGAACGTGTCGTTCAGCATCTGTTCAGCCGTGAGCTCCAGGTGGTCGGCGTCGCCGACGAAGCGATCGAGATCCGCGTAGGCGAGCTTCTTGGCCTCGATGAGATGGTGCAGGTAGGCCGGCGAGTTGTGACCCATCGCCTTCAAGTCGTAGGGCTCGAGGATGCGCAGCATCTCGAGCGCGGCCACTCCCTGGTTGTTGGGCGGCAGCTCCCACACGCGATACCCGCGGAAGGGTACAGAGATGGGCGTGATCCAGGTCGGCGCGTTGGTGCGCATATCCTCGGCGGTGATGAAGCCGCCGAGTCGCTGTACGTGGTCCACGATGCGGCGACCCAGCGTACCCGTGTAGAAGTGCGCGACGCCGCTGTCGGCGATGGCCTGCATCGTGCGCGCCAGGTCGGGGTTGCGAAACCATTCGCCAGCCCGCGGTGCGCGCCCACCCGGCAGGTAAGTCGCCGTCGCCGCCGCATCGCGTTCCAGGAGCTCGGTCTGCTCGCCCCACTGCGCGGCAATGATCGGCGTGACGGGGAAGCCATCGCGGGCGTAGCCGATGGCGGGCTGTAGCATCTGGGCCAGCGTCCTCGTGCCGTGGCGGCGCAGCAGGGTGTCCCAGCCGGCCAGTGCGCCCGGCACGGTTACCGACATCGCGCCCTGCTGTGAGCCGGCGCGAAAGCCGCGGGCAATCAAGGTGTCGCGCAACATGCTTGAGCCCGCACGTCCGCTCGCGTTGATGGCGACCAGCCGTTGTTCCTTGGCGAGCCACACGATCGCGAACATGTCGCCGCCGAGGCCCGTCATGTGCGGTTCCGTCACACCGAGCACCGCAGAAGCGGCAACGGCCGCATCGACAGCGTTGCCACCGCTGCGCAGCACCTCCAGCGCCGCGGCGGACGCCAGCGGTTGGCTGGTCGCGACCATGGCGTGCGGGGCGTAGACGGTCGAGCGGCCGGCGAGGGTGGTGGGGCGCTGAGCGGTGAGCGTTGCCACGGGCAGCAGCAGTGGCAGGACGAGCAGGGCGGAGCGGCGCATGGATTCGGCCGAAGGGAGAGTGGAGCGATCGATGCAGCACGAGGGGAAAGGCCGGCACCGGAAGATGGTTAACGCGGCGCCGGCGACGGAAGTTCACGGGCGGAATCAGTCGCCGCGAGCCGGCGTCGTCGGCTACTTTCGCGGACCCACCGCCGCCCCATGGTCTTGCCGTATTCGAGGCTGAGGAGGCGCCGGCTGCCACCCTCGGCACAAGCATGAAGGCAATAGCCCAGCTGACCTTCATGCTTCGCTACCTGGCGACCGCCGGCATGTCTCGCCGGAGGAAGATGTCTGATTGGTGGTCGGTAAAGCCGTCGAGCCACGGACACGAAGTGAGCGAAAGCATCAGTGCGCCGTGCCGGACTGTGCAACCTCCTTCAAGACCGATTCGAATCATGGTCAACTCGGTGCCGCGCGGCAGCACAAGCGATGTATCGCCGTATAGAACTCCACGTTCCTCCGGTGCAGCGCCTCGATCAACCACGCGCACGTCGCGCGTCAACACGATGACGAAAGACCGGGCAGAATCCGATTGACTCACCGAGTCGCGTTGTGCCTGTACGGCGCGGAGCTGCGAAACAAGATCGTAGGCAGGCTGATCCGGATTGCGAAAGTTCGCGAAGCGCCAGGTCACGCCGTCGCGCACCATGTCCACGAGGACTGCCGACGTTGACGAGCCATTCCCACATTGTGCCTCAACCATCGCCTGCCAGCCGCCCCCTCGGCGCTCAACCGCCTGCACCACGTACTTCGTACAGGGATCCTGAGAATTGAGAAATGGATCGTAGTCCCCCACCACGCTGAAGATGTCGGCCGCGTCTCGCTGGGCTTCCACATCACGCTGCAACGCCTGCAGCAGTGTCGGCGTGAAGAGCTCATGGCCACGCGCCATCACGCTGTCCATGTGTGCCGCCGGCACGCGGTCACTCAGCGGCACGTACCAGTCGTAGAACGCCTGGGCGAAGTGGCGGGCAGACTCCGTGTCCCCGGCGTCCAACGTCTTTGCGCTGGTATCCGAGCCGCGGCAGGCCAAGCAGAGCAGCGCGACGATCAGACATCTCGGCGGGAATGGCCGTCCGAGGAAAACTCCTGTCACCGCGGACCGCCTCTGGGAGGAACGCGGGGTCGATCCACTGGATGCTGGATGCCCCCTCGCTTGGGGTCACCCAACACCGTCTCGCCAGACCCGCGCGACGACTGCCAGGTGCACATGTGCATGTCGCCGATGCGGATACGCTCGAAGACATCGGCCGCCACCCGACAGGAATCGCCGCTTCGTGCGAGCAAAATGTCTTCACCGCTCTTTCCCGCCACCTCTTGCTGAGCGATTGCTCGCCCACCCGGTAGCGGCAGACAACTGGCGAGCATCCCCGCTATCAGGGGAGGAACGATCAGTGTCCTCGCGGGTCGAGGAGACATCATGTCACTCCGGGCCTGTTTTCCGTCACGGCGCGCCAGACCGTCGACCAGCTGCGTTCGGAAAGCCTTACGGATTGCACGTGCCGTCCTCTGCTTTCCGAAGCAGCCGTGACCGAATTTGCGGAGGCAGGTCGCGCGACGGCGAAACGACCACATACTGCAACTCGTTGCGGAACCATGCGCGGGTCGCGGGATCACACTGCTCAAGGTTGAGACGGACGATGGCCGTATCGGCACCACGAAGCTCGGTGGAGAGTAGGCGTACACGAAGCGCCGATACTGACGGACTCACGACCCGCTGTCCTGCGCCTTGCACGGCATGGCGAAGTATGGAGTCCGCCACCACACCAAGCTTGCCGGTTTCGACAATCGCACCGGATCGATTCTTGAGTGTTTGACCCACGACGATTAGCGCACGCGTGGTCACTGACGATCGGTCCTGCCATGGCACGCGCCCAACGGACAGCAGGAACAGCAGGAAGATGGTCATCGTCAGCTCTTCAGCTCTGGCCTACTGTGTCCGAAGGGGGGCGCCGTGTCTGCCACAGCTCCGCTGCGGACTGGACAAACCAGAGTAGGCAGAAGAAACGGATGCCACTGCTCGAAAGCCGCAACTCGTTGGTTGCGGCCAGCACCGCCAGATAGAAGGACGCATACAGACCGATGCGCACAAACGTCCTGCCAGGAATGGTCACTTGAGCCTTATAAATTTAGGGTGGCGCCTGTGGCAGAAGGGCTTCCAGCTAAGGTGCGAGCGTGCGCGCGACTTCGCCAGCTCGGCGAATGATGAACGTCGAGGAGTTCAAGGCCAGCCTACCCGAACCTGCGCCCGTACGGCCTCGCCCACTGCCTGCTGCTGCACCACCACCAGCACGTGCCCGCCAGTCTCGAAACGCATCAACCTGGCCCCGGGAATAGTCTGCGAGGCGAACTCGGCATTGTGGTACAACTGCAAGAGGTCGTCCTTCGCATGCACGATCAGCGTCGGCGCCACAATCGACGCAATTCGCTTGCCGGGCAAAGTTGCCGTATTGTCAAACACCACACCCGCCGCCCGCGGCGCGGCCGGGTTCATCTCATCAATCAGCCGATCCACCAACCCGCGCGCCTCAGGGGTAAGTCCGGCCACCACGGCATCGCTGGCACCCAGCACACGCATGAGCTGTGGCTTGAAGAATTTCGCAATGCCCCAGTACGTGTAGTCGTGGGAAAAGACCCGTCGCAGCATGTTGCCATTCTTGTTCGCCTCGGTCTGGTCGGCAGACGCCGATGCCACCACGCCACACGACAGGCAGGTCAACGACGATACCCGCTCGGGATACAGCGCAGCAAGCAACAACGCCGAAGGGCCGCCCTGAGACAGCGCGACCACGGCCACACGCTCGATCTGGAGATGGTCGAGCAAGGCCACGAAGGCCGCCGCCTGGTCGTCCCAGGTGGCACCGTCGGGCATTGAGGAACTCAGATAGCCAAAGCGCGACGGCGCATATCCCACGCGTAGCTGCCGCCGATGGCCACAGCCACGAGCCCCACCAGCGCTCCGGCAAATCGCAGCAGCGTCCTGCGCACCGACTCCTCCCGAATGTTGGCCGCTACTTCAAATGCGTCCTACGGCTTTCGAACGCCACCCGTGCGTTCGGGGGTGAAGTGCCACCAGTCGAGCGCTTCCCCGGTGCGTGCCTGGTGGATGGTCGCAGCGAACACGTCGCGCACGCACGGATCCTGACGCTTGCCCGTGGCGCGTTCGAGTGTCTGATGAAGCACGTCGGGATCACTCGCCGCGAGTTCTGCCAGCGTGGTGATGCCCAGGATGGCAAAATCGCTGAGGGCCGCCTTGCCCACGTTGCGCAGGTCGGCGAGCGATTGGGCGGGGTGACGTTTGGCGCGGCTCATGCGATGACCGCCGGGTTACGCAGGAGCGAGTCCGAGTTGCTGGGCGACGGCGAGCCGGTCGACCACCTGCCGGTGTCCGGCAATGCGGCCACTGCGGAAATAGTAGACCGTCATGCCCTGAACCGCGATGGATCGACCTGTGGGGGGCAATGGTCCCATCGGCCCGGTCTGCGTGCCGACCATGCGCCACGCGATCGCAACCCGGTCACCCTCCGCAATCGTCTCGGCAATTTCAAAGCGCAGATCGGGGAACGCGGCGCGTGAGGTCAGCAGGCGCTCCTTGAACCCCTCGCGTGAGAGAGTGGCGCCGTCCCAAGAGTCACCCGGGTCGCTGTGGATCACGTACTCGTCAGCGAGGAAGCGATCGACGGCCGCAGCGTCGCCTCGATTCCACACCAACTCCATGAACTCTGCGAGCGAACGTGCGTTATCTGTCATTTGAAAGTGGTTGGCAGGCTGTATTGCGATGAGCATCCGACATGGTGCATTCAAAATAGCGCGAGCGCAGCTCGTTCAAAGATTGCGTGCGCTTCAGCGTCGGCGCCGGATGGCGCGCGACGAGGGCCGAGAACGCGAGCCACGCGGTGAACATGAGCGCGTACGGCCACTTGCGCGGCAAGAGGCGCGCCACCAGCAGCGTGGTGGCAGCCGTGCCCGCCAGCGCCACCAGCACCGCCATCGCGGCCCGTGTGCCGCTCCCGACGATAGCCGTCGCAATGGCCGTGCTGGCCCACTGCGCCGGCAGCAGCACCAGCAGCCAGGTGGGCAGCCAGGTGGGCAGCCACGCCGCAGTAAGCAGCGTCGCCGCCTCTCCGCACACCACCAGCACCGCGATGATCCAGCCGTGACGCGGATGCGCCCGCGTAAACAAGGTACCGCGTGCGGCGAAACTGATGCTGGCCACCAGCAGCGCCAGCGTGGTGGACAGCGGATGCGCCAGCGGTGCCATGCCCAGACGCTGCGCCAAGGCAATGAGGCCCACGCTGGTTGTCAACGCGAGCGCCACGCCCACCCAGAAGCGCGCCGCGACCGCCGCCGCGATCATCCCCGTGCCCATCAGACTGGCGGCGAGGATCGGGCCACTTTGCGCTGCGAGCGTTACCGCATCAAGGCGCAGCACAGCCAGCGTAGGGGCGAGCACGCCGGCCAGCATGACCGCCAGCCAACCCCGACGGGATGTTTGCGAAGCCTCAGTCAACGACACCTCATGTCCCGGGAGTGTGGCCCGCGCAGGCCCTGCGCGCAAGACGGACAGTCTTGTCGCCTCGGTGCATAGTGGTCATATTAATCTGACCATTTCTCCTGAGCCCACCATGCGTCGAAAGCCGACCCGCCCTTCGCGGCGCCCCCCTGCGCAGGAGGTCTCCGCCACCACGTTCAAGGCCACCTGCCTCGAACTGATGGACGACATCGCGCGCACGCGGTCCGAGCTGATCGTGACCAAGCACGGGCGGCCGGTGGTGCGAGTTTCCGCCGTCGAGCCGCCGGCTATTTCACCAGTAGGCTTTCTCGCAGCGAGTGTGGCGAGCCACGGCGATATCGTATCGGCTGACGAGTCACTTTGGGGGGAATCGTTCACGGACCCCCTGGCCGCGCGGCGTCGCTGACATGCCTGCCAGGAAGTCACCGGTCGCAAAGAAGCGTCGCGCAGTTGGCGAGCCGGAACCAACCTACGTCGGGCTTCCCGCCGCGTGGCGCGCCAGTGAGGCGCCCACACGCGAAACCCCGCTTCTTCTTGATACCCACGTGTGGATCTGGACGCTCGACCCGTCGTCGGGTGCACTCCCGAACCACACGATTCGACTCATCGAACGTGCCGCTGCCTCGCAGCGGCTTCTCGTGAGCGACTTCTCCTATTGGGAAGTCGCCATGTTGGTCAGGAAGGGTCGGCTGCGACTCTCCACCGATGTCGGCATCTGGCTCGACCGCGCCGGCACGGCGCCTGGGATCGTGTCGGTGCCTGTGACGCGCGACGTGCTGGTGCACAGCACCCGCCTCCACGGAGAACCGCACGGCGATCCGGCCGACCGCATCCTCATCGCCCACGCCCAAACGCTCGGTGCGGCGCTGATGACCTGTGATCGTGGGATCATCGACTACGCGCGTCGCACGCCGGGCATCCCGGTGTGCGACGCGCGTTAGCGGCGGCCCGCTCCAGCCTCAAGTACCGCCCCTATCGCGTCGATCAACGCCGCTCGCAGCCCGCGCGCCTGCTCACTCAACGCACGCTGCCGCCGCTGGTATTCCTCGCGCCCCTCGGGTGTCTCCACGCGCACTGGCTCGACGCCAAAGGACCGTAGGTCATAGGGGCCGGCTTCCATGTCGAGCAGGCGCAATTCGGCCGCCAACGCGAAGCACTGCCACAGCAGCTCGCTGCCCACCCAGGGCATGCAGGTGAACGCCCACCGGTAGAGGTCCATGTTGGCGTGAATGCAGCCGGGCTGCTCCAGGTCGTGTCGTGTCTCCCAGGTGAGCAGCACGCGATTGAGCGGTTTGGCGGCCGGCGCGAAAAATCGGAACGCCTCGAAGTGGCTGCACAGGACCGGCCGACTCTCCACAAACGCATCGAGCTCCGCCTGCGGCATCCGGAGTGGCGCAACCTGCGCATGCCGTACGTCGTGCCCACCGTAGACCATGGCCCACTCGTGCATGCCGTAGCAGCCGAACTGCGCCGGTCGTTCGTGCGTGGCGCGCAGCACATCCAGCACCTTCACCAAGGTGTCACGCTCGGCGCTGCTCATCGCGCCGGGCATGCGCCCAATGACGCCATCGGCGGCGACGTACACCGGTTCAGGGAAGCGCTCGCGCGCCTCGGTGCTGTCCACCAAGCCCTCTCCCGATGAAGGGTGCCACGCTTCCAGCTTGGCGGGGGAATAGCTGTAGTACTGGAACAGGAAGTCGTGCACCGGATGCGACGCCCCGCGCGCCCGCCGCTCACGACGGGGGCGCGTATACACCTCCACGCGCGCGAGGTGCGCGGCAGCGCGCGCCTGCCACTCGGCGGTCGTGAGTACTGTGTCGCCGCGGAACGGGCGATCTGGTGCAGGCATATCGGAACCGTGCATGCAAGAACTCGTCAGAACGGCGCGGGTTGCTGCACCACCACCGACACACCCGTCACCGGATGAACGAACGCCACGCGCTCGGCGTGCAACAACAGCCGTTCGTCCTCGTGCGGTGGTGTGCGCCCGTACAGCCGGTCACCCACGATGGGCGCGTCCAGCCCCAGCGGATGTGCGGCGTGGACACGCAGCTGATGCGAGCGGCCCGTGTGCGGTGTGAAGCGCACCCGCGTGCGCCCTTGCTCTCGCATCAGGACCTGCCACTCAGTTTCAGCCGGCTTGCCGAACACGGGGTCATGAATGTTGCGCGGCCGATCATCGACATCGATGCGCAGCGGCAAGGTGATGCGCCCCTGTTCGCCTGCCACCTCGCCGTCCAGCCACGCCACGTAGTGCTTCTCCACCTCGCGCAATGAGAACAGTCGCTGCAGAGCCTTGGCCACATCGAGTGTCTTGGCCACCAGCAGCAGCCCCGAGGTGTCCATGTCGAGGCGATGCACCACCAGTGGCCCCGTGGCGTCGGGGTAGCGCGCCCGCAGCCGACTCACCACACAATCCTGCAGCGCCGCACTGCGGCCTGGCACCGTGAGCAGACCACTCGGCTTGTTCACCACCAGCAAGTGCTCGTCCTCGTACACCGCCAATGGCTCGGCGGGGTCGATGGCCGCCGAGCCGAAGAGCGGGGGCGGATCGGCGGGGAGTCCAGCCAGCATATGGGTGAGGATGGGCAGGCACTTGCCGCGACAGGCGGCGTAGAACACACCCGCGCGGC
This sequence comes from Gemmatimonadaceae bacterium, assembly GCA_016741895.1. Lineage (GTDB taxonomy): Bacteria > Gemmatimonadota > Gemmatimonadetes > Gemmatimonadales > Gemmatimonadaceae > Gemmatimonas. Next base: position 665 of record JACVCT010000030.1, on the reverse strand, counting down.
GATCGCCGGTTGTGGATGGCGCACCCAGCCACAGTTCCGCGAGTGCCAGTGGCGTGAACCCCAGGCGATACGCATGCGCCAGCAGCTTGGGCGCTGCACAATCGCCGGCGCCGGCAGGCGGCTCGGCTGGGGCGAACAGATCGCGCAGCGGGCGCACCTCGCCGTGTGCATTGGCGAAGTGATAGCTGTCCTGGATCTGTGCCATAAGGATGCGTGAGCGCTGCGTACGCGCCGCATCGAGTTCGCGCACGGCCGCGTCGACACGATTCGCCACCGCCGTGTTCGCGCCTTCGGACCCCGACGCGAGCAGCGCCGCGCGTCGCGCGCTGAACGCCAGCATCTCCGCCTCACCGTCAATCCACACGCGGTCGCGCTGCACGCGGTCGAAGGCAGGCGGCGCCCATCCGTCAATCTCCCACTGGCCGTTCACCATGCCGGAGAAGCCGCGCAGATAGCCGATGGTGCCGTCGGGCGCTGCCACCACGAGCACCCCGAACATCTTGCCGTTGCCTGGCTCGTGCAGGCGCCACGTGCTCGCGAACTGCGTCTCGACCGGTTGCGACAATTCAGGGCAGGCCACCCCGCGCCCGGGGTGCACGCCACCCCGGCGCACCGCGGGGCGGGAGCGCGCGGCGGTGGCCGCGGTGGGGGGGCGCGGGGGAACG
>JACVCT010000029.1 GCA_016741895.1 Gemmatimonadaceae bacterium | reverse complement strand
CGGTGCCCGGGCGTGTGGTGGCCACGCGTATGCCACGGGCCGGGCGCTGCGCCGGGATGCCCGGCACCGCCTGAATGAGATCCACCACACCGGCTGGTTTACGCGCCAGAATGTCATCGCGAGTGAGCAGGCGCCCCGTGCTTACACGAATCTGCAGCAGACGCTCCGCCATGGCGGTGGCATCACGGCCGGCCGCGTCCATGGTGGACTGCACCTGCACCGGCGTGAGCTTGTTGAGCCGCGCCGTGGCGAGGTTGACGGTGTCCGCCACGCCGGCAAACACGTTGATGGGATGATTGATGGGCGCATAGCCCAAACGCCGAGCCGTAAGCACGTAGGCGCCGGTTGGCGGATCGCGAAACATCCAGAAACCGCGCGCATCGGTGCGCGTGCGCAGGTTGGTGCCAACCAGCGCGATTTCCACGTCGGCCAGCGGTCGGCCCACCGCGTCGATGACATCACCGACCAACGGCACCCCGGCCCGGCGGGTGGAGTCGGTCGCAGGGGGTCGCTCCCCCTGGGCCTCGGCCGGGCGGGCGACCAACACGAACAACAGCGCAATGACCGGCGTCCAAGGCCGGTGGCGGAAGGCTGACAGAAGGCGCATGCGTCACGCTAGACAATTGTCGGACGGGTGCCAATCCCTCGGGGACAAGAGCCCTGTCCCCGTCGTCAGGGCGCGGCGTCCCGAAAAGATGAGCTCGTCTGTTGCATTGCTGCGTCAGAGTGTGGCAGCGCGCGACCATTTTCCGGAACTTCAGGACGGGTGATCCAGCGTCCCGCGGGAAAACCCGAGCAAGCGGCGCGGCGCGAATCATGCAGAATGGTTCACGAAACGGCCTGCCCTTTGACCAGGAGCTGTCATGTTTTCCCGCCTGCGTTTGCTCACCGCCCGCTCGCTACCGGCCCTGCTGGCCGGGGCATTGGTCGCCCTGCCCGCCTCCACCGTCCGGGCCCAGCAGTGGCAGGATATCAATGCGCCGAATTCCTACTGGAACAACAGCTCCAGCGACGGCACCAACTGCAACATCGGCTACATCCTCCGCAATACCGAGGGGAGCTGCAACAACCAGAAGCCCGCCGGCTGGCTCAGCACGAGCGGTGCGCTCGTCGCAGCCAATGCCAGGGTGCTCCAGAGCGGGACCGGAACGCCGCTTCGCTTCTTCTTTGGCGCCGGCACCTGGGAAATCGAACTGCTTGGCAGAGTGGCGGGCGCCGATGTGCCCAGCCAGGCACAATTCGGATATCAGCTGTTCGATGATTTCGACACGCAAGTCGCGGTGAGTGGTCTCACCACGCTCACTACCGGGGCCGGATTCTACCTCTGGCTTGATGCCTGGAACCCCAGCAGCGACCCGCGTCGGTTCTACTCGGACATGACGACCTTCGAGGCAGATGGCTTCGCCGCAGCACCGCAGCAGTTCGCAGTATTCACCAGCCTTGACAATGCCGCCAAACCGGAAATCGACGAAGACGACTTCGGCTTTTTTTTCGAACTCGCTAACACCGGCACCTACTACGTCGGGGCCGAAGACAACGCCTGCGATCGTCCGTTCAACACCATCGCCAACTCCAACAGCTGCGCGTTCGGCTATACGAACAATCGCAACTCCTTCTCCGACCGCGATTACAACGACTTCGTCATACGCGTGAAGGCGGTGCCGGTGTCTGAACCGGCGGTGCCCGCGCTCCTGGCCAGTGGCCTGCTGCTACTGGCCGCGCGACGCGCTCGCCGCCACCGCGCGTTGTAGCCCGGCCGCACAGAACGCGCCGCGTTCGGCCGGGCTGTCCGGCAAACCACAGCACCAACGTCCAAGGCGGGGCCCATGGGCCCCGCTTTGTCGTTTCCGACGTCCCCGCCCCGAAGGACCTCTCGCCGCCATAACTGGCACGCAGCATCTTGCCCCGGGCGGTTGTGTCCGGTCCACCCGCTGGCGAGCTTTGAAGGTTACTGGCACTCTGCCCACCCGGTCCGCCTCCGGCCCGGGGCGGCTCCACTATTTGTCCCGTCCATGACCGTCGCCGCGACCGCTTCCGCGACTACGGCCACCAGCATCGGTGCCAAGGGCACCGCTGCGGCCGAACTCGACTACCGCCCGTCCTACCTCGCTGCCACCGTGGCGGGGCTCGTGACCTTCCTGCTCTACCTGGTCACGCTCGCTCCGTCCACGTCCATGTGGGACACCAGCGAGTACATCGCCGCCGCCTACGTGCTCGGCCTGCCGCATCCGCCGGGGAATCCGTTCTTCGTGCTCATCGGCCGCGTGTTCTCCGTGCTGCCCATTGCACCCACCGTGGCCATGCGCATCAACGTGCTGGCCGCGCTGTCGAGCGCCGTGTCCGCGGCGTTCTGGTTCCTCGTCACCGAGCGCGTGCTCGTGCAGTGGATGCCACGGCGCTGGCAGCGCATCATGGGTGGCTCGCTCGCCGTCCTCATTGGCGCCACCGCCTTCACGGTGTGGAACCAGTCGGTGGTGAACGAAAAGGTGTACACGGTGTCGCTCGTTGGCCTCGCGTTCATCTGCTGGCTCACCGTGCGCTGGTGTGACGACCCGGAAGGTCCGGTGGCCGATCGCCTGCTCGTGCTGATCGCCTATCTGCTGGGCCTTGGCTACACGAATCACATGGCCGGTATGCTGGCGGCACCGGCCGTCGGCCTCGCGGTGCTGATTCGTCGCCCGCAGACGGTCATGCGCTGGAAGCTGCTGGTGGCCTGCGCCGCCGCGCTGGTGTTCGGTCTCACCCCGTTTGCCACGCAGCCCATTCGCGCCGCGCACTTCCCGGCCATCAACGAAGGCGAGCCCACCGGATGCGTAACGGAAATCCGGATGGATTGCACCTTCAGCCAGCTCACGTACGACCGCTTCATGTACAATTTCAACCGCGGCCAGTACGGCAAGCCGGAGCTCGGTGAGCGCCAGGCCCCGTTCACGGCCCAGGTGGGCATGTACTGGTTGTACTTCAAGTGGCAGTGGCTGCGCGACGCGTACAACGAGAACCCGGGTCTGCAGAATGGACTCGCCGTGTTCTACTTCATCCTCATCATTCTCGGAGGATGGATGCACTTCCAGAAGGATCGACGATCCTTCTGGTTCTTCGGGCCACTCGTATTCACGATGACGTTGGGGCTGATTTTCTACCTCAACTTCAGGTACGGGCACTCGCAGGCGCCCGAGCTGGGTGACTCGGTGCCGCGTGAAGTGCGTGACCGTGACTACTTCTATCTCTGGAGTTTCTCGGCGCTTTCCGTCTGGGCCGCGCTGGGTCTGTTCTACCTCTGGGAGACGGTCGCCACGTTGTTCGGCGCCGACGAAACGAAGCTGGGCAAGGCCACGGTGGTGGAGCCGCGGCCGCGCAGCTTTGCCATGGCCTCGCCGCTGCTGGTGGTGGCCTTCATCCCGCTCTTCGGCAACTGGACGCAGGCCTCGCGCTCTGGGCAGACCGACACGGCCGACTTTGCGCGGGACCTGCTCAATTCGGTCGAGCCCTACGGCATTCTGATTACCGTGGGCGACAACGACACCTTCCCGCTGTGGTACGCGCAGGAAGTCGAAGGCGTGCGTCAGGACGTGATCGTGGCCAACACCTCGCTCATGAACACCGACTGGTATGTGCGACAGCTCATTCGCAATCCGGTGCGGGAGTATGACGAGGCCAAGGGGCCGGCCATCTACAAGGGTGGCAACTGGAAGAAGCCCAGCGGCCCGCCGTTCAACCTCAGTTACGACGAAGCCGACGCGCTGCCGCTCTACATCCCCACGCCGCAGAACGCCGCCTTCCAGAAGGGCAACATCATTGCCCAGCCGCGTTCGCCGCAGCTCATGAAGTCCGACCAGCTCGTGTACTTCATGTTGCGTGACGCCTTCCCCGACCGGCCGCTGTACTTCAGCCGCACCGCCGGCGGGTATCCGTATGAGCTGGGCCTCGAGCGCTATGTCGTGACGCAGGGCATGGCCAAGAAGCTCATGCCCGACCCGCAGGAGCCGGGCGGTGACCTCGTCGTCATTCCCGGCGAAGGCCTCGTGGACGTGAAGCGCTCGTACGAGCTCTGGAGCTCGGTGTTCACCGCCACCAAGTCGCTCGCGGCCCGCAACGGCTGGGTGGACGACGCGTCGGTGGGTATCCCCGATCTCTACGTCATCAGCGGCATCACGCTCGCGGAAGCGCTTGCGCAGACCGGGCGGATGGCCCGCGCCGATTCCGTGTACAACCAGTCGCGCGAGATCGCCAAGGCCATGCGCCGCGAAAGTGTGTTCGGCTTCGAGCGCGTGGCGCAGCCCTTCGCCCAGCCCGGCAAGGACACGGCCGCGCAGCAGTTGCTGTTGCCGACCGATACGGGCCGCGACAGCAGCCGCAACTAGTTCGCCTGGTATGGCCGTGGTCTTTCGCACGTCGGGGATCGACCACAGTCGGTCCCCGCGTCGTTTCCTCACTCAGGAGTCGTCCGTGCGTCGCATTCTTTCGCTCGTTGCCGCTTGGCTGCTGTCCACACCGTTGGTGACCTCGTCGTCCGCGCTGCAGGCCCAGGGCGGCTTCCGTGGCGGCACGCAGATCAAGGACGGGGAGTCCTGCCCGGCGGGCATGACGGAGATCCGTCCGCGCACCTGTCTCGCGCCCGAAGGCGCGGTGCCCAGTATTGTCGACTATCGGCCCAAGTCGACACTCAAGGTGCCGGCCAACATGCGGCGTGCCGCAAAGTTTCCGGTAGTGGATTTCCACGGCCATCCGGGCGGTGCACAGATCGGCAGTGTCGAGGCGCTCGAACGCTTCCGGTACACACTCGACTCCATCAACGTGCGCCTCATGGTGGTGGCCGGCAACGTATCAGGCGATCGCCTCACGCAGGGCCTCGCCCTCGTGAAGCAGTCGCCGTCCATGAAGAACCGCGTGGTGTTCCTCACCGGCATCAACTTCAGCGGCGTGGGCTCGCCGGGTTGGGCCGAGCGCGCCGTGGCCCAACTCGAGGCCGATGTGAAGGCTGGTGCGGTGGGCATCGGCGAGGTGGGCAAGGGCTTCGGTCTCTCCACCCGCAAGGCCGACGGTTCGCGCCTCAAGCTCAATGATCCGGAGCTCAAGCCCGTGTGGGCAGCGGCAGCCCGACTCAAGCTGCCGGTGTTCATCCACACGGCCGACCCGCAGGAGTTCTTCCGCGAGCTCGACTACACCAACGAGCGCTGGCTCGAGCAGGCGCTCTTTCCCGAGCGCCGCTATCCGCAGGATCGCTATCCGAGCTTCGAGCAGCTCATGAACGAGCGCGACAGTCTCTTTCGCGCCAACCCGCAGACCACCTTCGTGGCCGCGCACCTTGGCTGGCACGCCAACGACCTCGGGCGACTGGGCAAGATGTTCGACGAAATGCCCAACGTGCTCGGCGAAATGGGTGCGGTGCTCTACGACATTGGTCGTCAGCCGCGCGCGGCGCACGACTTCTTCGTGAAGTACCAGGACCGCATTCTCTTCGGCAAGGACAGCTTCCAGCCCGAGGAGTACCCGTACTACTGGCGTGTGCTGGAAACGCGGGATGACTACTTCGACTACTACCGCGACTATCACGCGTTCTGGAAGCTTTACGGCATCGACCTGCCCGATGCGGTGCTCAAGAAGGTGTACTACCAGAACGCGCTGCGCATCATGCCGGCCGTACCTTCGGCGGGCTGGCCCAAGTAAGCGCTGCTGGATCCGGCTGGACTGATTATCACGGAGTACTCGGACAACAAGGGAAACCACAGGATCTGCCCCCGCAGGTTCTGTGGTTTTTTGTTTCGTTTGTGCGCGCTGCTGACCAAGCCGTGTGGGAGGCGAGATCGTCAACAGCTCACGCAGAGGAATGGAGGGCGCAGAGGCCGCAGAGAAATGCAGTCGGTGCTCAACTGCCTTGTCGCGGATCACGCGGATGCAGCGGAAACAGCACGGATGTACGGCAAGAAAAATGACAAATGACGTTCGAGCCTCTGCGCCCTCCATTCCTCTGCGTGAGCTGTTGACGATCTGAAGGAATGACCCTAGCCCTCTGAACGAAGAAACCACAGAACCTGCAGCGCGCAGATCCTGTGGTTTCCCTTGTTGTCCGCGGAATCCGCGATAGTCAGTAAAACAAAGCGTCAGTCGCGACGACCCTGCAGACGCGACAGCAAACGAAGCAGCTCGAGATACAGCCAGATGAGCGTGACCATGAGACCGAAGGCCGCGAACCATTCCATGGCCTTGGGCGCCCCCATGCGTACGCCCTCCTCGATGCGGTCGAAGTCCAACACCAGATTGAGCGCCGCCACGCCGGCGATGGCGAGGTTGATGCCGATGGCCAGCGGACCCGACGACGTGAAGTAGCCGATGTTCACGCCGAAGAAGCCGAGCACCATGGAAATGACGTAGAAGAGCATGATGCCCATCATGGCCGCCATCATCATGCGCTTGAAGCCTTCACTCGCACGCAGAATGCGGAAGCGATACAGCACGAACACGCCCGCCGCCACTCCGATGGTGAGCAGCACCGCCTGCTGCGGCAGCCCCGCGAATCGCAGGTTGTAGAGCGCCGACACGCCGCCAAGAAACACGCCTTCGAGCGATGCATACAGCGGCGCCGTCCAACGTGCCCACATGGGCTTGAAGGCCGTCACCATGGCGAGAATGAACCCGCCGATGCCGCCGATGAGCATGGCCGGCGTGATGAGTTCCACACGGCCCGCCGACACCTGCTGCCAGGTGAGCGCCGAGGAGAACGCCAGCACCAGCAGCAGCACACCCGCCTTGCCGGCCGTACCGGCCACCGTCATGGGCGTGGCTGCGTCCAGGCCCAGCGTGTTGCGGGCCGTGTCGGCAAACTTGGAGAGTACCGGGTTGTTGCTGCGCATGTTCACCTGAGAGTCAACGGGAAATTCGCCCCCGTACGCGACGCGTGGAGCGAAATCAGCACATGGGCCGGACGGCGCCTTCCCCACGCATGGAGTATCGACCCGCGGTCATACCCCGGGCAAGGTGGAAACGATCGCGTCCACCCCACCGCGCAGCGGATCGCAGACCGGCACACCGAGCAGTGCTTCCACCTCGGCCCGATACGTCACCCATGCGGCCTCGTCCAGCGCCGAGGAGTTGATGCTCACACCGGCCAGCCGCACCGTCGGGTTGGTGAGACGTGCCAGCCGCAGGTAGAGATCCGCCGCTTCGTCGAGCGGTGGAATGGGAAAGCCCGGACGATGTTCAATGGTGAGCCGGGTCGGATCGTGACAAAGCACGAGGTAGTCCGGCTGTGAACCGTGCAGCAGCCCCAGCGTAACGGCCGCATACGCCGGATGAAACAGCGAGCCCTGCCCCTCGATCACATCCCAGTGATCGGCGTCGTTGTCCGGCGAAAGCACCTCGGCCGCGCCGGCTACGAAATCCGACACGACGGCATCGATGGGAATGCCCTGCCCGGCAATCATGATGCCGGTCTGACCGGTCGCACGAAATGTGGCCTTGGCCCCGCGTGCGGTGAGCGCGTTGGTGAGCGCGAGGGCCGTGTACTTCTTGCCCAGCGCGCAGTCGGTGCCAACGGTGGCGATCCGCATGCCCGTTCGCTTGCGCCCCGTGCCGGCGGGATACGGCTGCTGCAGGTGGCGTACATCCACCAGTTGCACGCCGCGACGCGCGGCCGCTTCGACCAGCACGGGAAACGACGACAAGCGGGTGTGCATGCCGCTTACGAGGTCGAGACCGGCCTCGATGGCTGCCAGGAGATCCGGCAGCCAGGCGTCCGGCACAGCACCGCCCACCGACGCGATGCCGATGACAAGACTGCCCGCGCCCCGCGCCGCTGCCTCGGCGGGCGAAAGACGTGGCAAGCCAAGTTGCACGGGGCAGCCTGGGACACTCCATTCCCCCAACACGTGCTGCGGGCACCAGTCCCGCAGCCCCTTGGCCGTCTTCGCGTCGGTCTCGTGCCGGGAATCACCGAGGTACAACAGATAGGGCGTTCGCAGGGTCAGCATGAACGCAATTTGTGCATCCGACCCGAGTGGGCGCCAGCGGTCTGCGTGGCAAAGAACCGCCGGCGCCGCTCGTGCAGCGGCGCGCGAATCAGCGCTGCGCGGCCGCCCTGACCGTGGTCCCGCTCACCGCGTCCCGCACCCGCGACTCCACCCAGCGCGCCATCGCCGGATGTGGCAGGATGGTTTCAGCCACGTAGCGCGACTTCGTGCCCGCAATGTCGTTGGCCACCTTGCTGCGGCTCACCACACCACGCGAGAGCAGCACCGGCACCACCATCACCTCGCGGCCCGTCAGCTGATTCTGCAGATCGATCAGTTCGCGCACGCGGATCACCGCTTCGGCCCGCACATGCGCCGGTGCATCGTCGCGTACCATCTCGAGCCGCACATCGCGGTAGCCCGTGCGGGCCTTCACCGAGTCGGCCACCACACGGAGATTCTGCATCCAGTGCGCGTAGTCCTCGGCGCTGTTGGGGCCATGCCCCACGATCAGCAGCGCATGCTCGCGCGGCGCGTTGGTCATGGCGCGCGCACGATCGGTGAGTACGTCCGCCAGTTCGGGCGCACTGTCGATGGCCTTGGTCATCACCATCGGCACAGACGTGCGCGGCTTCTCGATGCCCGCCATGTGGAGATGATGCTGCATCATGTCATCGAGCGTGACGCTGTCGCCCGCCAGATAGCGGATCTGGTCGTAGTGGCCGCTGTAGCTGGACACGAGCATGGGCACCACCACGATGCGCGACGCGCCGCCCTTCTCGAGGCGCGCGACCACATCCTGGAAGCGCGTCTTGGCCGCGGCTGGTCCCATGAGGAAGGACACTTCCACCGGGGCACCCGTCTTCACCTGCCGCGCCACGTCCAGCACGTGCTGGTTCCACACCGAGTCGCCACCGTGCGCCACAATGATCGTGGCGGGCGTGCCGCTGGCGGCCGCAAACGCCCTGGCCGCCGCGCTGTTGCCCGGCGTTACTGGTGCCGAGGCAGGGGTGGACGCTGCATGCTGGCTGTGATCCTGCGCGTGCGTCTGGCCCTGGGCCGCGAGCGGCGCCGGGACTGCGCCGGCCAGCAGGGACCAGGTCAGGGCGAGGAAGCGGCCGCGACGGTTGGACGAGTTGGGTGCAACGGCACGCGGTGACGAGACGGTAGAGATCATGGCAGGGTTAGTTGAGAACCGCTATCAACAAAGACAACGTATATTGCCAAGCATACCCGAGTATGTCAATCGGGTATTCCGTCCCTGCATGGCGATTCGCCTCGGCGCGACACCCTGATACATTTCGCGACACTCGCGCTCCGCCCTCGGATGGACCGCGGGAATCAGGGGGGATGGTCGAGTGGTTTAAGGCTCCGGTCTTGAAAACCGGCGTACCGGCAACGGTACCGTGGGTTCGAATCCCACTCCCCCCGCTATGTCCGACTCGATGCGCAGCTTCCCCACCCTGGCGCTTCGGCGTCTCAATCAGTTCTTGCCCGGTGTCGCGGCCGTCACGCTCCTGTTGAGCGGGACGGCCGTTGGCGCACAGGCCCCCACGGCAGCCGCAGCGCAGCAGCCGCCCGCTCCGCGCATCACCCCGGTGGTGTCGGGGGTCAGCCCGCTGCTGCAGGCGGTGCATGCCGCGGGAGACTCGGTGCTCTGGGCGGCAGGACATCGCGGCGTCGTGCTGCGTTCACGTGACGCCGGTCGCAGTTGGGAGCGTCTCATGACGCCGAGCGGTGATTCGCTCGAGTACCGCGATGTGCACGGTTTTGGTGCCGACACGGCCTTCATTCTGTCGGCCGGTGCCGGCAGCAAGTCGCGCATCTATCGCACGGTGAACGGTGGGCGCGACTGGATCCTGCAGTTCGTCAACAGCGACAGCGCCGCATTCTACGACTGCTTCTCCTTCAGCAGTGGGCAACACGGCGTGGCGTTCAGCGATGCCTCGAACGGACGCACCAACATCCTGCACACCAGCGACGCGGGCGCGCGCTGGACGCTGCGTGATGCCCGGCAGGTGCCCGCGCCTCTCGAGGGTGAAGGAGCCTTTGCGGCAAGTGGCCAATGTGTGGCGCACGCGTCGCCGTCGCATGTGCTCATCACCACCGGTTCACCCGGGGCGCGACTCCTGTCCAGCCGCGACGGCGGTCTCACCTGGCGCGCCGACAGCACGCCCTTTGTGCGCGGTGCCGTGGCGGGCATGACCGGCATCGTCTTTGCCACCCCCCAGCGCGCGGTGGCGGTGGCCTCCGACATCAATGCGCTGCGCACCGACACGTCCAGTCGGGTCATCGGCATCACGGAAGACGCCGGCATGTCCTGGCGTCTGCTGCCGCGCCCTCCGCAGCCGGGCGCACTGGTCGGTGCGGCCTGGGTGCCGGCCCACGGAGACCGCATCATCGTGGTGGCCAGTTACGGCGGCGCGAGTTACTCCACGGATGCGGGGCAAAGCTGGACACGCATCACGGATCAGGTCACAACCTCCGTGGCCACAGTGGGACGCACAGCCGTGCTCGTGGGCGGCAGTGGCCGCATCTGGCGCATCGAATTCTGAACTCCCTCCCCACCATGACCAACACGCTACGTTCGTTGCCTGCCGCCGTGACCCGCACCGGCGCGCTGTGCGCTGTGGCACTGCTCTCTGCCTGCGGAGGTGAGCGCGCCGCGCCGGCAGACGACACGGCCCTTGAGCCGGCCTACGCCGCCATCACCGCCGAAGACATCATGCGACACACCGCCGTGCTGGCGCATGACTCGCTCGAGGGGCGCGCGCCGGCCACCCCCGGCGAAGACAAGACCGTGCGCTACCTCGAGGAGCAGTTCAAGGCCATGGGCCTCGTCGGTGGCATGCCCGATGGATCGTTTGTGCAGAACGTCACGCTGCTGCGCTCCGTGCCGCATCCCGAGGCGTCATTCCATGTGGGCAGCCGCGTCATTCCGCTCTCGCATCCGGCAGACTACTACATGGTCACGCGCCGTGAGCAGGCGCTGGTGGAGGCCGACGCGGAACTCGTGTTCGTCGGCTATGGCGTCGTGGCGCCCGAGTACGGCTGGGACGACTACAAGGACGTGGACGTGAGGGGCAAGGTGCTGGTGATGCTGGTGAACGATCCCGCCATCCCCGACCCCGGCGACGCCACGAAGCTCGATACAAGCATGTTCAAGGGTTCAGCCATGACCTACTACGGCCGCTGGACCTACAAGTACGAAATCGCCAGCGCGAAGGGCGCGGCCGGCGCCATCATCATTCACGAAACAGGTCCGGCCGGCTATCCCTTTGCCGCGCTGTCGAGCCTCGCGCGCGAGAACCTCGACATCAAGTCACCCGACGGCAACAAGTCGCGCACCGGCTTCGAGGCGTGGATCACGCAGCCCAAGGCCGAGGAACTCCTCTCGGCGGCCGGTCAGGACTTTGCCGCACTCAAGGCCGCCGCGCTGCGCAAGGACTTCAAGCCCGTCGCACTCGGTGCGCGCGCGCGTGTGCGTCTCGCGAGTGATCTCAGCACCGTGCAGTCACGCAACGTGGTGGCCATGCTGCCGGGCAGCGATGCACAGCGCCGCAACGAATACGTGATCTACTCGGCGCACTGGGACCACATGGGGCGTGACACCACTCTCAGCGGCGATCAGATCTTCAACGGCGCCCTCGACAACGCCTCCGGTACGGCGCAGATGCTGAGCATCGCCAAGGGCTTTGCGGCCCTGCCCACCAAGCCGGCGCGCTCGATCATGTTCGTGGCGCTCACCGCCGAGGAAAAGGGTCTGCTGGGTGCGCGCTATTTCGCCACGCAGCCACCGGTGCCGCTGTCCAAGGTGCTGGCCAACATCAACATGGACGGTGTCAATCAGTGGGGCCGCACCAGTGACATGGTGGTCATCGGCTTCGGCAACAGCACGCTCGATGATGTGCTGGCCGACGTGCTGCGACCCGCGGGGCGAAGCATCGGCCCCGACGAGGAACCGGAGAAGGGTTACTTCTACCGCTCCGATCACTTCGAGTTTGCCAAGCAGGGCGTGCCGGCGCTCTACACCGAAGCGGGCAGCCATTTCATCGGCAAGGACTCGACTTTCGGCCAGCAGAAGCGCGATGAGTACACCTCGAAGGACTATCACCAAGTGAGTGACGAGGTGAAGCCCGACTGGGACCTCAGCGGGGCCGTAGAGGACACCCGCGCCCTGCTGGCGGTGGGGTACCGTGTGGCAAACGCCGACACCTGGCCCAGCTGGAAGCCGGGCACGGAATTCAAGGCCAAGCGTGACAGCGTGCTGGCCAAGCGGACGCCCTGACCCGACCGACCCGCCATTGCCCGGAGCGTACCCGGCTGTGTAGATTCCCGGTCTGTCATGGTTCGCGCCCGTCGTGCGCCACGATGGCACGGAGTCTCCGGTGCAAGCCGCGGGTCCGTGGGGTGTTGGAGAGATGGCCGAGAGGCTGAAGGCACCGGTTTGCTAAACCGGCATAGGGGGTCAACCCCTATCGCGGGTTCGAATCCCGCTCTCTCCGTTCCGCGGGTCCGCTGCAATGCCGGCGGGCCCGCGTTTGTTTTTCCGGGCATGAACGTGTCCATCGCGTTCTGTCATCCATCCGGTCAGTGGCCGGACACCGACTCTGCCGACCCTCAGGTCGTGGTGCATATGACGTCTTCGCTTCCCGAGACGCTGCGCGTGCGGTTCGCGCCGTCTCCTACGGGCTTCCTGCATGTGGGTGGGGCACGTACCGCCCTCTTCAATTGGCTGCTGGCCCGCAAGTTCGGCGGACAGTTCCTGCTCCGCATTGAAGACACCGACCGCCAGCGCAGCACGGATGAAAGCACCCGCGCCATCTTCGAGGGGCTCGAGTGGTTGGGCCTCAACTGGGACGAGGACGTGGTGTATCAGGGCGCCAACGTGGCCCGGCACGCGGCTGATGCGCACCGACTGCTGGAGTCCGGCGCCGCCTACCGCGACTTCACGACACCGGCCGAGACGGAACGCCTGCGCGCAGAGGCCGAGTCGCGCGGTGATGTGTACCGCTTCGATCGTGCGCAGGCCATGCTGAGCGACGAGGACGTGGCCGCGCGCTTGGCCGCCGGCGCACCCTATGCCATCCGCTTCAGGGTGCCCGAGGGTCATACCGAGTGGCATGACCTCGTGCACGAGCGCATCGCCTTCCCCAACAAGGACATCGAGGACTTCGTCATCCTCCGCTCCGACGGCACGCCGGTGTACAACATGGCGGTGGTCTCCGACGACATCGCCATGGGCATCACCCTCGTCATGCGCGGCGACGACCACATATCCAACACGCCCAAGCAGATCCTGCTCTATCGGGCGCTGGGTGCCCACGTGCCGCAGTTCGCGCACGTGCCCATGATTCACGGCACCGATGGCAAGAAGCTGAGCAAGCGTCATGGCGCCACGGCTGTGGGCGACTATCAGCATCAGGGACTGCTGCCGCAGGCCATGCTCAACTTCCTGGCGCTGCTGGGCTGGTCGCCCGGTGACGACACGGAAGTCATGACGCTGTCGCAGCTCGTGGACAAGTTCCATGTCGAAGGGCTGCAGAAGAAGGCCGCGGTGTTCGACACCAAGAAGCTGGAATGCATGAACGGTCAGCCCCTCGCGCTCATTCCCATCGCGGAGCTCGCGGCGGTGGTGGCGCCGATGCTGGAGAAGGCGGGCCTCGCCACGGTCGCGGAGCTCAAGGCGCGGGAAGCCTGGTACCACGGTGTGCTCGAGTTGCTGCGCGTACGCGCTCGGCTCACCGACGAGATCGTGGCACAGGCGCGGCCGTTCTTTGGTGAGTCGGTGGAGTACGACGCCGACGCGGTGAGCAAGCAGTGGAGGGATGCGGCGGTCACGGCCGACGTGCTGCAGGCGACGCACGAGGCGCTGGCCGAACTGCCCAGCTGGGACATGGCGGCCATGGAGGAACGCCTGCGCACGCTGGCAGAAGCCCGCGGCATTTCTGGCGGCAAGATCTTTCAGCCACTGCGTGTCGCGCTGGTCGGTCTCACGGTGAGCCCGGGCATCTTCGACGTGCTCTACTACCTCGGCCGCGATCGCGCCCTCGCGCGTATCGCCGCGGCGGTGCAGTACCTGCGGGCGGGCTGAGTGGGCCTCCTGGTCCGTCGGGTGAAATCGGACACCTGGCGGACCGCCATGTCGTCAACAGCTCACGCGGAGAACAGCAGTCGGGGTCGAACTGCCTCGACGCGGATGACACGGATGGAGCGGAAGCCACACGGATGAACAGCCGCGGCTCAATGCTCCCGGCAGCACACCTCTGCGCTCTCTGCGGTTCTCCTGCTGTTCTCTGCGTGAGCTGTTGACGATCTCGCTGAGTCAACGAGGATTTCCGCTCGCAATGAACCGACAAAAAATCTCGGAGCCAACCGGCCAGAATAGACTCTAGGGGAAAAAATGAGTCTGACCCGTGTTGTTTCCGTCCCATCCGCGTCATCCGCGACAAGGCTGTTGAAGGCATCAGCCGCCAGTACGCCGCCTGTTCACTGACTTTGTGGCGGCCCAAAGACCCATAACAGCTCACGCAGAGAACAACACGAGAACCGCAGAGGGCGCGGAGAACAGCAGTCGGGGTTGAACTGCCTCGACGCGGATGAGCTAGCGCGGCGGATCCTGCTTGTCGGCGGTCCGCACCGGGGCAGCCACGCTGGCGCTCGGTGCGCGCAGGCGATCACGCCGCTCCGAATCGCGGCGCGCGTCCATTTCCTTGACTACGCGGCGGAATTCCGCCTCGCCCAACCCACGCGAGGACATGCGCTGAATGTCGGCACGCGCCTGTTGCAGACGGGCCCCATTGCTCATGGCGGTGGGGTTGGCCGAGAACTGCGCCGCCGTGGCCGCATTGAGCGGCAACAGACCAAGCAGTGCATTGGGAATCGTCACCTTCCCAAGGCGAATGCCCTGCTGATCCCAACCCCAGCGATTGCCGTTGCCGTCGGTCTTGGTCCAGTCACCCGGCTGTCGGCCGGTCTGTCCGCGCGCACGCGCCAGCGAGTCCACCGAGTCCTGCGCGGCCATGAGCACACCACGCATCATCTCGCCGATGTTGTCTGCCCGGTCGCCCTGCACCGCGCCACCGCCGCCACCGCCACCCACCGGTCCGCGCCAGACACGCTCGTCGTTGTAGCCGGGACGCACGCCACGCACGTTCGGGTCGAGCGCCCCCACACCATTGCCGGGCGCGGCGCTGCCGGTGTCGCGGGACACCGCCGGCGCCGGCGACGTCGTGACAGGGGCGTTTGGGACGCCGACGGGCTGGGGCGCAGGCGAAACCTGCGGAGCGGGCGTCTCCGGACGCGGCCTCACCGCCACCGGAGGGGTGACCGATGCGGGCTGCTCGCGCGGCGCGATGTAGGTCAGCCGTTCCTGCCGCAGCTCTTCACTGCCAAAAGGCAGCAGGCGACGGAACGTGTAGCCCATGGGAATGACCTGAACGAGAAGGGCCACCGCCGCCACATGCAGGGCCACCGCCAGCAACACCGTGCGCGGCGAGCGCCTGTCGCGCTGCGGCAGGCCCTGCAGGCGCTGACCTAGCGGCGGTTTGACGCGCCCACGCCGCGGCCCCGCCCCGTCCACACCGGACGGCTCGTGCGCACCCGGAGGTGAGGGAGGCGGGACACGATCGGTCATCTGAGAAAGATAGTCGGTTTTCCAGGTGACGACGGGTCAGGCGGGCGCCACTACGGGGTTTGAAACCCGGCTGAGGCCCACCAGTTCCACCTCCACCACGTCGCCCGGCTCGAGCTTGCGCGTCCCGGCCGGCGTGCCCGTGGCCACGAGATCGCCCGGCTCCAGCGTGAGGTACTGCGAGATGTAGTGCAGCAGGAAGGGGATCTTGAAGACCATGTCGGCCCCCGTGGCCTGCTGCACGACCTGTCCGTTGACACGGGTCACCAGCTGAATGGTTTCCAGATCGGCGGGCGCCGGAGCAACGGGACCGAGCGGGCAGAACGTATCGAGTCCCTTGGCCCGCGCCCACTGCCCGTCGTTGCGCTGCAGGTCGCGCGCCGTGACGTCATTGAGAGCCACCACGCCGCCAATGGCCGCCCGCGCCTCCGCCTCGCTGGTCGCCTTGCTGAGCCGAGCCCCCATCACCACCGCAATCTCACCCTCGAACTCGATGTGCGTGGACACCGGATGCAGCACGATGGCCTCACCCTCGCGGATGATCGACGACGGCGGCTTGAGGAAGAGCAGCGGTTCCTTGGGCACGTCATTGCCCATTTCCCTGGCGTGCGCCACATAGTTGCGGCCGACGCAGACGATCTTGGATGGTGTTGGCACGGGATCACGGTGAAAGGAATGGGACTGGCACTGTTGCGGACCTGCAACTCGGAACCCGAACCCACAACTCGAAACTGATCAGTTTCGGGTGGTGAGTTCAGGTAGCGAGTTCTGGGTTTCGCGGTGCCACGACTTGAACCTGTTTCAAACTACCTGCCAGACCTCATCCGCGTCGGCGCCGGTAGAACGCTGACACCTCGCCCACCAGCTCCCCCCACGCACCACTGAGCCGACGCGCCGGTGGCAAGCCCTCCAGCAGCGAACGCCCGTAGCGCTTCGTCACCACGCGCGGATCACTCAACACCACCACGCCGGCGTCGGTCCCGGTGCGAATGAGACGGCCGAAGCCCTGCTTGAGCCGCAGCGCGGCGTGCGGCAGCATGTACTCCATGAAGCTGTTGCCGCCGCGCGCTTCAATGGCCTCGCACTGCGCCGCCACCACGGGCTCGGTGGGTACGCGGAACGGCAGCTTGGCAATCAGCAGGCCGCGCAGCGCTTCACCCGGCACATCGATGCCCTCCCAGAACGTGGCCGTGCCCAGCAGCAGCGCACGACCAGAGTCGCGGAAACGCTGCAGCAACACATCACGCGGTTCTTCGCCATGCACCAGCAGCGGCCAGCGTGCCGCCGCACCGGCCTCGCGCAGCGCGGCGGCCATTTCGCGCACATCGCGGTGACTGGTGAACAGCACGAAGAGCCCACCGTCACTCGCGGTGGCGAGATCGGTGAGATGCCGCGTCACGGCCGCAAAGTGCGCACGAGAGTCTTCGTTGGGCGCCGGAAGATCGGTCGGCAGCACCAGCAGCGCCTGGCGGGGGTAGTCGAAGGGCGAGGGGAACACGGCCGTCACGCGTTCCCGCTTGACCTGATCCACGCCCAGTCGCTTCTCGAGGAAGCTGAACCCGCCATCGGTGGCCAGCGTGGCGCTGGTCACCACCGCGGTCTCGAGACGCTCGAACAGGTCCTCACGCAGCACCGGTGCCAGATCGAGTGGTACGCCATGCACTGCCACATTGCGCTCACCGTTCGCGGACGGCTTGCCCTGATACTCCATCCACCGAACGACGGGCGGCCCTTCACCTGTGGGGTTGAGTCCCTTGGACAGCGCGTCGCCCGCTGATTGCAGTCGACGAATGACGGCGCGGATCTCATTGAGCAGCGACTCCATCTCCTGCGCGCGCTTGCTGTCACTCTCGAAGCGTTCGCGCACCACCTCGAGTCCCTTGCCCAGCGCGTCGATTTCGGTCAGAAGTTCGCCGAGGGTCTCGCCGATGCCACCGAGCCACAGCGGATGCTGCTGGAAGGTGTCGGTCAGACGCATCACGGGCTGCCCTTCCTGCTCCAGCACCGCCGCCAGCAGCTCGAAGAGCAGCTGCGCGCGATCACGTGCGGTGACCGTGCTGGAAAAAAGCCCACTCTCGATGAGATCGAGACTGGCCGTGCTGAGCAAATCGCGCTTGCCCACCAGACGCGAAACCAGCGTGGGCAGGAGGCCACGTCCGCGCCGCTCGAGCCGCGCAAACAGCCGCGACAGCGCGCGCCGTGTGACACTGTGCCCCAGATGCGCGGCCGCCGCGTCCTCGAGGTGATGGCCCTCATCCACGACCAGACGCCGATAGGCGGGCAGCACGGCCGCCTCCTCCCAGTTCTGCGCCTGGCGCCGCACGGCCACGTCACTCAGCAAGAGGTGGTGATTGACCACCACCACGTGCGCCGCCGCCGCTTCACGACGCGCCTTGAACAGATAGCAGTCGTTGTAGTGCGGACACTTCATGCGCGTGCACAGATCGGGCTCGGCGGACACCTCATCCCACACATCCGCACGCGGCGGGGTGGCAAGGTCCGCGAGCGAGCCATCGCTCGTGCGCGCCGCCCAGTCGACGAGCTTCTCGAGCTCGTCACCGACACCGTCATCGAACAGCGCCGCGCCGGCGCCGGTGGCCTGCTCGAGACGCTGCAGGCAGAGGTAGTTGCGCCAGCCCTTGAGCAGCGCAAAGGTCACCGTCTGGTCGCTGAGTGCCTGCTTGAGAAACGGCAGGTCCTTGGCCACCAGCTGCTCCTGCAGCGTGATCGTGTTGGTGCTCACCACCGTGCGCTCGCCATTGGCCGCTGCCCAGCGCAGTGCGGGCACCAGATAGCCCAGCGACTTGCCGACCCCGGTGCCGGCCTCGAGCAGCGCCACGCCACCCCGGTTGTAGCGCTGCGCCACCTCGGCCGCCATGTCGCGCTGGCTCGGACGATCTTCGTAGCCACGCGCCGACAACGTGCCGTTGCCTACGCCACGCATGACCGCCGCAATGGGACCATCGGGGCCCAGCGTCTCGTGAATGGCCTCGATGGCCAGCGGCACACGCTCACGCTGCGTGGGGATTTCGGTGACCACGTACACACGCGTGGCACCATTGTCGCAGATGGCAAAACCGACACCGTTCTGATGCAGACGCCACGCGACTTCGAGGTCGGCCTCGCTTGGCGTCAGCTCACCCGACGGATGATTGTGCAGCAACATCTGCCCGCGCTCGGCCACGCCCGGCAGGGCCAACACACTCTGCACATCGCCGGCAGCCACCTTGCGGGCCGTGGCCAGCATGCCATCCTTGTCCACCGTGCAGACAAAGCAGACTTCGTTGCCGCCGTGCAGCAGAATTTGCGTGCGCACGGCCTGCGCGGCCGCCTTGGCGAGACGGGGCTCTCCCGACGTGGTGCTGGCCATGAACGTGCCGACCGGCCTCTGCCTCAGGTCTTGCGCGGCTTCTTCTTCGCGGCCGGAAAGAGCACGTTGTTCAGAATGAGACGATAGCCCGGCGAATTGGGATGCAACGACAGATCCGTCGGCGCACTGCCGATGGCATGCTGTGGATCTTCCGGATCGTGACCACCCAGGAATGTCCACGAGCCCTTGCCGTAGTCACCGTGCAGATACTTGGTCCACGGCGCCCCCTCTTCCTGCGCCAGCACCGTCACGCCGCTCTTGACGACGGCGCGGTTGAAGCTGGTGGTCACGCCATAGAAGTCCGATACGACCGTGCGATGATTCTGCACGAGCATGCTGGCCACCGGATCGAGCTTGGCCGAGAACTCGAAGAGGCTGAAGGCGCCGAGTGGCTGGCGCCGCGACGGCACGTTGACCTGATGCCCGTCGATGTCGCTGAGGGCGTTCACGTAGGGCGACGGCTCGATGTGCGCGCCCTGAAAGGCCAGCGCGCGCGTCCAGTCCAGCCGCGCGTCGGCGTCGGGCGCCGGCGGTGTGCCGTCGGAGAATGGTCCCGCGATGTCCACCGCGAACGAGGCAATGGACAGGTCGAGCGACTCCGTGGCGCCGCACATGGCAAACAGGAAGCCGCCGCGCTCCACGAACGTGCGGATGCCGTCGGCCACCGCCTTCTTGAGCGTGGGCACATCTCCCTTGCCGAAGCGACGGCCCGTGGCCAGATCGCGCTCGCGCTGCGCGATGAACCAGGGCGCATCGCGATACGCGAGATAGAGCTTGTTGTACTGCCCCGTGAAGTCCTCGTGGTGCAGATGCACCCACTCGTACTTGGAGAGATCACCGCGCAACACATCGTCATCCCACACCGACGTGAAATCGATGCCGGCATAGGTGAGCGCCAGCGTCACGGCATCATCCCAGGGTGGCTGATCAACCGGACGATAGATGGCAATGCGGGGCGCGCGCTCGAGCACCACCGCGTCCATGTTGCTGCCGGCGATCTCCGCGCGTGCGCGGGCCACATCGGCATCGGTCCACGGCTCAACCGACACGCCGTCCAGCGCCGCCCGCTTGCGCAGGTCCGGGGCATCCGGCACCAGAAAGGCGCCGCCACGGAAGTTGAGAAACCACTCGGCCTTCTGCCCGGCCTTGAGCGCCTGGAAGGCCACGCCGTAGGCCTTGAGGTGATTGCGCTGCGCGTCATCCATGGGCAGCAGCAAGTGCTGCGCCGAGGCCACATCGGGCCGAAGGACGCACATCAGCAGGAGGGCAAGCAGCGCGCGCAGCATCATGCAGGCAATCTAGCGAAGTGGGATGCGATGGGGCGGCCGTGTACTCGTGACAACGTCGCCGCGGGAAAGGTCGCCACGGGCGGAACCGTCCCCTTGAGGCGTTCGAGTTCGCGCCGCGCCTGCGGGGCCAGCGCACTGCCGGTGTAGTCCACCAGCAGCCGCTCGAGATGCACACGCGCGCCGGCCTTGTCGCCCCGCGCCAGTTGCAGTCGCGCCCAACTCAGCAGGGCCTCGGGCGCCTCGGGGCTCGCGGGATACTGCGTCACGATGCGATCCCACACGGCGGGTGCCGCGTCGCGCGTGCCGAGGCGCGCACTGATGGCCAGCACGGCCGGCGCCGCCGCGCCCACCGAATCGGCGAGGGCCGCAAACTGTTTGGCGGCAGAAGCCGAGTCGCGTCGCGCAAACGCCAGGAAGGCGCGGCCCAGCGCTGGCGAGCGGTCGAGCCGCACACGCGCCAGGAGGCCCAGGGCATCCACCAGCTCAGTCCGTTGGGTGGACGCCCGCACGAGGCGACGCCGCGCGGTGGCCAGATCGCCGTCGTACAGCGCCAGCGCGCCGGCAATCTCGTCGTCATCCTGCAGATCGGTCTCGCTCATGGCGCGGCGCGCGCGCTCCACCTCACCAACACGCAGCCAGGCATTCACGAGAGGACGCGTAAGCGCCGCCCGCGTGACCTCATCGAGATTGCCGTGTTCGCGGTCGAGCACGGCCTGGGCCTCGGCCACCCGACCGGCCTCTCCCAGCGCCGCAATCTCGAGTGGCAACAGCGCCCGTCGACGGGTGCGCTCCGAGGTAGTGTCGCGCGGCCCGCGCGTTGGCACGGGCGGCGTACTGCGCAGCACGCTGAGCGCCGAAGCCGCATCACCGCTGCGCAGCCGTGCATCCGCCGCCCGGCGCTGACTCTCCAGATCGCCGCGCTGCGCAAACACAGCAGCCCAGGCCTCGGCGGCCACACTCCAGTGTTCCCCCGACTCGGTGCGTTCACCGAAGGCACGCCATGCCGCAAGCGTGCTGTCATCCGGTGGCAACGCCGCCATGACCTGCCATGCGCGACGTGGTTCACTCCAGGCCAGCTCGAGCGACGACAGCAGGCGGCGGCGGGCCAGCTGGGCGGGCGGTGCTTCCAGCACAGCGCGAATGGAATCACGCGCCGCGGCCGGGGCGCGTTGCATGCCGTAGAGCGCGGCGGTCTCCAGCCAGGGCTGGTCCGTCAGCGCCTCGCGATAGGCTCTGGCCGCTGCGTCCCAACGCCCCAGGGACACATGCAGTTGCGCCGTTTCGCCGGTCACCGCACCGGCGGCGCCCAGTGTGCGCGTGGCCTCCTGCAGCAGCGAATCAGCCGCGAGGTTGCGCCCCTGCTGCATGAGCAGCCGCGCATATTCGCGATAGGGCGCGCCGTCGTTGGCATTGGCGCGCCGCCACAACTGAAACGCCGTGCGTGCTTCGTCATCCCGCCGCATTGAGACCAGCGTCCGGAGATGAATCTGATGGGCCGTGGGATCGGTGGGCCGACGCTGCAGCACGCGGCGCACCATGGGGACGATGGAATCGAGCGCCCCCTGCTCGAACCACACCCGTTCGAGCCCCAGCATGGCCACCGCCAGCCGATCGCCATCGGTGGCTCCGGCAGCCAGGACCTGCAGAACCACTTCCTTGTACGCCTCGGCGGCTCGCGCACGCTCGCCCTTGTCCTCCGCATCCAGTGCGCGCGCCAGCGGATCGGTGGGTACACTGCCGGTGCGCGCGGTCTGCGCAGACAGCGTGGCGCGCAGCGGGGCCAATGTCATGCCCAGCACGAGCGCCAGTACGAACAGCGCAGCGCAGCGGCCCATCGCGTGCTGGCCGCAGGGCCAGCGCTTACGATGCCCACGCGTCATGACCAAGCCCCACCCCCCACGCTCACTGCGGAGGCGTGCTGCCATTGAGGCGACGGAAGTACTCGATCACAAGCCGCCGATCGTCGGGCCCCAGTCCACGCAAGTCGTTCCACGTGGGTGGCTGAAAGCGACCCGCCGCCCGACCAGAGGCCGAGCCGTCCACACGGCCGTTACCCTGTCCGGTGCCGGCCTTGGCTTCGCGCGGGCCCTGATCATCGCGCTCGTCCTGCTCGAGAAAGCGACCGGCATCGAGCAGACGGCGGTAGAGCGACTGCTGGCGCTGCGCGACATTGGGATCGAGTCCGCCACGTTCGAGCTGCTGCGCCAACTGCTGGGCCTCGCGCGCCAGCGCATCCGTGCGCCCCGTCTCATCGAGATCAGAGACATCGGTGAGATTGCGCGCGACTTCCCGCTGCTGCCGGGCGAGTACACGCGCCTGCTGCTGCGCCTGCTCACCCTTCGCGCCGCCGGGCATGAGGTTCAGTCCCTGCATCTGGCTGTTGAGCTGACCCTGCTGCTGCGCGAGCTGCTTGAGCTGCTCCATCATTTCGGTGAAGCCGGATGCCGACTGCGCGTTGTTCACGCGTTCACGGTCACGCACCAGTGACGACAGCGCCTGATTGAGCGCCTCACTGGCATCCTTCATCGCGCTCTGCGCCTGCTGCGATCCGCCGGGCTGCCCCGACTGCTGCATGGCCTGCGTGGCCTGCTGCACACGTCGCTGCGCCTCGCCCATGGCCTTCTGCGAACGCTGCGAGAGCAGTGACGACGAACGCCCGGCCTCTTCGAGCTTCTCCGCCGTCTGCTGCACGCCCTGCTGCAGAGCACTCTGCTCTCCCTGCATGCCCTGCGCGCCATCCTGGCGCATGCGCTGCTCGAGCTCGGCCTGCTGCCGCGCCAGCTGCATGGTTTCGTTGATGGCCTGATCGAGCCGGTCGGACAACTCACCCTTCCACGCGTTCACCTGCGCGTCGCGTGCCTGACCGAGCTGCTGCGCCGCCTTGTCCATGGCATCGGCCGCACGTCGCGCCTGCTCCGACGGATTGCCTTGCTGGCCCTGTTGGCCTTGCTGGCCCTGTTGGCCTTGCTGGCCCTGCTGGCCCTGCTGGCCCTGCGCGCCCTGCTGGCCTGGCTGCTGCTGCCCCTGCCGCCCCTCCCGCCCCTGCTCCCCCGCCCGCTCTCGCGCCGCCCGGCTCTCCCGCGCCG
>JACVCT010000344.1 GCA_016741895.1 Gemmatimonadaceae bacterium | reverse complement strand
CTCCCCTGTGCACCCCGCTTCCCTACTCCCCGCCTGAGCCCTTCCGTCCCCGGGCCTGGCCCTCACCGCCCGGCCTTGCACCCACCCCTCGCACGGGGTGGCACCCGCCACAGCGTCGGTGGCCCCGCTCTCGAGTGCGGCCTTGAGCGTATGCCAGGCCAGCGATGCGCACTTCACACGCACCGGGAAGCGCGACACGCCGCTGAACACCACGAGCTGGCCGAGCGACTTGCCTTCATCGGGATCCTGACCGAGCACGAGCGCGTGGAAGCGCGAGAACAGCTCCTCGGCTTCGCTGCGCGACTTGCCCTTGACCGCGGCGGTCATGAGTGAGGCGCTGGCCTTGGAGATGGCGCAGCCGTGCCCGGTGAACTTCACGTCCACGATGGTGTCGGCCTCGTCCACGATCAGCGCCACGTGCACCTCGTCGCCGCAGAGCGGGTTGCGACCGTCGGCCTGATGACTGGCCGACGGCAGCTCGCCGAAGTTGCGTGGCTTGCGGTTGTGGTCGAGGATAACGGACTGGTAGAGCTCTTGGAGGTCGGACATGGCGGCCTGGTCTTCGGGAAGAGAAGCGATCAACTCATGACCCGAAACTCGAACCCGGAACCCGAAACTGATCAGTTCCGGGTATTAAGTTCAGGTTGTGGGCTCTGGGTTGGTTCAGTGGTTTGCACTTCCCGTGAACCGCTCCACCGTCAGCTTCTCCAGTGCGTCCACAAGCACCGGGTGCTCGATGGTCTCCAGCACGTCGGCGGCGAAGGCGTACATGAGCAGCTGACGGGCCAGCACCTTGCCCACGCCACGGCTCTTGAGATAGAACAGCGCCGTCTCGTCAATGCGGCCCACCGTGGCACCGTGCGTGCACTTGACGTCGTCGGCAAAGATCTCGAGCTGCGGCTTGGTGTCGATCTGGGCCTTCTCGGACAAGAGCAGGGTGTGATTGGTCTGCTTGCCGTCCGTCTTCTGGGCCTCGGGGTGCACGTACACCTTGCCGTTGAACACGCCGTGCGCGCTGTCGTCGATGAGGCCCTTGTAGGCCTCACGGCTGAAGCAGTTTTCCTTCACATGCTCCACGCGCGTCTGGTGATCGCCGTGCTGCTCCCCATCGAGCATGTAGAGCCCGTTGATGGTGCAACCGCAACCTTCGCCGTCCAGCACCGTGTAGACATTGCTGCGCGAGAGCGCGGCGCCGGTCTGGAAGGTGAAGGTGACAAAGTGACTGTCGCGTCCCTGACGGGCTTCCACCGTACCCACATGGTGCGCCGTGCGCGCCTCGCGCTGCACACGAATGAGCTGCAGCGTGGCGCCATCTTCCACGAAGGCTTCGACCACCGCATTCGTGAAGTACGGCACGTTGGCCAGCCCGATGTGGCTCTCCACCACCATGGCCTTGGCATGCCGCTCGGCCACCAGCACATGTCGCGGGTGGCTCATCAGCCCCTCACCGCGCGCGTCGGTGACGTGCAGCAGATGAATGGGCGTGTCGATGACCATTTCCTTGGCCACGCGGATGTATGTGCCCTCACCGGCGAAGGCCGCATTGAGCGCCGTGAAGCCGTCACGATCGGCCGTGGCCCCCGTGCCCAGCACCGCGCCCAGCGCCTCGGCGTCGTCCACGGAGGCGTCGGCCAGTGAGCGCACGCTGATGCCGGCGGGCAGGGCGTCCAGCCGCGAGAGCTCGGCGTTGAAGCGCCCGTTCACGAACACCACCAGCGGCCAGGTGCCGCCAAAGGTGTAGGGCTCGAGCGCCGCGGCGTCGAGCGACACCGGCGCCACATCGGCGGCCGGCGTGTACTGCGCAGTGGCGATGGCCGACACGTTGGTGTAGTGCCAGTCCTCGTTGCGCGTGGTGGGGAAGCCCAGCGTCTTGAACGCCTCGGCGCCCGCCGCCCGCAATCCCTTGAGTGAGCCCGGCGCGTCGGCCACGGAGGCCGCCACCGCCTGCTCGGCGAATCGGAGCCCGGTGGTCACGCCGCCGTCTCCAGCAGCCAGTCATAGCCGCGGGCCTCGAGCTCGAGCGCCAGCGACTTGTCGCCACTCTTGATGATGCGACCACCGGCCAGCACGTGCACCTGGTCGGGCACGATGTAGTTGAGCAGGCGCTGGTAGTGCGTGACCACGATGGTGGCATTGTCGGGCCGCTTGAGCGCGTTCACGCCCTCGGCCACGATGCGCAGCGCATCGATGTCGAGGCCCGAGTCGGTTTCGTCGAGAATGGCCAGCGACGGCTGCAGCACCGCCATCTGCAGGATCTCGTTGCGCTTCTTTTCGCCACCCGAGAAGCCGGCGTTCACCGAGCGGTTGAGCATGGACACATCCATGTCCACCAGCTTGAGTTTCTCTTCCACGAGGTCGAGGAACTCCATGGGGTCAACTTC
Organism: Gemmatimonadaceae bacterium; assembly: GCA_016741895.1. Taxonomy (GTDB): domain Bacteria; phylum Gemmatimonadota; class Gemmatimonadetes; order Gemmatimonadales; family Gemmatimonadaceae; genus Gemmatimonas. The sequence goes on along the minus strand of JACVCT010000344.1, from coordinate 1,352 downwards.
GTCGAGACCCTTGGCCTTGCGGATCTCGTTGTAGGCCGCGCGCAGGAAGTAGGCGTTGGTGACGCCGGGAATTTCCACGGGATACTGGAAGGCCAGGAACACGCCGGACTGCGCCCGCACTTCCGGATCCATCTCCAGCAGGTTCTCGCCCTTGTAGAGCACCTCACCGCCGGTGATCTCGTACGCCGGGTGGCCGGCCAGCACCTGCGCGAGCGTGCTCTTGCCCGAGCCGTTCGGGCCCATGACGGCGTGCACCTCGCCGGCGTTCACGGTGAGCGTGATGCCCTTGAGGATCGGCTTGCCGTCGATGGCGGCGTGGAGGTCGTTGATCTGCAGCATATATGAGAACGATGGAGAATGTATGAACGAAACGAGTCGTAAGTCTTCAGCCAACGGATCCTTCGAGTGTGATACCGAGCAGCTGCTGCGCCTCGAGCGCGAACTCCATGGGCAGCTCCTTGAACACTTCCTTGCAGAAGCCGCTCACGATCATGCTCACGGCCTGCTCGGCGTCGAGACCGCGCGCCTTGAGGTAGAAGATCTGGTCTTCACCGATCTTGGACGTGGAGGCCTCGTGCTCGAGCGTCGCGCTGTTGTTGCCCACCTCCACATACGGGAAGGTGTGCGCGCCGCAGGCATTGCCCACCAGCATCGAGTCGCACTGCGTGTAGTTGCGCGCGCCCTCGGCCTTGGGCAGGATCTGCACCTTGCCCCGGTAGCTGTTCTGACCCTGCATGGCGCTGATGCCCTTGGACACGATGGTGCTCTTCGTGTTGCGCCCGATGTGGATCATCTTCGTGCCCGTGTCGGCCTGCTGCTTCTTGCTGGCCACGGCCACCGAGTAGAACTCGCCCACCGAGTTGTCACCCTGCAGGATGACCGACGGGTACTTCCAGGTGATGGCCGAGCCGGTCTCCACCTGGGTCCAGGAGATCTTGGCGTTGGTCATCGCCTTGCCGCGCTTGGTGACGAAGTTGTAGATGCCACCCACGCCGTGCTCGTCACCCGCATACCAGTTCTGCACCGTGCTGTACTTCACCGTGGCGTTGTCGAGAGCCACGATTTCCACCACGGCGGCATGCAGCTGGTTGGTGTCGCGCTTGGGCGCGGTGCAGCCTTCCAGGTAGCTCACATACGCGCCTTCATCGGCCACGATGAGCGTGCGCTCGAACTGCCCGGTTTCCGCGGCATTGATGCGGAAGTAGGTGGACAGCTCCATGGGGCAGCGCACCCCCTTGGGGATGTAGCAGAACGAGCCGCCGGGGAACCCCGCGCTGTTGAGCGCGGCGAAGAAGTTGTCGCTGTAGTGGACAACCGAGCCCAGATTCTTGCGCACCAGGTCGGTGTACTCG
>JACVCT010000343.1 GCA_016741895.1 Gemmatimonadaceae bacterium | reverse complement strand
CGTTCCAGGCGCCGGAAGAGCGGGCCGGCCATGGGGGACCCGGGGGGCGGAGGGCGCGTCGGGGGTCGGGGGCAGGTACCGTCGTGGTAGACTTCAGCATGCGACACGCGCAACCACTGCCCCTCTCCCCCAGAAGGAGAGCCCGCCGGACCGGCGGGAGGCCCGTGGTCGTGCATCGGTGTCCGCCCTGCTGAAACACCAGAGAATCCCCGCTGCATGTCGGTCGGCCCGCGCGTCGATGTCATCAGCGGGGATTTGGTTTTTCACAGGGCGTTGCGGGCGTTGCCTGCGGGCATGATCGACCGGTCGCGGATTCCGGTCGCGGTTCTGGTGGTGTGGTGGTCCCAAGGGTTGCGCACACACTCGAGCAGGGAGGGAAGGGCGTGATTGCTGGCTGTCTCGCACTGAACGCATCGTACGAACCACTCACGATGGTGCCGCTGCGGCGTGCCCTGCGCCTCGTCATTGACGGCAAGGCGGAAATCGTGGAGGCCGACACCGGCGCGCCCGTGCGCTCGGAAAAACGGCAGTTCGTGCGCCCGGCGGTCATCCGACTCACCAAGTATGTGCACGTGCCGCGGCGCTTCCGTCGTCAGGTGACGAACACCTTCCTGTTCGCGCGCGACGATTACCAGTGCCAGTACTGCGGTCGGCATGCCAATGTGCTCAAGCCGCGCGAGTCGCTCACGCGCGACCATCTCATTCCCATGTCGCGCGGCGGCACGAACGAGTGGAGCAACGTGGTCACGGCCTGCAGCAGCTGCAACACGCGCAAGGCCAACCGGATGCCGCATGAAATCGGCATGCAGCCGCTGCACGCGCCCACCGAGCCGCACTTCGTGCACCTCTCATGGGCGGTGCGTCGTCTCACGCCCATCCAGGCGCGTTACATCCGCACGTTCTACGGCGAAGAGACGCTGCGCGAACTCGAAAAGATCGAACACGGGCCGGCCGTCACCTCGGCCTGACCGCAGAACAGAACGGCAGGTCAGAACTGCAGGTCAGAATTGCAGGTCAGAACTGCAGCACGCCGGTGCGGGCCTCGAGACGCCGCACCTCGCCGCCAAGAATGCGAGAGGCCAGGGTACGCAGTCCGCGCGTGAGCGCCGACGCCGGACTGCGTTTCCCGCGCACGGCGGGGTTGGCTTCGCCCTTGAGCCAGCGCTCGAGTTCGTCGAGGTCGCTCACTTCCAGCGCGCCCACCTCGGCCTGCACCAGCACGTAGCCGCGCTGTCCACGACGCGGCGCCGGCAGTGGCGGCAGATAGGCCAGCTCACTGGCGGCGCGCGCGTCGGCAAAGCGCAGATAGCTGCCCAGGTTGGTGACACGCTCGCCCACGATGCGGGCCACGTTGTAGGTGCGGTCCACGACATCGTACTGCACGATCACGTCCCACTCGGCGCGGCCGCGCACATCGTCGAACCAGCGACCCACCGTCCAGATTTCGGTGCGCACGTGAATGCGCGCCGGAAAGCCGTTGCGCAGCAGGCCATCGAAGTCCCGCTCGGTGAGCACCCCGCGCACGGCGACGAGCGGCGGATACGAGGTGGGCGTGACACGAATGTCGATTTCCGGGCGTGACTGGCCCCAGGCTGCGGCCGGAATTCCCAGCAGCAGCCATGCACCCAGCAGGACCCGCACCCAGAGGTGCCGCATCCGCTGCATCGCGGGGGCCATCACACCGAGTCCGGCCATGCGCCGTCAGAACCGCCGCGACAGACGCACGTACACGTTGGGCGACAGACCGCTCTGGGACACGGCCTGGGCGATGTACACCCCGAAGTCTCCGAAGTCGAAGCCGCCGCCGATGTCCGTACGCCAGGTGTCGAAGCCGGGCACACGATTCTTGTCAAAGGCCAGTGCGCCCAAATCGGGGTTGGGCACCGAGCTCGGGCTCGGACGATCGATGAGCCAGCCGCGTCCGGTGTTGGCAAACACCACCCATGCGCCGTCGGCCCGCACGCGACCCAGCCCCCAGCGCCGGTCGCCATAGTCGCTGTCGTCGCCGAAGAGGTTGAGACGGAAGTCCCCCTTCCACTCCGCCTGCAGCAAGGCCATGCGCTCACACTGCGCCGGCCGACCGAGCGACGCATACATCTCCTCGCTGCCGGTGGCGCAGGTGCCCACATCGCTGGTGCCGGTCATGCGACGGAAGTCGAAACCGGGGAGTGCGTCGATGCCGCTGACCGACAGACGGCGCTGCACTGGCAGCGGGTCGCCGTTCACCCAGCCGCCGAAGACGGCGCGCAGGTTGAGCTGCGCGTTGGGACCAAGGCGGTTGTAGCGACGCAAGTCGAAGAAGGCGCGCGAGTAGGTGACGCCCTCGTTGAGCGGAATGGGCGTGGTGCCCGTGGGCAGCGGCCGTACACCGGGGGTGAGTTCACCCATGGTGTCGTAGGTGCCGGTACCGCGCTCGAATTCGCCGCGCAGGAACCAGCCGCTGCGAGGACGCTGCGAGCTGGTGCGCGTATCGAACACGGCGCTCAGGGTGAAGCGCTTGAGTACACCTTCGTCGGCCGTGGGGTTGAGCCGCCAGGCCAGATCGGAATTGAAGAGGGTCCAGGGGTCACGGGCACGGCGCGCACTCCAGCGCTCTTCACCGTAACTCGCGCGCAACTCGCTGGCCCTGCCGGCAAACAACGCGACGTAGCCCTCACCGCCATGCCGCTGCCAGTAGTCGCGATAGTCACGCGTGAACAGGAAGCTGTTGAGGCCCACTTCGGTGTCGGTGAGCTGCCACTGTTCCATGGCATCCACCACGTCGAAGAGCTTGCCACCCACGGCCACGCCGGCGCGATTGCCCTGACGCAGCTCGAGCAGCGCCTGATGGCCGAGGTTCTCGCGCTTCCACTCGATGCCATCACCCGTGCGGAAAATGCCGAATACCTCGGCCCGCACCCGCGTGTCCTCCGCGCGCAGGCGGAAGCGTGGCCCGACGAGAATGGGCAGGCCTTCCACACGATTGTAGGTGTGCGCGGTGGTGACGAAGAGCTGGCTCTCGGCACCGTTTTCCCGGTCGTCGCGCACCCAGCGCGACCAACGCGCAAAGAAGTCGGTTTCGGCGATCAGCGTGTCGGCATCCTCGCGGTAGCGATAGCGCGAGCTCCACACACGGATGTCGCCCACAACGTTGGGTCGGTCGGGCGCTTCGAACGTGCCGCCGAGCACGGTAAGTGATTTTTCGAGCCGCGCGCCGTCCTGCAGAAACACGTCGCCGTTGAGCACGACGACATCGCCATAGACGACACCCGCGAGCCGGGCATTGCCGTTGAGGACGGCGAGGTCGCCGCGCAGGGTGTCGGCTGCGGCCAGGGTGAAGTCGCCACGCACGCGCCGCGTGGACGGGGCGTTGAAGAGGCGGGTGACCTCGAGCGCGACATCGCGTGGCACCGACCCCAGGCGTCCGGCGCGCTGCGCGTCGGCTGCTGACGGGGACATCGCGACACTCCCCATCGCGGCCGTCCACATCGCCGCCGACATGAGCACCGCACGGGCCATGGTTTGCTTCATCGAAAGCTCCTTCCAGGGTTCGCGCTACGGCATGGCAGGCCGCGTACCACCGGGTCAACACTTCGGACCCACGGCCGCTGTTGCAGCGCAAGTGACGGCAATATCACCGTTTAGCCACTCCCCGCGCGACCTCTCCGGTGTTCCCGCTCCCGCCATGCGGAGGACAAACCCGTGTCGGACTGAAACGCCGCGCATGCCCCGACACCGACACGCCCCCAAACCGTTTGAACCCCGACCCCGACCTCGACTC
>JACVCT010000342.1 GCA_016741895.1 Gemmatimonadaceae bacterium | reverse complement strand
ACGATGGGCACACCGAGCTTGTTGGCCTCGGAGACGGCAATGCGCTCCTTCTTGGAGTCGATGATGAACAGCAGGCCCGGGAGGCGGTTCATCGTCTTGATGCCGGCCAGATACTTGGACAGCTTCTCGCGCTGACGCGACATGAGGAGCTGTTCCTTCTTGGTGTAGTTCTGCAGCGAGCCGTCTTCGGTGCCGGCCTCGAGCTCCTTGAGCTTCTTGACCTGCTTCTTGACCGTCTGGTAGTTGGTCAGCATGCCGCCGAGCCAGCGCTCTGTGACGAACATGGCGCCGCAGCGGGTGGCCTCGTCACGCACGATGGAGGCCAGCTGACGCTTGGTGCAGACGAAGAGCACGCTCTCGCCGCGCAGCACGACCTCGCGGACGAGCTTCTGCGCCAGTTCAATCTGGCGGAGCGTCTTCTGCAGGTCGATGATGTGAATGCCATTGCGCTCGGCGAAAATGAACCGGCGCATCTTGGGGTTCCAACGACGGGTCTGATGCCCGAAGTGAACGCCCGCGGCGAGCAGCTGCTCGAGTGACGGAGTCGACATGTGTGGAGCCTGTGAGGTTTTGTGTACGCGTCCGCGATCGTCAGCGTCGGTGGCGACTGCATGGACAGGCCATACAGCACCCGCCACCGACTCGGACCACGTGAGAGATGTGCTGGTCGAAGCTCCGGCGCACGCGGCGCCGGAGGGCATCGATTAGCGCTTCGAGAACTGGAAGCGCTTGCGGGCGCCAGCGCGGCCCGGCTTCTTGCGCTCGACCTCACGCGCATCGCGCGTGAGCAGGCCGAACTCGCGGAGCTTCTTGCGGTTGCTCTCGTCGATCTTGACGAGGGCGCGCGCCACGGCCAGGCGCACGGCACCGGCCTGACCCGACATGCCGCCGCCGTTGAGCACGCACTTCACGTCGAAACGGCCAAGCGTGTCGGTGAGCGTGAACGGCTGCTGGATGGCGGACACCAGCGTGGGGCGCGGGAAGTAGTCACCGAGCGTACGGCCGTTGACGTCCCACTTGCCGGAGCCCGGCGTCATGTACAGACGGCAGACCGCTTCCTTGCGACGGCCGACGGCGTGGATCTGTTCCGACATTACTTGCTGGCCTCGGCAGAGGAGAAGGTGAGCTTGGCCGGGTTCTGGGCCACGTGCGGATGCTCGGCACCGGCAAACACGCGCAGCTTGCGGCGCAGCACCTGACGGCCGAGGGTGGTCTTCGGCAGCATGCCGTAGACGGCCTTCTCGATGATGCGCTCCGGGTGCTTGGCGAGCATCGTCGCGAACGGCGTGTGCTTCTCGTGACCCATGTAGCCGGTGTGGCTGAAGTAGGTCTTCTGCTCCGCCTTGCGTCCGGTGACCTGCACCTTGGACGCATTGATCACGATGACGAAGTCACCCGTGTCCATGTGCGGCGTGTACATGGGCTTGTGCTTGCCGCGGATGATCTTCGCGACTTCCGACGCGAGCCGGCCCAGGACCATTCCTTCCGCGTCGACGATGTACCACCGACGGTCGATATCCTTCGGGGTCGCGCTGTAGGTCTTCATGCTGACGTGATCCGTACGTGATGCGGGATGCCCGGTCTCCCGGCGCTCCCGGCAGAGGGTGAACCCTGTTTGATGACTGATAATTTCCCGCCAAAACGGGACAGACCCGTAGCTTACTCAGGCCAGAAGTGGTTGTCAACGCACGGCTTGGGGTCCTGAACCCCGCCACGCGCCGTCTTCCCCCTTGCCAGTCGCCGGTCCCGCTGCCACTGTCCCGCCTCGACCCCGGTACCGCGCGGTGCCGGTCCGTCCGATCCACCTCCTCCCCCTCCCGGAGCCACCATGTCCATGATGTCGGAGTTCAAGGAATTCGCCATGAAGGGCAGCGTGCTGGACCTCGCCGTCGGCGTGGTCATCGGCGGTGCCTTCCAGAAGATCGTGGACAGCATGGTGAACGACATCATCATGCCGGTGGTCGGGCTGCTCACCGGGGGCGTGGACTTCACCAACCGCTTCTTTGCGTTCGGCGGCGGCAGCTTCAGCACCCTCGAGGAGGCCAAGAAGGCGGGCGCCCCCACCCTCGCCTATGGCGTCTTCCTCAATCAGGTGCTCACGTTTCTGATCGTCGCCTTCACGCTCTTTCTGGTGATCAAGGGCGTCAACCGCATGCGCCGGAACGCGCCGGCCGTCTGATCCGCCCGTCGTCCAGCTATTCGGGGAGCGGTCCCAGATCCACAAGGACCGCTCCCTTTTCCACGGCCTGACCCGCCTGGACCCGCACACCGGTTACCACTCCGGCCGCGGTGGCCCGCAGTTCGTTCTCCATCTTCATGGCCTCGATCACCACCAGGCCCTGACCCGCACTGACCGTGTCGCCGGGCTGCACGGCCACCCGGACCACGAGGCCCGGCATCGGCGCCACCAGGGGCGCCGGCCCGCTGGCCGCCGCCGAGGCGGCCGTCAGATCCTTGATGGCCCGCATGCGCTCATCGAGTGCCTCCGCCTCCACCCGCGCGCCGTCCACATCGAGCTGCCAGCGCCCGCGCTCCGCGCCGCGACGCGCCACCACCCGGTGCACCTGCTGCCCCACGCGCACCAGCCGCACCGGCGTGCCGGGCACGTGGGTCAGCGACGCCTCGACCGTCCGGCCATCCACGGTGACCTGCGCGCCATCCAGTTCCACCGTGACGCGCTGACCGTTCACATCCACGAGATACTTCATCGGCTCTCCCGCCGCAGCACGCACACGCTCTCCACGTGCGCCGTCTGCGGAAACATGTCGAAACACTGTACCGACTCCACCTGCCATGACGGCAAGCGGGTGAGATCCCGCGCCAGCGTGGCGGGGTTGCAGCTCACGTACACCACGCCCCGCACTGCCGCATCACTCTGCTCCAGCCACGCCGTCACCTCTTCGTGCACACCGGCGCGTGGCGGATTGAGCACCACCACATCCGCCGCCCGATCACCCAGGGCCGCGATCGCCGACTCCATCCGGTCCGCCGCGATGGTCCACCGCGCCGCCTGATCCGCAGGCAGCGTGTCACGCTGCCATTCCATGGCCCGCACGGCCTCGGGGTCGAGCTCCACGCTGGCCACCGTTGCACCGCGCGCCAACAGCGCCCGCGACAGACGACCGGTCCCCGCGTATCCGTCGAGCACCCGCTCGCCGCCCAAGTCCGTCACGGCACCCAGCACGTGCTGATGCATGGCGTCGGCCACCTCGGCGTTCACCTGCGCGAAGGCCTGGGCAAAGGCCTGCACCTCGGATGCCTCGGGTCCTTCCGGCACCATGAGTTCCACCTCGGCATCAGCCGCGGGCGTCCACAGGACCTGCGTCACGGCCGGCGCGCGCTGCTGCACCAGCGCCTGCCACTCGGCCCGCTCCGGCCAGAACTCGCCGCCCTGCACCACCACGAGGACGCCGCCACCCGCGTGCGCTGCATGCGACGCGTGCGCGACATCCACGTGAACCATGTCCGGGGCGGTGGCGCCCACCCCAAGGCGCAGCGCGATGCGCAGCGTGTCCGCCGCCGGAAGCGCGACCACCGATCGTTCCACGACGCTGCGCAGTTGCGACCAGGTGGCATTGATGAGCGGATGCACAATCTCGCAGTGCTCGAGCGAGAAGAGTCGCGCCCCCGCATCATGGCGATGCAAGCCGGCCATCCATCCGGAGCCGCGTCGGCGCAGCGCCACCGTCAGGCGCGTGCGGTACGACCACTGCGCGCCGCTCACGAGCGAAGGCAGCGGCACATAACGCTTGCAGATACGGGCGAGCGTATAG
>JACVCT010000341.1 GCA_016741895.1 Gemmatimonadaceae bacterium | reverse complement strand
TGTCGATGGCGCCCTGCCCCGGGCTGAAGCTCCAGCTCGGCGTGACGCCGGTAATGGGCTTGCCGGCCGCGTCGCGCGCATTGACCGCAAAGCGAATCACGTCGCCCGTGCGCGCCTCCTTGGCGCTGGGCGTGATGCTGAACGCGCCCACGCGCGCCGCCACCACCTGCACCGTGTGTGTCTGCACCGCCTGATCCACTCGCGCGGTGAGCGTGGCGCGTCCCACGGCCCTGGCTTCCAGCAAGCCGTCGGCGTTGACCACGGCCACCGCCGGATTGCTGCTGCTCCAGCTCACCCGATCGGCGCGCGCGTCACCGGCCGCGCTGAACACCTTGGGCGTGAGCGCCATGCGCTGACCACCCACGAGGCGCGTCGGGGCTCCATCCAGCGCAATGCGTGCGGCCGGTCCCGGCACCATGCGCACTTCCACCCGCTGCGTGATCGTGGGCTGACCCGGCACCTGCGCCACCACCGTCACCGGCAGTGTGCCCGTGGAGCCCGACATCACCAGACCGTCGGGCATCACGCGGCCTTCAAACACTCCACCGGCGCCAACGAAACGCACCTGCGCATTGCTCAGCGGCTGCCCGTCGGCGCCCAACACCCGCGCCTTGAGACGCAGCGTGTCCTGGGCAATCACCACCGGCTCGGCCGGCGTGATCTCGAGGCGGGCCCCATTGGCCGGTGGTTGAGCCGATGGCTGGGCCTGCAGCACCGTGGCGGACAGCAGCATCAACAACATGGTGAGAATCTCCGGTGAGTTGGTGTGGCAATACGTCGTGATCATGCATCCGGCGCGCAGCCGCGAGGCCACGCGCCACCACCTCAGGCCTGTTCGAGCCCCAGCGCCGCCGCTTCGAGTTCATCGACGATGGGCGCGTGAAAGCCGACTTCGCGCAGACGGTCCACCACACGGCGGTACCAGCGCACCGTGCCTTCGCGCCCGGCGGCAAAGCGGCCCCACACCGTTTCGGGAAAGGCCGTGCGGCGCAGATCGGACAGGATGCTGTTGGCGTTGTGCACCTTGTCGGCGGCACACACCCAGAGCGCCTCGCCATCGGCGCGGCCCAGTCGCTCGAGATAGTCCGCCTTGCGATCGTCAGCCGAGAGTTCGATGCCATCGTCATCGAGCTTGCGCTGCGTCACGGCAAGCACGGCGCTCAGCACCGTGCTGCCGAACTTGCGGCCGATGCGCTCCTCGAGCATTTCGCGCGTCATGCCCTCCCGCACGCAGTCTTCCACCACGTCGTGCAGGATGCCGGCCACCACCGTGTCCTCACTGCAGCCGTAGCGCGTGAGGATGATGGCCACGTTGGCCGGATGCGTGAGATAGGGCAGGCGCGTGCCCTTGCGAACCTGCTGGTCGTGATGCTTCGCCGCAAAGGCGAAGGCATGGTTGATCCGATCGGAGTACCCGGTCATGGATCCCGTGTGCTGGGCAGGGAAGCGAAACGGCACCGAGACGGCGCCTGTCGCCGCCACACGCCGTCCGGAGTGTGGGTCGTGCGTGCGTACGCGAACTTACGCCGTGCGGGCGAACCAGGCCACCAAACGTTCGAGACCGGCCACATCGGCCTCCCCAAAGCTGTCCTGCACGGGGGAATCGATGTCGAGAACGGCAATGAGTTCGCCCCGGGCATTCTGCACCGGCACGACGATCTCGCTGGCCGAGCGCGCATCGCAGGCAATATGACCGGGGAAGGCGTGAACGTCCGGCACCACCACCGTGCGTCGCTCCGCTGCTGCGGTGCCACACACCCCGCGACCGAAGGCGATTTCCTGACAGCCCAGCGAGCCCTGATACGGGCCCACACGCAGCAGACGGCCCGGTTCAACCACCCGGTAGAAGCCGGTCCAGAGATACCCGAAGGCGTGGTGCAGCAGGGTCGCCGTCGTGGCCATGCCGGCAATCGCGTCCGTGCTGTCCTCAAGCAAGAGGGCCTGCATCTCGAGCAACTGGCGGTAGGCGTCTTCGCGCGGGACCGCGCGCAAATCGGGAATGACGGGTTCCATGACGGATCAGCGGAGAATCAGCGGAGAAACAACGAGGAGTCCACGCGGCACACAGGCTGCAGCCGTTCAGCGCAGCGGGCCGATGAGGACGATGAGGCGATAGTCGAGCAGGGCCAGCACGAGACCCTGAATGCAGACCGCAAGGCCGGCGCCGACGAGTCCGAGCCGACGCCCGAGACGCCACCCTGTGAGCATGAGTGTGACGCCGACAGCGGCATACCCGAGATCGAGGCCGGTGTTCAACCACAGAAAGTTGACGAGACGCTGAGCTCCGGCAAAGTCGCGCAGCGTCAGGCCACGCCAGGCCCAGAGCGCAATGAGGCCGTTCACCGCACCCCATGCCGCAGTCTGGATGCCAAAATGCCGCAACATCGGCGCGTCCATGCGCCGTACGATGACCGCCGCCATGACGGCCGTTCCTCCCAGGATGCACGCCGCGGCCCAGATGGCCAGCCGCAGCACATGACCCTGTTCGAGGCCCAACAAGGTGTCTGCCCACATACTGCGGAGACTAGCCGGACCGTTCCGATGGGACCAGCCTGTGCGCCGCCTGCATCAGCGACCCGTTGGCCGCCGGGGAAATGCGCAGCGGCTGCGCCCCCGTCCACAGCACCAGTGCTCTGGGCTGGCGTCCTGCGGCCGTGACACTCCGCAGGGCGGCGTCGAGCCAGGCCATGGGCGTCACGCCCGCGCGCAGCACGAGCACCACATCACGCACCGCCGGCACCGTGCGCGGCTCCGCCTGATCGGAGAGCAGCACGACGAGATCGTAGCCACCCAGATGGCGACGCAGGGGTTCGGCTACGGCCGACAGCCGGGCGCCGCGATCCGGCCACAACAGGTCCACCACCTGGTCCGGACCGACGAGCAGCGCCTGACTGGCATCCCACAACAGATCGGGACCGCCGCTGAAATCTCCACGGCGCTCGGCGCGGCGGCGTGGAGCCTGCGCCAGCAGCGGCTCCAGCGTGCGTCCGCGTCGCGTGCCGTCCACCAGCACGGTCGCGCGGGATTCGCGGGCCGCCACGGCGGCCAATTGCACCGCCGCTTGCGCGGCCAGCGCCGGCTCCTGCGCAAGCAGTTGCACCTGCGGCACCACGTCTCCCGTGTTCGACAGCAGCAGGTGCAGCAGCGACCACGATTCATCGCGGTCAGCCGAGGCGTCGAGGACACGCAGCCCCGTGCGCGCGGTCAGCTCACTCGCGTCGGCCACCACGGGCTGCCTGAACTCACGCCACAGAGCCACCAGCATGCCAACGGCCACGCCGATCACCGACGCGGCGATCACCATGACCCAGGGCGGCAACAGCACCGTGTGCTGCGCGCGCAGGGCCGCACGTTCCGCAGCGCGTTGGGCATTCACCGCTCTGGCGGCTGACAGACTGGAGTCGGCCACCGCGGCAGCCTGACTGGCCGTCGCCTGCGCCAGCACCCAGGTGGAATCCACCGGCGCGCTGTCCGACACCTGCAGCGATTCAGCGCGAGCCACGAGTTCGCTACCCCGTGCCACCAGCTCGCGCGTCAGCGTGGCATAGCGCGCATCGGGTCCACTGAGCGCGGCACTTGCCGCACGCGCCGTATCCAGTCGCGCGAGGTCCGCAAACAGCGACTGCACGCGCGCATCCTCGCGCAGCACCGGCGCCTCGGCGAGCGCCCGGTAGCTGTCCATGAGCGGGGCCGTGCGGGCGCGGGCCAGCAGCACGCCCAACGAATCATCACGCGCGGCGCGGGCGCGCAGCGAATCGAGCTGCTGCATCGCCTCCTGTTCGGTCGCGCGCGCCGCACTGAGCGCGCGCAGCCAGTGCAGCGTGTCGGCGTCGGCGGGGACCTGGCGCAGCGCCTC
>JACVCT010000340.1 GCA_016741895.1 Gemmatimonadaceae bacterium | reverse complement strand
GCGCGACACCCGTGCCAAAGCGCCAGAGCAGCGCCGCACTCAGTGAACCGGCACTGAGCAGCAGCGCGTTGCACAGCGCCCCGAGCAGCGCGCTCAAGGCAAACAGACGACGCGATGGCACAATGTCGGCCAGGTTGAGCAGCGCCGATGTCGCCGTGCCGGCCACGAATCCCAGCTGCACGATGGTGGTGAGCCAGCCGGTGGCCGCGGCATCGAGCTGCCAGGCGGCTGCATATCGACTGGAGAGCGCACTGCCGGCAAACCACAGCGACATGCCCAGCAGCTCGGCCGTCGCCAGCAGCGCCAGCATGCGCCAGCGCTCAGGCGCGCTGTCAGTCAGCGGAACTGCGGGAGGCGGTGACAAGCCGGCCAATGGTTTCGCTCACGTCCGTGGCGCGCTCGTTCACGCCGAACTGCTGCGCGACGGCCTCGAGGAAGCTGTCCACGCGGCCGGCGCCGCGGTCCACACTGCGCACCATGCGCATGACCGGGTTGCCCAGCACGCTTTGCTCGGCCAGCACGACCAGCGAGGCCACGGCCGTTTGCTCCTCCCCCTGCGGAATCAGTCCCGACTCGGAGAGGGGCAGCAGCGCGAGCTGCCACTGCCCGGTGACCACATTGTCGTCGTCGAGCACATCGAGCACCAGCTGCACGGCCTCCTGCTCCTGCACGACGCGCATGTTGGGCAGCGAGGCACACCAGCGCGGCGGGCCGTCCACCTGGCGAACAACCGGCCAGGCTTCATCCGGTCGGATTGGCAGGCGGATGCCACGCACCACGCGGCGCTGTTTGGGGGCCATCAGGCCCCCTAGCATCAGCGCCACCACCACGGCCACGACCAGGCCCATCAGGAGCAGAATCCAATTCATCATGAGGCGGCAACCGGTGTGCGAAGTCTGAGCGACTCGTCGATGGCCAGGCGCACGCGGCGCGCGAGCTCCAGCGAGGTGAAGGGCTTGGCCAGCAGGCTGCGGTCATCGCCCTCCAGCACGCCCCGCTCGAGCAGCGCGTCATCGGTGTAGCCGGAGATGAACAGCACCGGGATGCCGGGACGCAGGCGCACAATGCGGTCGGCCACCTCGCGTCCATGCAGTCCCGGCATCACCACGTCACTGACGAGCAGGTGGATGATGCCGGGATACTCGCGGGCAATGGCAATGGCGGCTTCGCCATGATCGGCCACCAGCACACGATAACCGCGGCGCTCGAGGGCGGCGGCGGCCACACTGCGCACCGTGTCCTCGTCTTCCACCAGCAGCACGGTTTCGGTTCCGGCCAGTTGCTCGGGGAACTCCTCCACCGGCGGCATGCTCACCACCGCGTCGCCAAGACGCGGCAGCAGCAGATACATCGTGGTGCCTTCACCGGGCGCGGAGTCGACGCGAATCTCGCCGCCGGCCTGATCGATCATGCTGTACGCCAGCGCCAGGCCGAGCCCTGAGCCCTTGCCCTCATCCTTGGTGGTGAAGAAGGGCTCGAAGATGTGCGCCTGCACCTCCTCGCTCATGCCGATGCCGGTGTCGCGCACCCGGATGCAGAGCCAGTCCTGCATGGGGTCGAGGTTGAGACGGCGCACGTCGAATGGCTGGAGCACCAGCGTGTCCACCGACAGCCGTCCGCCCTCGGGCATGGCATCGCGTGCGTTGGCCGCGAGGTTGAGCAGCACCTGTTCGAGCTGCGACACGTCGGCGCGCGCCGTGCCGACCTGCTCGTCGAGCGTGCTCTCGAGCGCGATGTTCTCCCCGATCACCCGGCGCAGCAGCCGCTGCATGCCGCGCACCACTTCGTTCGGATCGAACACCGTGGGCTGCACCACATGCCGGCGGCTCATGGAGAGGATCTGCTGCGACAGCTCGGTGCCGCGGATGGCCAGCGCCCGCACTTCGGCGATGTCGCGGCGAATGGCGCTCTCGGGCGCGAGCTGCGGCAGCAGCAGATCGCAGTAGCCGAGCATGGCCGTGAGCAGATTGTTGAAGTCGTGCGCGATGCCGCCGGCAAAGGTGCCGATGGCCTCGAGCTTCTGCGACTGGCGCAGCTGCTCTTCACTGCGGGCAAGCGCGCGCTCGGCCTCGCGGCGCGCCGATACATCGATGCCCACCGACAACCAGCTGGCGCGGCCCAGACGACGTGTGGACGTGGTGATGACGTCCATCTCCACGCGCTCACCGCTGGCCGTGCGATGCGTCCAGGTGCCGGCCGCCTGACGGGCCTCGAGGAAGGGCAGGCGCGCCTGGCTGAAGCGCGCGCGCTCCGACTCGTCGATCAGATCGAGGATGGTGAGACCCAGAAAGGTCTCCCGATCGTAGCCGTACTTGTCGATGGCGGCTTCGTTGACGGCGAGGATGTTGGTGGTTTCCGCGTCCCAGGCCCACATGGGCAGCGGATTCGAGTCAAAGAGAAAGCGATAGCGCCGTTCGTTGTCGGCCAGCGCGGCATTGCGGCGCTCCACCGTGTCGGCCATGTGGTTGAGCGCCACGGCCAGCTGGCCGATCTCGTCGCTCGAGCGCACCTGCGAGCGATGGCCCGTGATGCCGGCCGACAGCGCCTGCGCGTCGTGGATGAGGGCCTCCACCGACTGCACGATGCTCGCACCCAGCACGAAGGCGAGGCCGAACGAAAACGCCATCGCGGCGCCAATCAGCGCCAGTCCGCTCCAACCGGCCCGAAGCGGTTCCACCAGCCAGGCCACGATGGTGGGTGGCAGCGTGGCCACCAGCACCATGATGAACAGGCGCGCGCGCAGGCCGAAGCCGCGCGCGGATGGAACCTCAGTCGAAGACTGGTCCGGTGCGGACCGATCGGTGGAAGCCACGGACGGGGCGCGAGGTCAGCGCGGGTCGCGCGCGGTATCCGGCGGCGCCACGGCCATGCCCATGGCGTGGTAGCCCTTGTCCACGTACACGGTGCTGCCCGTGATGCCACTGGCCAGCGGGCTGCAGAGGAAGGCGGCGGTGGTGCCCACTTCGCGCGCCGAGAGCTCTTCGGGCAGCGGCGAGTTCGCGGCGCAGTAACGCACCATGGTGTCGATGATGCCGATGGCCGAGGCGGCGCGTGAGGCGTAGGGTCCGGCGGAGATGGTGTTCACACGCAGTCCCCACTTGCGGCCCGCTTCGTAGGCCAGCACCCGCGTGTCACTTTCGAGCTGGGCCTTGGCCGAGGACATGCCACCACCGTAGCCCGGAATGGCGCGTTCGCTGGCCATGTAGGTCAGCGAGGCCACCGCGCCACCCGGACGCATGAGCGGACCGAGGCGCTGCACCATGGACACGAACGAATAGGCGCTGGCGCTCGAGGCGGCGAGATAACCACTGCGCGACACTTCGAGCAGCGGCTTCTTGACTTCGGGGCCGTTGGCCAGCGAGTGAAACACGATGTCCAGCGGCTGCTCCCCGAAGTCGGCGATCAGGCGCGCGGCGAGGCCGTCGATGGAGAAATCACCAAGATCCTTGTAGCGCTTGTTCTCGCGGATGTCTTCGGGGGCATCACTCAGCGTGTCGAAGACGGCATCCAGCGGGTAGATGCGCTCGAAGGCCAGCAGCGACCCGTCGGGCATGTGGCGCGAGTCGTCCAGCTTGCCGCGCTCCAGCAGATTGAGAAAGATATTGAGCGCAGGCGGCCAGGTGGCCACGCATACCGTGGCGCCGGCTTCGGCGAAAGCCTTGGCAATGGCCCAGCCAAAGCCGTTGTCGTCGGCGACGCCGGCCACAAGGGCCCGCTTGCCGGTAAGGTCGATGGGTAGCATGTCAGGAATAATACTCGGAGATCAGCGCGCAGCGCGGCGCACCCGGGCACGCACCGCGGCCCAGTCGGGGTCGTCGGCCGGCGGGGGTTCGAGCAGGAGGAGGGGGGTGGCCCGGGGGTCGGCCGCGTGGGACCCGGTGAACAAGGTCCT
>JACVCT010000339.1 GCA_016741895.1 Gemmatimonadaceae bacterium | reverse complement strand
CCGGGGTCACGGTGTCGGTCACACCGGCCGGCCAGGGCATCTTCCGGGGTTGGAGTGGTGACGCCTGCTCGGGCAGCACCGCCACCACCTGTCAGGTCACCATGAGTGGTGACCGCACCGTGAACGCGCGCTTCGAGGCTCCGGTCACGGTGTCCGTGCGTGGCACGGGCGAGGGACGCGGCATCATCACCTCCACGCCCGCCGGCATCTCCTGCAATCTCGTGGGATCCAGTGGGCAGGGCGCCTGCACGGCGCTCTTCAACGAGGGCACCAGCATCTCGCTCTCGGCGGCCGCGCTCTCGGGCAACTCCTTCCGCGGCTGGGGCGGCGACTGCGCGGGTCAGGTCGGCACGACCTGCATCCTGCCCATCACCGGCACGCAGCGCAACGTGACCGCACAGTTCGATCCGCCGGCGGTCATCACCGTCGTGCCCACGGGCACGGGTGACGGTCAGGTGTTCGCGGGCAGTGTCATCAGCTGCCTGCGCGCCAACGGCTCCAACAGCGGAACCTGCAGCGCCACCGTGCCCAACGGCACGACGCTCACACTCACCGCCATCCCGGACGGCGAGAGCAACTTCAGTGGCTGGACCGGCGCCTGCAGCGGCACGGGACTCTGTCAGGTCACCGTCGATCAGGCCCGCACGGTCACCGCGGTGTTCACGCGCCGCCAGGTGCTGCTCACGCTCAACCTCGCCGCCGGTTCGCAGGGCGGATTCGGGTCGGTGTCCACGAGCAGCGGCTTCACCTGCACGCTCGCCGAGGGCGAAAGCAGCCGCCAGTGCTCCACGCTGGTGGACGTGAGCCGCAACCTCACGCTCACGGCCTCGCCGGGTGTCGACCAGACGTTCTCGGGTTTCAGCGGCGCCTGCGCCTCGAGCTCGGTGACCTGCACCTTCATCGTCACGCAGAACGCCAGCGTGACGGCCACCTTCGGACCGCCCACCGGGCTCATCACCGTCGGTCCCGAGTCGAACAACACCGGCACCGGCACCATCCTCATTGACGAGATGATGGTGTCCTATCCGGACGGCATCGACTGCAGCTTCACCGGCACCAACATCCAGAGCGGCAGCACCTGCTCGCAGTCGTTGCCCGGCGGGACGGTCGTCACCCTGTTCGCATTGCCGGGCAGCGGGCAGACATTCGCGGGATGGGGCGGCGCCTGCTCCTCGTTCGGTTCGAGCACCTCCTGCACCATCACGGCAACCGGCAACGTCGGCGTCACGGCCCGCTTCATTCCGGCACCGGCGGTGGCGGTGACGGTGACGCTGTCCGGGCCGGAGGGAGGAATCCTGGCCATCTCCGGCAGCAACTTCACCCAGACCTGCTCACGGGCTCAGGGTGAGGCCAGTCCAACGACCACCTGCAATCTGTCGGTGCCAAGTGGGCAGGGCTTCCAGGTGTTTCTCTCGCCATTCGGCAGCGCGGTGGGCGCCTTCGGCAGCGGCACCATCTGTGCGAACAGCTCCAGCCCCTGCAACGATGCCTCCGTCTCGGGAATCACCAGCCCCGCGACCGTCAGCGCGTCGTTCTTTGCCCCGTCGGCCGTGCGGGCCAAGGTGCGCAAGGGGACATGACCTGCAGGTCATGAGACGCTGACAGCTGCAATCAGGGCAACGACAACGGGGGTGATCCGAGTGGATCACCCCCGTTTGTCTTTGTGCCCAAACCTGCTGTCGGGAACGGCAGCGTGGCGTTCAGTCCTTCGTGCCGCGCTCGAGACTGGCCAGCAGGGTCTTGGCGCGCGCGTTGTCCGGATTGGCCGCCAGCGATTCCTTGTACAGCGCGATGGCCTGCGTGTTGTTCTTGCGATCCTGCTGCTCGAGCGCGCGGCTCAGCAGCATCATCGACTTGAGCTGGTTCGGTCCCTTGGCGCCCACGGCCGCGCCTTCCTGCACGCCAGCCGGCACGGCGGGCAACTTGAGCCCCGCGTTGAGCTTGGCCCCCAGCTGAGCCAGCAGTTCCAGCATGTTGTCGGCCTTGCCCGACACCGTCGCCGCGTACTCCAACTCCGACGTCTCGGTGTTGATCGCCCGCACGTCCATGCGCATGCGCTCCTTGGGGTCGATGACGAAGCTGCCCATCAGCATGTGCAAGGCCCCGAGCGTCTTGCCGATCTTGGCGGCCGTTTCCTTTTCCACCCGCCCGCTCGCGCCAAGATTCTGCTCCTCGAGCAGTGCCTGCAGACGGTCACGCTCCACCACCCGGATATTTGTATTGGCAGCCAGCTCGGTGATGAGCATTTCCGCCAACCCCTTGCTCAGCGGCGCATAATCGGCATTGTTCGCCAAGGCACCGTTGGTGAAGTACATCACGGCCACGGTCGGCTTGCCGCCGGTTCCCTGGGCCGACACGACACCCGCTGTTGCAGCTACGGTCAGTAGGGACAGGCCCAACTGGGACAGGCCCAACGTCCGCGTCAGGGGCGCCATCAGGGCCCGACGCATCCGGCGGGACAGCAGAGAGACGGTCATCAGCATATTCTCCGGTGGGTGATTCCCCGGAACATACCGCTTTTCCCCAGCATGCCCAAAGTCTGCCCCGTTTGCGGGACCAGCTACGCCGATTCCAACATCTTCTGTCCCGCCGACGGCTCCACGCTGCGCGCGGCAGATCCTGAAGGCGATCTGATCGGCTCTGTGGTGGCCGATCGCTACCTCGTCACCGACCTGCTCGGTGAGGGGGGCATGGGCAAGGTCTACCTCGCCCGCCATGTGCGCCTGCCACTCCAGGCCGCCATCAAGGTGCTGCGGCCCGAGCTGCTCAAGGATCCGGCGTCGGTGGCGCGCTTCAATCGCGAGGCCGCCAACGCCAGTCGCATTGAACACGAGCGCGTGGCGCGCGTCTTCGACTTCGGCGAGACGGGCGATGGTCTGGTGTATCTGGCCATGGAGTATGTCAGCGGGGACACGCTCAAGAATCTGCTCGCCAAGTCCGGACCGCTCTCACTCGAGCGCACCGCACGAATCATCCGTCAGGTGGCCGACGGCCTCGATGCCGCGCATCGCCTCGGCATCGTGCACCGCGACCTCAAGCCCGACAACATCCTCGTCACCGTGGATGACGCGGACGGCAGCGATCGCTGCAAGGTCGTAGACTTCGGCATCGCCAAGGCCATCGGCAGCAACGAAAAGGAATCAGGGCTCACCCGCACCGGCTTTGTCGTCGGCACGCCGGAGTTCATGAGTCCCGAGCAGTTGCTCGGCAGCGACATCGATCATCGCAGCGACGTGTACGCACTCGCCCTCGTGGCCTATCAGTGCCTCACGCTCGACATGCCGTTCGACACCAACACCCCCGACCGCGGCATGACCGCGCGGCTCGTGTCCACGCCGCGTCCGCTGATTACGGTCAAGAACGACGTGCGCTGGCCGGCGGCGCTTCAGCAGGTGTTCGATCAGGCGCTCGACAAGGATCCCGCCAAGCGCACGGCCTCTGCCGGTGCGCTCGCCAAGGCCTTTGAAGCCGCCATCGTGACGCCGGTGGTGGCCGCGCCCGCCGTGCCGCTACGCCCCACACCGTCCGCTCCCGCCGAGTCCGTCCTCGAAAAGGTCGACACCCCGGGCGCCGCGCGGGCCATTCACACCCTCGATCGCGACGAAATCGAGAAGGCGCGCCGAAGCAACAAGGCGGGAAAGCCCACACCCGCCGCGTCACGACCTGCATCATCACCGGCCGCGAAAGCCAAGCCCACGCCGGCGGCGACACCGCGTGTGGACGTGCAGGTGCCGCGCCGCAGCTTCCGTCTGCCGCGCTTTGCGCTGCCCAGTCTGCCCGTGTTGCTGCTGGCCGGCGCGGGCTGGTGGTGGTTCACCAAGCAGCGCGCCCCGCGCGCCAGTGATGTCGATCGTCTGGTGAACTCCGCCTCGCGGACCGCCGACCAATTGCTGAACGAGGCCAAGCAGGCCGCGCG
>JACVCT010000338.1 GCA_016741895.1 Gemmatimonadaceae bacterium | reverse complement strand
GTGAAAGGGGCGCAGGGGTGACCGGGTCCCGGCAGTGGCACCGACGAACTCAGCGGGGCGCGCGGGGGAGGGGTGACGGGCCTACTGTCGGCGCGCACGCGCATCACGCTCGAGCGTGGCGCGCGTGTCTCGGGCCCCATCATCTCCGAAGAGGCCATCGTGGTGGAAGCGGTCGTGGTGGGCAGCAGCACCAAGCCCACGACGGTCACGGCACCGGTTGTGCGCCTCCTGCCCGGCGCCACCATCTACGGCGCGGTCATGGCCAGTGAGAACGGACTGACCGTGGCCTAGCTCGGATCATTGCCGCATACACAACGGGGCCCCGGACTGAGTCCGGGGCCCCGTTGTGTATGCGCCGAGCAGAAAGACCTTACCAGCGATAGTGCGCGAAGGCCTTGTTGGCCTCGGCCATGCGGTGCGTGTCTTCCTTCTTCTTGATGGCGTTGCCTTCGCCACGCGCAGCCGCCAGCACTTCGGCCGCGAGCTTCTCGGGCATGCTCTTCTCGTTGCGATCCCGCGAGTACGAGATGAGCCAGCGCATGGCCAGCGCCGTACGGCGGTCCTGACGGACTTCCACCGGCACCTGGTAGGTGGCACCACCGACGCGGCGGCTCTTGACCTCGATGACCGGCTTGAGGTTGTTGAGCGCCTGCTTGAACACGCCCACACCCGGCTGGCTGGTCTTGGCTTCGACGATGTCCATCGCGCTGTAGAAGATGCCTTCGGCGGTGGACTTCTTGCCCTGCGTCATCAGGTTGTTGATGAACTTCGAGACAGTCTGGCTGTCATAGCGCGCATCAGGCAACACGACGCGCTTCACGGCACTCTTGCGACGGCTCACTTCTTCTTACCTCCCGCAGCGGCCTGGCCCGGCTTGGGGCGCTTGGTGCCGTACTTCGAACGGCTCTGGTTGCGGCCGTTGACGCCGGAAGCGTCGAGCGTGCCGCGGACGATGTGGTAACGCACGCCCGGCAGGTCCTTCACACGGCCGCCGCGCACGAGCACGATCGAGTGTTCCTGCAGGTTGTGGCCTTCACCGGGAATGTACGCGGTGACCTCGAGCTGGTTCGTGAGACGAACACGCGCAACCTTGCGCAGCGCCGAGTTGGGCTTCTTGGGCGTCGTGGTATAGACGCGGGTGCACACGCCACGCTTGAACGGATTGCTCTTGAGCGCGGGCGCCTTGGACTTCTCCACCACGTCCTTTCGGGCGCGGCGGACCAGCTGGTTGATCGTAGGCATCAGGGTCTGGTGGCCCACCGGCACAGGCCGATGGGAAGTTCGTACTCCGACTTCTACGTGGATCGCCTCGCCAACAAACAGACGTCCGAATGCGAGGCGGCACGGAACAGAACCCTAAGCTTAGGCAGGACTGGAGGGCGGGTCAACCGCTCCCCGGGCATTTCCGATCCCAGGAGCCCGGCCTCGGCCCCCGGGGCAGCGGCCCCGGCATCGGGCAGAGCCCCCGGCCTGACCGGGCCCTGCTACTTGCTGCCGGCCAGACTGGCCTTGACCAGCTCGCCGATCCGCTTTTCCAGCCCCCCGATGGAGCTGCAGCGCACGTCGCTGGAGGCGGAGGTGGTGGGATTCCGTCCCGTGCCCTCCACGGTGCTTTCAATCACGCTGGTGCCGGGTGCGTCCCCGGGCAGCACCCGCGACTGGATGGTGAGCGTGAGCTGATAGGTCTCCGCATTGGGCATGCCGCTGTCGCCGCCACAGTCCACGGCCCGCATGGTGGGCAGGTCCCCAATACGCCGCCGCACCCGGAAGGCTTGGTTGGCCACCGTGCGGGCTGCCTGATTGAGGTCGGTGACCGGGATCTTGAGCGTGCCGTAGGCCGCCGCGAGCGCCTGGAAGGTGGCGTCCGGCGCGGCTGTCACCACCAGGCGATTGACCGAGGTATTGGACACCATGTTGACGCCGGTCGCCGTGCCCGACATGCCCTGCAGAACCGCCGTCTGCACCCGGGTCCCGCCCATGTCATCGGGGCGGGCGGCCGACGCGCCGCTGCCACCGCCCGACGCACAGGCGCCCAGCAGGACCAGTGCGGCCAGCGGACCGGCACCAGACCAAAGGGCCGCGCCGCGGGCCGGACCCTTAACGCCTCCCGTTTGGGCCACGTCCCCCGATGAGCGAATCACAGAGGCCGTGCAGAACGTAGAGCGCCAGAGGGGGTGGATCACACGCATGGCTGACTCCTGATGCATCATTCGGGGGAGCTGCGGTGTCTCACTCTCGGCAAGGGCGCCGAGCCGTGAGGGACAAGACGGCGGGTTGTCGGGCGCTATGTTATGGCCCGTTTCGTTTGGACGCCATATCGTGCCAATGGTTCCGTTTCCCGATTCACCGCTGGTCCCGACATCCGTGAGCGATTTTCAGGCCCGACTCCAACAGGCACTCGACCCCGACTTCCAGATCGAACGGGAGCTCGGTGGCGCCGGCATGTCCCGCGTCTTCGTGGCCACCGAACGGGCCCTGCAGCGGCGTGTGGTCATCAAGGTGCTGCCCCCCGAGCTCGCCGCCGGGGTGAACGTCGAGCGCTTCCGCCGGGAGATCCAGCTCGCCGCACAGCTGCAGCACCCGCACATCGTGCCCCTGCTCTCGGCGGGCGACGACCGGGGCCTGCTCTGGTTCTCCATGCCCTACATCGAGGGCGAGTCGCTGCGCGGCACCCTCAGCCGGCAGGAGCGGCTTTCGGCGCGTGATGTGGTGCGCATCCTGCACGACGTCGTGGACGCCCTGGCCTATGCCCATGCGCGCGGCGTGGTGCATCGCGACATCAAGCCCGACAACATCCTCACCTCGGGCATGCATGCGTTGGTCACCGACTTCGGCGTGGCCAAGGCGCTCAGCGCCGCCATTCCCGTGCACGGCGGCACCACCACGGGCATGGCCATCGGCACGCCGGCGTACATGGCGCCCGAGCAACTGGCGGCCGACCCCGCCGCCGATCATCGGGTGGATCTCTACGCGGTGGGTCTGCTGGCCTATGAGCTGCTCACCGGCAAGGGGCCGTTTGCCGGCACCTCGCCCCAGGCCACGCTGGCCGCGCAGCTCACGCAGATGCCCGAGCCACCGCACCGCACCTTCAGCGATATTCCCGAGTCGCTGTCGGCACTCATCATGCACTGCCTCGAAAAGGACGCGGGCAAGCGGCCGGCCACGGCCACTGCCCTGCTGGCGGAGCTCGAGGCGCTGCCGCCCATGTCGGGGGCCGTGATGGCGCCGCCTCGTCGCCCGCGCCGGACGGCGCTGTGGCTCACCGTTGGCACGCTCGGCACCGCCGCCGCACTCTGGGCCATGACGGCGCGCCCCTGGCAGTTTTCGCGCGAAAGCTCGGCGGCACGCGGTCGCGCCACCGACTCCCTGCGCGCACGCGACATCGGGCCGGGAGCCGGTGCCCGGCGCATGGATGTCGCGGTGGGAAATGACGGCGATTCCGCTCTGTCAGGCGACAGCAGCGCCCCGGTCTTCCGCGCCATGGGAGATGCGGCGCCGTCGCTCACGCTGCCACTCGTGATCACGCGCGCCGAATCGCTGGCCATTGCCGAGGCGGTGCGAAAGCGCCAGCAGGACGAACGGGCCGCAACGCCAGCGCAGGTGCAGCCGCCGGCGGTGGCGGGGGGCACCAGTGCCCCGCGCCGCAGCAGCACGACCAGCGGTGAGCGCGCCATCGCCTCTGCCGACACCATCGGCCTTCCGCTTGGCGCCACCGGTAGCCTGGGCGCAACGGGCGGCGGCAGCAGCGCGCGGGTGTACGTGCGCACCATCGATGGGGTGACGGAGATCGACCGTGCCCTCATCATGGCGGAAGTGGGGCGCATTTTTGCCGACTCGATGGCGCGGGCCATGCGGCACCTCGATTCCGCCATGGCCGCGTCCCCCCGCAACTTCCGCTTTACGACGCCGCGTCCGGTTGCACCGAGCGCGGTGATGCCG
>JACVCT010000337.1:2743-3946 GCA_016741895.1 Gemmatimonadaceae bacterium | reverse complement strand
GCGGGGGTGGCGACCTTCCTGTGCGGTTTGGCCCGCCCCCCGGGGAGGGGTTCGGGCCCGGTGTTGCGGGTCTTTTTTTCCAGGGGCGCGGGTCCGGTGCTTGGGCGCGATGTGGCGCCGTCGGCCCCCGCCGCTGCGGCCGCGTCCATGCCCTCCGCATCCGACGCCACGGGCATCTTCCGTCAGCCCGTGATGGCCGCGGCCGCCCCGGCGGCCCAGACCGCCGCCAGCGCGCGCAAGGTGCCGGAGTGGGTGTTCCTCGATCGGCTGCTGCGTGATGTGGTGATGGCGGATGGTGGCGCGGCCTCAGTGGCGCGCGGCGGCGTGCGCGTGCAGCGCACGCGCCGGGTGATGCTTGGGGCAGCCATGGCGGCCACGCTGCTGCTGCTGGCCGGTGTGACGACGTCGTGGCTGGGCAATCGCGGCCTGCAGGGCCGTGTGCAGGAGGCCGCGGCCGGTGTGGCGGCGCTGCCCACCGTGCAGTCCGCGCCCGGCACGGTGGCCTTTCCCAGCGAAGAAGCGCTGACGCGTCTCGATGCGTTGCGTGCGCTGATGGACACGGTGCAGCAGTTCGACAGTGCGGGGCCGCCGCTGCGCCTCCGCTTCGGGCTCTGGCGGGGCGCGGCGCTGGTGGATGCCGCGCGGCCGGTGTGGTTCGATGGCTTCCGCAAGCAGCTCTTTGCCGATGCCTGGACGGCGCTCAACGACTCGCTCAAGGCGCTGCCGGATCTGCCCACGGCCAACAATGACTACGCCACCACGTACGGCTGGCTCAAGGCCTATCTCATCACCACCACGACGGCCGACAGCAGCACGGCGGATTTTCTGGCGCCGGTGCTGCTGCGCAGCTGGCAGCGCGGACTCGAGACCGATGCGCGCGTGACGGAGCTGGCCGATCGCCAGTTCCGCTACTACGCCACCACGTTGCCGGTGACCAATCCGTATCCGCGCGCCGCAGACGCGGCGGTGGTGGCGCACGCGCGGGATTTTCTCTCGCGCTTCACCGGTGCCGAGCAGATCTATGTGAACATGCTGGGCGCGGCCAACAAGCAGGTGCCGTCCATCAAGATTCCACAGGAGCCCGGCGTGCTGACGACCACCGCGGAAGTGGCGGGGGGGCTTCTCCGCGGCCGGCGGGGGGTTCCTGAGCGAGGCCTTCCCCAACGCCGCCGCCGCCTTCCCGGGGGGGGCCGGGGGGGGGGG
>JACVCT010000337.1:0-2733 GCA_016741895.1 Gemmatimonadaceae bacterium | reverse complement strand
TGGTCGCGGACAAGAGTCAGGTGGCGTCAATCAGGTTTACACGGGAGGCCGGGGTGCGAACACACTCGGCGGAAGGGGCGGGCGCCTTCCCGGCGGCCGGCGCGACGGTCATGAGCGGCGCCTTCCGCAATGCCGGGCGCTACATCCAGGGTGAGACCTGGGTGGTGGGGGATGCGACGGCCGCGCGTTCACTGGATCGTGATTCGGTGGTGAGCTCGCTGCGGCTGCGGTATCGCGAGGACTACGAGCGCACCTGGCGTCAGGTGGTGCAGGCCACCACGGTGGTGCGTCCGTCCACGGTGAAGGATGCCGCTGAGCGACTCGACAAGTTGGCCGGTGTGCAGTCGCCCATGCTGCAGGTGCTGCGCACGGTGGCGGTGAACACGGCGGTGGACTCGCAGATGCGCGTGGCGTTTCAGCCGGTGCATGCCGTGACGCCGCCCGAGATCACCGACAAGTTCGTGTCGGAGAAGAATCAGCCCTACATGGATGGTCTGCTCGGTCTGCAGGGCGCGCTGCTGCAGGTGGCCAACATGCCACCCGCCACGGACACGCCGAGCACGCAGGCGCTGGTGCAGGCGGCGCAGATGGCGGCGGGCGACGTGACCAAGGCGCGCGTGGCAGCCAAGCGCGTGTCGCAGAACTTCGACGTGAGCAGCGTGGGTGGCGCGCTGGCGTCACCGGTGGAGCAGTTGCTGCTCGCACCCATCACGGGCGCGGAAGCGGTGCTCAAGACCGCGGCGAGTCAGCGCCCACCGTCGCGTCGTGTGGTGGCCGCGGCGCCCGCGCCTGCCGCGGGAGGAGGTGGCGGTGGCGGTGGCGGCGGCGGTGCAGCCGCGGAAGCGGCGATCCTGAACGAGCGGGGTCGTGCCTTCTGCGCGCGCGTGGATCAGCTCACCGGCCGCTTCCCGTTCAATCCGTCTGCCACCGCCGATGCGAGCCTCGCGGATGTGAAGGCCATTCTTGCGCCCGGCGAGGGCGAGTTGTGGGTGTTCCAGCAGGAGCGGCTGCAGCCCTACCTTGAAAAGCAGGGCAATGCCTGGGTGGCCAAGACGGGCGGCAAGCTGGAGCTGTCGAAGAGCTTCGTGGACTTCTTCAATCGCGCGGCCGAAGTGTCGGCAGCGCTGTTCGCGGAAGACCCGAGTGCACCGCAGGTGCGCTGGCTGGCGAGCGGCGTGATCACCGACAACACGCCACTGCTCATTCTGCGCAA
Organism: Gemmatimonadaceae bacterium; assembly: GCA_016741895.1. Classification (GTDB taxonomy): domain Bacteria; phylum Gemmatimonadota; class Gemmatimonadetes; order Gemmatimonadales; family Gemmatimonadaceae; genus Gemmatimonas. The sequence goes on along the minus strand of JACVCT010000337.1, from coordinate 1,520 downwards.
CCACGGCAAGGAGGCGCGCTTCGACAAGCGTTCCTTCAAGAATGAAGTGGTGTGGCCGGCCACGAACGGGCGCGATGCACAGCTGCAGGCGCAGTTCAAGAAGAACAAGCCCATCACGGTGCGGCAGGGTGGTGGGGACTGGGCCATCTTCCGTCTGGTGGCGGCCGCCGATCAGTTCGAAGGGTCGAGCGTGACCTGGAACGCCACCGGCAAGGACGCTGAACCGGTGCGCGTGAGCTTCGAGGCCATTCGCCGTGAAGCGTCGAACGTGCTCACGCGCGGCTGGTTGGGACGCATGAGCTGCGTGGCGCAGGTGACCAAGTAGGCGCGTACGATGTCAGAACGACAAACGGGCCCGATGCCAAGCGCATCGGGCCCGTTGTCATGTGATCAACGCCGCGATCGCTACTGCGCGCAACCCAGTTGCCCGCTGTAGCGCGTGATGATGTCGGCCTGATTCATGGTGCGCGCCGTGCCGCGCGCACTGCGCAACGCGGTGCAGGCCGGCCGCACCTCGTCCAGCAGCAGGTGCGCTTCGGCAATGCGGATATACGCCCAGGTACTGTCTTCCGGCGTCGGCAGGCGCTGCAACACGCTGCGCAGGGCGGGAATGGCCGCGCGCGCATCGTCGTCGTTGGCACTGCCGGGATCGAGCGCCTTGGTGAGACTGTCGAGTGTCGTGCGGGCGGCCTGCCCCAGCGGAGAAACGGCGCGACCGGTCGAGCTGGTTGGTGCGGCGGGCCGGTCTGCGGGTGCCGACGGCGCGTCAGATCCCGCGGCCGGCGCGGGGGAGGGGGCGGGCAGGGCGGGGAAGCGGGGGAAGGTCGCGGGGGGCGGTGTGTCCGAGCGCGGCGGGCCGAGCACGTAGACCCGCTCGAAGCCGAGCTCCTGCTCGCGCGCGCGCACGAAGATGTCCCACGTCAGGCGATCCTGTCCGTACAGCTCGCCCGCAGGGATCGCGCGCACGCGCGCGAGGTAGTCCCGCTCGACCGCGAGCACGCGCACGCGGTGCTCCGGTGCGATCGAGATCGGCAGCACGTCGTTCGCGCGCGCGTCGCCGAGCTGCGAGTCGCGCAGGCGCGAGACCGCGTCGTATTCGTACAGTCCCTGCTGCGCCTTCGTCGTGCTCTTGATGTGCCATTCGTAGATCGGCCGCGACAGCGCGGTCGCGATCTCCTGGGCGAGCTGCGTCTTGCCGGTGCCGGGCTCCCCCTTGATCAGCAGCGGGCGCTGCAGCGTGACGGCGGCGTTCACGGCCGTCATCAGGTCGTCGGTCGCGATGTAGCGGTCGGTGCCGGTGAAGCGGGTCATGCGGAGATCCAGCGTGGGGACGGCCGCAGTTTCCACACGGACGCGTGCCGGGCGCGCCGGCCGGACGCCGCGGAGGCCCGGGGCCGCGCTCTACCGCGTGAGCGTCAGCGTGTGCTCCGGCTCGCCCGGCAGGAACGGCGCGGGCGCGCCGCGCGCCCACTCGCCGTACGTGCCCTCGTAGTACGGCGACATCGGGTGCCCGCTCTGGC
>JACVCT010000028.1 GCA_016741895.1 Gemmatimonadaceae bacterium | reverse complement strand
GCACTACGCCGACCCGGTGGTGTCACGGGCCATCGGATTCGCGGGACCCGAAATGGTCCCGCGCGAGCACGAGCCGGTGGGCAGCCCCCGAGCGGGGGAGCGCGGCGCCTGGAGTCCCATGCCCGAGCGCTTCGACGTGGACCCGTCCACACCCACGGGTCGCGTGGCGGCCGACGTGGTGGTCATCGGCACCGGCGCCGGCGGCGCGGTGGCCGCGGCGCGTCTGGCCGAGGCGGGCTATCGCGTGATCATGCTCGAAGCGGGGCACTGGCACCGTGCCAGCGACTTTGACGACAACGAGGCGCGGCAGATCGAGCGGCTCTACGCCGACGGTGGCCTGCGCAGCACCGATGATGCGGCCATTTCGCTGGTGCAGGGTGAGGCGGTGGGCGGGTCCACGCTGGTGAATTGGATGATCATGCTGCGCACGCCCGACTTCGTGCTGGCGGAGTGGGCGGCGCATCATGGCATCAGTGGCATGAGCCCGTCGGACATGGCTCCGGTGTTCGAACGCATCGAACGTGAGGTGCATGCGAGCCTGGTGCCGGACACGGCGCACTCGGCCAATAACGCAAAACTGCTGGCGGGCGCCGGCGCCTTGGGCTGGCGTGCCCGCGCCGGGCACCTGAACGTGGTCGGCTGTCAGCGCTGCGGCAGTTGCGGCATTGGCTGTCGCCATGGGGCCAAGCAATCCGTCGATGTCACGTATGTCCCGCGTGCGCTCGCCGCCGGCGCCACCCTGTTCACGGCCACGCGTGCGCTGCGCATCGAGGTGCTGGAGCGTGACCGAGGCCCCATGCAGCAGGGCACGCCGCCGCTCAAGCGGGTGGTGGCCACCCGACGTCACGCCAACGGGCAGGTGAGCACGCTGCACATTGAAGCGCCGCTGGTGCTCTGTGCCGCCGGCGCCGTCGAGACACCGGTGCTGCTGCAGCAGTCCGGGCTGGGCGGCGACGCCGTGGGGCAGTGGCTGCGTCTCCATCCCACCACGGCGGTGTACGCGCACTACGACGAGGAGATCGTGGCCAGCGCCGGCATTCCGCTCAGCACGGTCTGCGATGAGTTCCTGCAGTGGCAGGACAGCAACTACGGCTTCTGGATCGAAACACCGCCGATGTTGCCCAGCTTCACGGCCGCGGCTCTGCCCGGATTCGGTGACGCGCATGCCCGCTGCATGGCCCGGTATCGTCATCTTGGTGTGACCATCGGGCTGACGCGGGATGGGGCTCGCCATACCCAGTCGAGTGGACAGGTGTCGGTGAACCGACGCGGCGCGCGATCCATCCGCTACCGTCTGAGCACGGAAGACGCGGCACGGGTGTCGGCGTCAATTCAGGCCATGGCCCGCCTGCATCTCGCGGCCGGGGCGCGGGAAGTGGGCAGCATGCACAGCGAGCCACGCGTGGTGCGGCATGAACGGGACGTTGCCATGCTCGCGGGCGGGGTGCACCCCAATGGGCTGGCGCTCTTCTCCGCGCATGTCAACGGGACCTGTCGCATGGGCGTGGCACGTCACACCTCGGCTACGACACCCGATGGAGAGCGGCATGGGGTGCGTGGTGTGTACATTACCGATGGTTCCGTGCTGCCGACGGCGCTTGGCGTCAATCCACAGGAAACGATCATGGCCGTGGCGTCGGTGCTGGCCGAACGCGTGGCCGCGCGCCACGCCGGCCTGTTGCGCGCCTGACTCCTCCACTCGCAATCCCGGGCCCATGAGCAAGGGTGACAAGAAACGCCGCCGAGCGCTCGACGCCTACGGGGCGCTGCAACGTGTGGCCGCTCTGTCGGCTACCCATGTCGAGGCGGCGACGCACGCCTTCGGCCTTTCGGCCTCGCAGTTCGGGGTGCTGGAGACGCTGCAGCAGCGTGGCCCGGTGCACCAGCAGGAGCTGGCCGAGGCGCTCGGGCGCAGCAAGGCACAGATGACGGCCATCATCGACGCGCTCGAGGGCCGTGGTCTCGTGCGCCGCGAGCGTCATGCGGTAGATCGTCGCTTCATCTCGGTGTATCTCACGGAGGCCGGCCACGTGCTGCTGGCCGACGTTGGCCCCGTACGCACCGAGGCCATCTTGGGGCTCATGCGCGAATTGAGCGGTGAGCAGAAGACCCGCCTCACGCGCCTTTGTCGTCGCCTCATTCGTGTGCTCGATCCCGGCAGTGACGATGCTGCTGATGCCGATCGGGATGCAGAAGACGCCGAGCCGCAGATTGATGAGGACGCGCCGACCACTCCACACGTGTCCGCCAGCACTGCCGAGGCCGAGCACGTAGCCTGAGCAGTGCCCTCGGCAGTCTCCCCGCCTGATTCATTCTTCGTTTCGACCTCTCCCACCTCGCATGGCCGGCCGCCACTTCCTGCAGATTCCCGGGCCGACGCCCGTTCCCGACCGTCTCCAGCGGGCGATGCATCGCCAGATGGAGGACCATCGGTCTTCGACCTTTCCGGCCTTCACGCGCTCCATTCTGTCGCGACTGCCGCAGGTCGTGCATCAGACGCGAGGCGAGGCCTTCGTGTTTCCCGCCACCGGCTCGGCCATGTGGGAAGCGGCGCTGGTGAACACGATCAATCCGGGCGGCCGTCTGCTGGCGCCGCGCTTCGGCCAGTTCTCGCACCTGTTCATTCAGACGGCCCGCAACCTGGGCTATCAGGTGGATGTGCTGGAGGAGCCGTGGGGCGAGGCCGCCGATCCGGCGCGCATCGAAGCGGCCCTGGTGGCTGATCGCGGCCACGAGATCCAGGCGGTGCTGCTGGTGCACAACGAAACCGCCACCGGTGTGACCTGCAATGTTGAGGCGGTGCGTGCGGCGATGGATCGCGCCGGGCATCCGGCGCTGCTGCTGGTGGACGGCGTGAGTTCCATTGCCAGTCTCGACTTCCAGTTCGATCGCTGGGGTGTGGACGCGGCCATCACCGGTTCCCAGAAGGGCTTCATGTTGCCCGCTGGCCTTGGCATTCTGTACCTGAGTGAGAAAGCACTCGCGCGTGTGGATCAGTGCACGATGCCGCGCGCGTACTTCGATATCCGCGCCATGCGCGCCAACAACGCGCAGGGCTACTTCCCCAGCACGCCGGCGCTGTCACTGCTGTACGGACTCGACGAGGCGCTCACGATGCTGCTGGACGAAGGCATGGACAACGTGGCGGCGCGGCATGCGCGGCTCGCGTCGGGTGTGCGCGCCGCCGTGCACGCCTGGGGACTTCGCAGCTGTGCCAGGCGCCCCGAGATTGCCAGCAACTCGCTCACGGCCGTGCTGGTGCCCGAGGGGCAGGACGCGCGGCGGGTCATCGACCTGGCGTTCACGCGCTATGACATAGCGCTGGGCTCAGGGCTCGCGGAACTGGCGGGCAAGGTGTTCCGCATTGGTCATCTGGGCGACATGAACGCGCTCACGCTGGCCGGCGCGCTGGCCGGGGTCGAGATGGCGCTGTGCGACGCGGGCATTGAGGTGCCGCTTGGCAAGGGTGTGGGTGCGGCGCTGGCCGAATGGCGGGTGACGGCATGAGCGCGGACACTCGCTCGTTGCGCGTGGTGGTCACACGCAAGATGCCGGAGGCCGTGGAGGCCGCGGTGGCGGCGCGCTATGACGCGCTCTTCAATCGCACGGACGTCGCGCTCACGGCCGAGCAGATGGCGCAGGTGCTGCAGCAGGCCGACGTGGTCATCACCACGGTTACGGACAAGTGGCACCCGGGGATCTTCGACACCACCAGCATTCGCACGAAGCTGCTCGCGAATGTGGGAGTGGGTGTGAATCACATCGCGCTCGAATCGGCGCGGCGCGCGGGCATTACCGTCACCAACACGCCCGATGTGGTAACGGATGACACGGCGGATGTGGCCATCGCGCTCATCCTCATGACCATGCGCCGTCTGGGCGAAGGCGAACGGCATCTGCGCAGCGGCGCGTGGAGCGGACTGCGTCCCACCTTCATGCTGGGCCGCACACTGCGTGGCAAGACGCTGGGCATTGTGGGCTACGGCCGCATTGGCCGCGCGGTGGCGCGCATTGCGCACGAGGCCTTCGGCATGCACATCCTCTGGCATGCGCCGCGTGATCCGCGCATCGACGATCCGGCCACGGCGGGTCCGGCCAGTGCCGAACGGGCGGCCACGCTGGAGGAGCTGCTGCAGCGCAGTGATGTGGTGTCGCTGCATTGTCCGGCCACACCGGAAACCCGGCATCTCATGAATGCCGAGACCTTGGCACTCATGCCGCCGCACGCGTATCTGGTGAACACGGCGCGCGGCGACGTGGTGCACGAGGCGGCGCTGGTGACCGCGCTCAAGGAGCAGCGTATCGCCGGGGCGGGGCTCGATGTGTACGAGTTCGAGCCCAGTGTAACGGCGGAACTCAAGGACATGGAGCAGGTGGTGCTGCTGCCGCATCTGGGCAGTGCGACCATCGAGACGCGCACGAACATGGGCATGCGCGCGCTGGCCAACGTGGATGCCTTTGTGCGAGGTGAGCGGCCCGGCGATCTGGTGGGCTGAACTGGCTCACCGCCGCGGCGGTCTGTGCCGGCGACGGCGCGCATGTCACATCAGCTCGCATCGGGTCGCATCAGGCCGCGTGGGGCAGCGCCTGACGTGACGTGTGAAGCTGCTGCAGTACGCGAGTGTAGTCGGCAAAGAGTCGGTCCCACACGGAGGGCCAGTCGCGGCGCTGCGCTTCCTGCAGCGCTGCGGCGGCCAGCGTCGCGCGCCGTGTCGGGTCCCGCATGAGGTTGAGCACGGCGTGGCGGAGCGCCTTGGCTGATGTCACGTCCACAGGATACGCCGTGCCGCGATGCGCGAACTCATGCGTGGGACCTTCGTGGTGCGATACCACGCAAAGTCCCGAGGCCATGGCCTCGAGCACCACGTTGCCGAAGGTCTCGGTGACCGAGGGAAACACAAACACATCCGACGACGCGTAGCACTCGGCGAGTGCCGCGCCTTCCTGTCGTCCGGCAAACAGCACACCTGCCGGCGCCGAGGCGCGGAGACGCGCTTCGGCCGGTCCATCGCCAACGAGCAGGAAGCGCAGGCGATCGGGATGCGCGGCCAGCAAGGGACGCAGCGCCTCGATGGCCACGTCGATGCCCTTTTCCGGTGCAAGGCGACCGACGTAGCAGCAGAGCAGGGCATCATCGGGAACGCCAAGCGCGCGACGTCGCTCCAGTGAGCGCCGTCCCGGATGGAAGCGCGTGGTATCGATGCCACGACTCCAGACCGCTGCGCCGCGGAATCCCTGCGCGCTGAGCTGGTCGGCCACGTGCTGTGTGGGCGCAAAGGTGGCGCGGCCGCCGTTGTGAAACCAGCGCAGGAAGGGCCAGGCCACGGCATCGAGATGCTGCAGGCGATAGTGCCGCAGATAGGCCGTGAAGTGTGTGTGGTATGAGCTCACCAGCGGCAGGTCGAGCGCGCGCGCCGCCTGACGGCCCGAGAGGCCCACACCAAACGGCGTGGCGACATGCACGAGGTCGGGCCGGAAGTCTTCCAGCAGCGCCCGGGCCCGGGCGGTGGAGGGTGTGGCCATGTGCAACTGCGGGTAGGCCCAGAAGGGACGCGCCGGCCAACGTGCTGTCTGGTAAGGCGCGTCAGATGGCTCGGCCGAGCCGTCGTCGGGTGTGACCACCATGGTGGCAATGCCGCGCCGGTGACACTCGCTCACCAGTCGCTCGAGCGTGCGGGCCACGCCGTTGACCTGCGGCATCCAGGTGTCGGTGAACAGGGCCAGCCGCGTGATGGCGGGCGGGGCGGAGCGCGTCGTGCGTGTCATGCTGTAGCCTGATGCTGACGCGTTGCGTTGGCATACCGGGTGGACCGCGATTCTGTCCCCGTTCGGTCACGATTGCCGATGGCCGGCGGCCGGATGCCGATTGGTCGTGCACCCGGTGCCGGTTAGCATTCGGGATGTTCCATGCCGGTCTGCCTGCGCCGCAGGATCTTGCGCCGCCCACGGCGGTGCCCGTCGGCTCGCTGCTGCACTTTCAGGAACTGCGCTCGCGGTTTCTGCCGCAGCCGCACGACGTGATCGTCTGCCTGCCGCCCGACTACGATGCCGATCCAACGCGTCGCTATCCGGTGCTGTATCTGCACGACGGGCAGAATGTGTTCGACGACCTGCCGCTCTCACCCTTTGGTGTGCAGTGGGGCGTGGACACGACGGCGCGCGCCCTGATGCACGCGCAGGTCATCGAGCCGCTGATTCTTGTGGCCATCGGCAATGCGGGTCGTGATCGCATCGACGAGTACACACCCACGCGCGACAGCATGCACGATGCCGGTGGCATGGCGGATCGCTACGGGCAGATGCTGGTGTACGAGATCAAGCCCTGGGTGGACCGGCAGTGGCGCACGCGTCGCGGGCCACAGGACACCGGGCTCGCGGGCAGTTCGCTGGGCGGCTTGCTGAGCCTGCACCTGGGGCTCACCCATTCGGCCGTCTTCGGCAAGCTCGCGCTGCTGAGCCCGAGCGTGTGGTGGGACGATCGCTGGATCGTGCGCCAACTCGCGAGTTCCGACGACGGACGCCCGGATCTTCGCATCTGGCTCGACGTGGGCACCGGAGAAACGCGCATGCTCAAGGGCACCCGGCTCCTGTATCGCATGCTGCAGCGGCAGGGCTGGCGTGATGGTCACGATCTGTCCTATCACGAAGCACCGGGCGCGCTGCACGACGAGCGGGCCTGGGGTGAGCGCAGTGGTCTGTTCCTGCAGTTTCTCTTTCCTGCGCTGCGCACGCCGCAGGCCATCGCCCGCGCCATGTCGTCGGGCATGCGCTGACGTCTGCGGACACTTCCTTTCGTTGCGCGCGACTTCTCCACGGTTCTGAATCGACTCGATTATGGATGCCAAGCCCGCTTTTTCGCCCAAGGCGCTGACATTTCTGCGCGGTCTCGCACGTCACAATCGCAAGGAGTGGTTCGAGGAGCACCGCAGCGACTACGAGCGCGAACTCAAGGCGCCGCTCGCCGCGCTGATTGAAGAGATGGACGTGCGGTTGGCGGAGATTGCGCCGGAGATCGTGGGATCACCGAAGAAGTCGGCGTTTCGCATTCACCGCGACGTGCGCTTCAGCAAGGACAAGTCGCCATACAAAACGCACGTGGCCTGCTGGTTCTTTCACCGCGATGTCGGCACACGCATCGTAAGTGAGGCCGTGCACGGGGGCGCGGGCTTCTATATCCAGGTCAAGCCCGGCGAGAGCTTCTGCGGGGGTGGCATCTGGATGCCGCCGCGTCCGGCCCTGCAAAAGATCCGCGAATGTCTGGTGGACGATCTGGACGGATTTGAAGCCATCGTGAAGGACAAGGCGTTCCGCCGGCGCTTTGGCGCGTTGGACGAGGAGGGCCGGCTGACGCGCGTGCCGCGGGGCTATGCGCCCGATCATCCGGCGGCGGAGTGGCTGCGCTACCCCTCGTTCACCGTGGGGACTGACCTCAGCGACGCGGAAGTCACCAGCAGCCGTCTGCCGGCCACGCTGGCCCGTCACTATGCGGCCCTGACGCCGTTTGTGCGCTGGCTCAACTCGGCACTGGGACTGCCTCCGGCCTCCTCGCGGCTCTAGCTTGAGGGGTCATGCCCAAGACGGTCAAACTCACGCTGGACATTCTCATCGGTGCCGTGGCACCGGTGCTGATTCTCAAGTACGGCACCGCACCACTGGGGACGCTCACCGCGTACCTCACGGCGGCGCTGGTGCCGGTGGCGTGGGTGCTGCTCGACCTGCTCGTCATTTCGCGGCGCTTCAACTTCATCACCACCTATGGTGGTGCCTCGGCCATCATGCGCGGCGCACTGGCCTTCTGGTACGTGGACGGCGCGCTGTTCGCGTTCAAGGACAGCGCCAGCTATCTGCTGGCATTCCTGGTGTTCGGGCTCAGCGCGTTTTCCGTCCGTCCGGTCACGCGATCCATTGCATTGCAGGGGCTCGACCCCGACACGCCCGATCGCGAAGCGCAGATGCATCGTCTGCTGGACGAGCCCAGCGTCGGGCAGGCCATGCGCCGCGCGGCCCTGCTGATCGGTTTCACCAACCTCGCCGCCGGCGTGGTGAATTTCATCATCAACTATCGCATGGTGCTGGCGCCGTTCAACACGCCGGCGTTCAACGATCAGGTGGCCAATGTCAACGCCATCACGCGCATTGTGCTCGTGCTGCCGGACATGCTGGCGCTGTTCTATGCGTTCAGTCTGATGTACAAGGCCATGTACGCCCTGCTGCCGGCCAGTGAGAACGCCGATCCGGATGCGGGAGAGTTCTGGACGCTGCTGGCGCGGCGGGAGGATGCCATGGCGCTGGTGCGCACCGACGAACACGGCACACGTCCTGTGGCGGATGACAGTGCCCGCGAGGCGATGCTGTCCGACAGCGATGTCGGCCAGCGGGCGGCCAAGCAGGCGCGCGGCGAGTTCGGATTGAACTGAACCGGCCGCGCGCCGTGGTGCGTGGCAGCGCCTACTGCCGCTTCACGAGGCTGCCAAGGGCAATGCGATATTCGCGCGCCGTGGCATCGTAGGTGATGCGATAGGTCGTCGGATAGTAGCCGGGCTTCTCCACCTGCGCGGCCTGCGGCAGTGGCACCGTGAGGTCAGGCTTGGTGAGCAGGAAGGCGCGCGTGATCATGGGCTCGTCGAAGATGAACTGACCGTCCCAGGACCCATGGATGAACGTGTGCGTGAACGCCTTGTGGTTGGGTGACGTGGGGGCCTGCAGTTCCGGCGAGGCCACATCGAGCCAGTGCACACCCATGCGCGGGATGGCATTCACCGGAGCCGGTGGCGGCGGCAGCACCATGTAGCGTGGCGGCACGTACGCGGAGGCCGGGAAGCGCGCGGCCTTGGCACCAAACTGCGGGTCGGCGGGATCGATGGCATTCCGCTCGGCCTGCGAGATGGTGTAGAAGTGGAAGTCGAAATGCGGCAGATCATAGATGCCCGGCGGTTCATGCCCGGCCGCATTCCAGTCGAGCGTGATGAACTGGTAGGGCGTGCCATGTCCATTGGGCAGCGTCAGCAGGTATTCGTGAGAATTGGCATGATCGTGGCCACCGCCGGGCTGTGGCGCGACCGGAACCGGCAGACTCTCGAGGGCCGCGGCATCGAGTGCCACACCCACTTCGAGTGGACGATTGCTGGCCCGCTCATCCAGCACGACGTAGGCGCGGGCCTTGCCGGCGCCCACCGTGAGGGGCGCGCCGTAGTGGCGGAAGGTGCCCACCACTTCGGCGGGTACACGGTCGGGCCGCGACGTCTGGGCGTCGGCGGTGGGGTTGGCAGAGCAGGCGGCCAGGGCAAGCGGTGCCAGTGTGGCCAGGCGCAGAAGTGTCGACATCGACGTATTCTCGGCTGAGGGATTATGCGAAACCCGCACGACCCGGAGCGGCGCGCCTGTCGCGCCATCGGGGTCAGGTGTCCACGCAGCGACATCCCCAGCCCGGTTTCTTCACGGCCCACTGCAGCGGCCGAGGCCACGCTCGGGATCGCCAGAAGTCGTGAAATGGCGGCCGCGAGTATTTCGCTGTATTCAAGTGAGCGTCCGTCCCCGACCTGCGCGGTGGTCGGCCGTCGGTGTCGCTATCCGTCTCCGACCCGGCCCGATCGCCAGCCCATCCGAGTGCGTTCCATGTCCAACGGCTTCACCCCCGACCTTACCGGTTACCTCAAGCGCTGGCGGGAAGGCGACGAAGGCGCGTTTGGTGCCATGCTGCCCCATGTGTACGAGCGGCTGCAGCACATGGCGCGGGCCCGACTGCGCCATGAGGCCGTCGGGCATACGCTCGACACGGTCGGCCTCGTGCATGAGGCTTACCTGCGCATCGCGCAGGCCGGCGGGACCGACTGGCAGGACCGCGCCCATTTCTTCGCCGTGGCGTCCACGGCCATGCGCCGGGTGCTCATCGACCACGCCAAACAACGGCGGGCCGAGAAGCGCGGTGGTGGGCGGCAGCCCATTGAGCTGGACGCTGAACGGCTGGGTGACGCCGGTGTGGTGGCGGACAGTGATCCGGACACGCTGCTCAGCCTCGACGCGGCGCTGACTCGACTGGAAGCGGAGTATCCGCGGCACGCGAAGGCGGTTGAGCTCCGCTATTTCGGCGGTCTGTCCCTCGCCGAAGTGGGTGAAGCCCTGGGTGTGTCGGCGCCAACAGCCATGCGCGATCTTCGCTTTGCCCAGGCATGGCTGGCGCGCGCGCTGCAGGACGAACAGTAGCCGCCGTACCCGCCGTCCCGCGCTATCGTGCGGGCGGCCCCCTCGCCATGTTTGGGGCGATGTCCACCACGCCCCAGCACACACCGCAGGTTCCCGTCGCGGCGCTCCCCGAGGTTGCGTCGCTGTTTGGTGAGCTGGCCGAACTGCCTGCGGCCGAGCGGGCTTCGCGTCTGCGGGTGCTGGACGTGGACGCCCCCGATGTGGCCCGCGAACTGCGCGCGCTGCTGGATATCGACGCGGATCGGCATGACTTCCTGGGCTTGTTCACCTTTGCGCTCACGGGTTCCGCGCGCAATCCGGAGGCCGGCGCCGAGGCGGCGCTCACTGCCGCCACGTGGACCACACCCCATGCCGTCCCCGCTCTCGCGCCGTCGGTGGAGATCGGTCCGTATCGTCTGCTGCACGAGCTGGGACGCGGTGGCATGGGCAGCGTGTGGCTGGCTCGCGATCATCGTCTGGCGCGTGACGTGGCGCTCAAGTTCCTGCCGGGCACCGCGCGCATCCACGACGAGGGCGACACACCCAACCGGGCCACCCGCGCCCTGCAGCGTACGCGCTTTCTGGTGGAGGCGCGCGCCGCAGCTGCCATTGATCATCCGCATGTCGCCAGCGTGTACGACATCGGCGCCGACGCGGCCGGGCAGTTGTTCATTGCCATGGCGTACTGCGCCGGCGGGTCATTGGCGCATCGCCTGCAGAACGGTCCGTTGAGCATCGACGACAGCGTTGAGGTGGCCATGCAGGTGGCCGCCGCGCTGCACGCCGCGCATCAGCAGGGGGTGGTGCACCGCGACGTCAAACCGGCCAACGTGCTGTTCGACGCCTGGGGGCGTGTGCGATTGGCTGACTTTGGCATCGCCAGTCTGCCGGGCCACGAGGCCACGCGCAGCGGGTCGGTGCAGGGCACGCTGGCCTATCTGGCGCCGGAGCAGCTCCGTGGTGAGCGCGCCGACTCGGCGGCCGATCTGTGGGCACTGGGCGTGACCATGTACGAGTGTCTGAGCGGACAGCGACCGTTCACCGGCGATTCGATGGCGAGTCTCATGCATGCCGTGCTGCATGCCGAGCCGAAGCCGCTGGCCCTGCGGGTGCCGTCGGTTCCGGCGCCACTGGCCACGCTGGTGCACCAACTGCTCGACAAGGACCCGCGCGCCCGGCCATCCTCCGCGCTGGCCGTGGAACAGGCGCTGCGTGAGGGGCGGGCCCTGAACGTGACGGCGCCGCGCAGTTGGTCGCACTTCACGCCACCGCCGTCGCATCTCACCACCTTCCTCGGGCGCGAGCGCGACGTGGAGGAGCTGGCGACGCTCGTGCGCGCTGAACGGCTGGTCACGATCACCGGGGCCGGCGGCAGTGGAAAGACGCGCCTGGCGGCTGCCGTGGCCTCGCGCTGTCTGGCGACGCAGGCGTTTGCCGAGGGGCGATGCGCCTGGGTGGATCTCACGAATATCAGCGACAGTGCCATGGTGGCTTCGCAGGTGGCGGCCACACTGCGCGCGCCCGAGCGACAGGATGGCACCCAGCTCGACGTCATCCGTCAGGCCATCGGTCCGCTGCCCCTGCTGCTGGTGGTGGACAACTGCGAACAGGTGCTCGACGGTGTGGCGGGTTTGCTGGATGGCCTGTTGTCCGCCTGTCCCGCGCTGCATGTGCTCGCGACCAGTCGAGAGGTGCTGGCACTGGGCGGCGAGCACGCCTGGTTCACTCCCGGTCTCAACGAGGAGGATGCGCGCGCCCTGTTCGTGCAGCGGGCGCGCGCCGCCCAGGCCAGCTTCGAGCTCACGCCGGATTCGCGCGAAGCCGTGGACGAGATCTGCGCGCGACTCGACGGCATGCCACTGGCCATCGAGCTGGCGGCGGCGCGGGTGCGCGCCATGCCGGTGCACGAGATTCGCACGCGACTCGGCGACGTGCTGCAGCTCCTGTCCGCCGGCTCGCGTACTGCCCTGCCCAGACAACGCACGCTGCGTGGCACGATGGACTGGAGTCACGACCTGCTCGATACACGCGATCGCATGGTGCTGCGCCGACTGGCCGTGTTCACGGGCGGGTTCCGGCTGGACTTTGCGGCCGCGGTGGCGGGTGGCGCGCCCGACAGCAACGATCCGGCGGCGGATCACTGGCCCATCCTCACCGGCGACGCAGTGCAGGAGAGCGTGCTGTCCCTTGTGGACAAGTCGCTGGTGGTTGCCTACGAGGTGCGCGGCATCCCGCGCTTTCGTCTGCTGGAGACGGTGCGGCAGTACGCCATGGAGCGACTCGCGGAGGCCGACGAACTGACGCTGGCGCGCGAGCGTCATGCGCGCGCCTACCTCGCACTGGCGGAGGAGATTGCTCCGAAACTCGTCGGCGGTGAACACACGCCGGGGTTCATGGCGCGCCTGGTGGCGGAGAACGACAACTTCCGCGCCGCAGTCAACTGGTCGGTGGACGAGGTGGTGGGGCCGCCGGATCGCGCCGAGATGGCGCTGCGCTTTGCGGCCTCGCTCTTCTGGTACTGGCATTCGTCGGCGGCGTGGGTGGGAACGGCGCGCTACGCGGAGGTCAGCGACTTCACCGTGCGCGCGCTGGCGCGGGGGACATCGTGCGCGTCCGCCTTGCGGGCCGAGGCTCTAACCAGTCTAGGTCTGTTGGGCCTTGCGTCGGGTGCGTGGGACAACGCCGCCGCGGCGCTGACCGATGCCCGTCAGCTGCGCATGGATAGCCCGGATGTGTTGGGTCGCATCTGGGTGGATGCCTGGTTTGCGGCCATTTGTCTCATGCGTGGCCGGCTCGAGGAAGGTTGGCAGATCGCGGAGCGAGCCTGGCAGGCGCTGACCCCTTATCCCACGTCCATCGTGCACACGGTCACCACTTCCTGGCGCGGGCTGTTGGCGATGGCGCGAGGGGACTTGCGGACGGCGCGTGACATGCAGGAACTCAACTGCCGCTTCGGCTACGAGATCGGGCACACCACCAGCAGCGCGCATGCGGAAGCCTTCCTTGGCTTCATCAATCTCGCCGAAGGGCGTGTCGATGAGGCTGAGCAGAATTTCCGTCGCTCGTACTCCATGCACTACGAGCTGCTCGACGGCTGGGGGCTCGCACTCGACCTCGACGGGCTCTGTGGCGTGACGGTGGCAAGGGCGCAGTTCACGCAGGCCGCACGCCTGCTCGGTGCCGTGGATGCGTGGCGCCGGCGCATCGGCATTGCCATGCCGGCCTTTGCCGCGCCGCTGCGCGCGCAGCTCGAAGCGCAGGCGCGCTCGGCTCTTGGTGGGGCGGCGTTCGACGCGGCGTACGCCGAAGGCCGCGCGCTTTCGCCGGACGCCGCCATCACGGCCGTATTGGCTTGAGCATGACCTGATCATGTCCGACGCGCAGAGTACACTCGGGCAGGTGGCGCAGCTGTTCGGCGAACTGGCCGAGTTGCCCATGGCAGCACGTCTCGCGCGTCTGGCGGAGCTCGACGAGGCTGCGCCGCATGTGGCGCGCGAGGTGCGTGCCCTGCTCGACATCGATGAGGGCGGTGGCGACTTTTTGGGGTTGTTCACGCTGGCACCCGGCGCACGCGCCGCGGCAGCGCGCACCGATCCATCGATGGCCGATGCGCTCGCCTCGGGAGAGCACGGGGGCGAATCCACTGCGCTCACCATCGGCCCCTATCGTCTGGTGCGCGAGATCGGGCGCGGTGGCATGGGTACCGTCTGGCTGGCCCACGATGATCGGCTCGCACGCGCGGTAGCGCTCAAGTTCCTGCCGCCGGTGGATGATGGCCCCACGATGTCGGCTCGTGAGCAGCGCGCCCAGATGCGCTCCCGCTTTCTGGTGGAAGCGCGCGCGGCGGCTTCGCTCGATCACCCGCACGTGGCCAGCGTGTACGACGTGGGCATGCACAGTGATGGGCGGCTCTTCCTCGCCATGGCGTACTGTGCGGGCGGATCACTGGCGCAGCGCCTTGAACGAGGCGCCCTTCCCGTGGATGACGCCCTGCGCATTGCCGCGCAGGTGGCCTCGGCCCTCGATGCCGCGCATGAGCGCGGCGTGGTGCACCGCGATGTGAAGCCGGCCAACGTGCTGTTCGATGGCGCCGGCAACGCGCGTCTGGCCGATTTTGGCATTGCCAGTCTGCCGGGATACGATGCCACCCGCACGGGGGCGGTGCTCGGCACCCTCGCCTATCTCGCGCCGGAACAACTGCGCGGTGAGCGCGCCGATCATCGGGCCGATCTGTGGGCGCTTGGCGTCACGCTGTTCGAGATGCTGACTGGCGCCCGCCCGTTTGCCGGGGCCTCGCCCGCCTCGCTCATTCATTCGGTGCTGCACACCGAGCCTGTGCCGCCGCACGGTTGGCCGGATGGCGTGACGCCCGGTGTGAAGGCGCTGCTCGCGCAGTTGCTGCACAAGCTGCCGGAGGGGCGACCGCCATCGATGAGCGAGGTGCTGGCCGTGCTGCGCGGTGGCGATTCGGTGAGCGGACCGCGCTTCTTCGACGTCGTGCGTGAAACGACCGCGCCGCCCACGCCGATCACCACGCTCGTTGGCCGGGACCAGGAGCAGCACGCGGTCTCGGCCCTGCTTGCCGAGTCGCGGCTGGTGACGCTGACCGGAGCCGGTGGCAGCGGCAAGACCCGTCTCGCGGCGGCGGTGGGATCCGCGCAGCGCGCCATCTGGGTGGACTTCTCCACCTCCACCGATCCCCTGCACGTGCCGGCGCAGATTGCCGCGGCCATGCGCATCCCCGAGGTGCCGGGGCGCGATCGCCTCGACGTGCTCGTGGATGCCATTGCGGCGCGCGACGTGCTGCTGGTGCTGGACAACTGTGAGCACCTGCTCGACGCCATTGCCATGGCCGTGGAGCGGCTGCTGCATCGCTGTGCGGGTTTGCGCATTCTTGCCACGAGCTGCGAGGCGCTGGGCATCGTGGGCGAGCGGGCCTGGCTGGTGCCGGAACTTTCGCGCGATCATGCGCGCGAACTGTTTGTGCAGCGCGCGCAGCTGGCCAACCCCGGCTGGGAGTTGCAGCCTAGCGATGTGCCGGTCATCGACGAGATCTGTGCACGACTCGATGGCCTGCCGCTTGCCATCGAGCTGGCGGCGGCCCGGGCGCGCATGCTCTCACCGTCGCAGATTCGCGAGCGGCTCGACGATGCCTTCCGGTTGCTTACCGGCGGCACACGAACGGCGCTGCCGCGACACCGCACGCTGCGTGGTACGATGGAGTTGAGCCATTCGCTGCTCAGCGAACGTGAGCGGGTGTTGCTGCGCCGACTCGCCGTGTTTGTCGGGGGCTTCACGCTCTCGGCAGCGGAGGCGGTATGCGCCGATCCGCTCCCGAATGCCGGCGATGTACACGAGTCCGCGGCACTCGACGCGTCGGACATGCTCGATGCGGTGGCGTCGCTGGTGGACAAGTCGCTGGTGCTGGCCCAGAGCGACTCGTCCGGTACGCGCTATCGTCTGCTCGAGACAGTAAGGCAGTACGGGCGCGAGCGGCTGATCGAGGCGGGTGAGCTCGACACGCTGGAGTGTCGCCACGCCACCTGGGTGATGCATCTCGCGGAGGGCAACGAGTGGCACCTGCAGGGCGGCGAGATCAAGCCCGGGGTCATGCAGGCGATGGTGCGCGAGCACGACAACATTCGCGCCGCACTCCTCTGGGCCACGAGTGGCGATCCCGAGGCCGATGACCGCGGCAGCATTGGTCTGCGCACGATCTCCGTGCTGTTCTGGTACTTTCACGGCGCGGCGGGATGGCTCGGCACCGCGCAGTATGGTGACGGCATTCGCTTCATCACCACGGCGCTGGCTCGTGACCCGCGGCGCAATCCGCGGCTCACCGCACGCGGCTGGCTAGCCTCCGGCTGCTTTGGTCTGGCCAGTGGCGCCTGGGAGACCGCCATCACGCACATGCGCATTGCCATTGACCAGTTTCATCAGCTCGGTGATACCTGGTACGAAGCCTGGGGCAAGGCGTGGAGCGGTGCGGTGCTGCTGATGCTGGGCCGGCTGCGTGAGGCGCGCGACGTGCTGGCCGAAGCCCAGGTGATGGCCGATACCATGGCGCCCAGCGTGCTGCAGAACGTCATCTACTCCTGGTCGGGTTTGACGGCGCGGGCGCAGGGCCGCTACGACGAGGCGCGCCGCATCCAGGAGGCCAATGTGGAATTCGGTGCACGCGTTGGGCACGGCATCGCACATGCGCATGCGCTGGCGTTTCTGGGGACCCTCGACCTGCTGGAAGGCCGCGCCGACGATGCGCTGGCGCATTTCCAGCAGGCCTTCCCCATGCACGTGCGGTTGCACGACGGCTGGGGACTGGCGCTGGATCTCGATGGTCTGGCCGGTGTGGCCGCCCTGCGCGGCGACGCGGTCGCCGCTGCGCGTCTGTTCGGGGCGGTGGACGCCTGGCGCGAACGTGTGGGCGTCATTCTGCCCAGTTTCGAAACCGGCGACCGTGAATCCCGGCTGCTCTGGACGCAGGGAGCGCTCGGCGCCGCCTTCGAAGAGGCCTACGCAAACGGGCGGCAGCTCTCACCGGAGGCCGCCGCCCGTCTCGTCCTGCCACATCCCGTCTGATCAGCCGCCGAAGAAGCCGAAGCGACGGCCCAGTTCACCCAGATTGCCGAAGCGCTGGTTGACGATGGTGTTGTAGATCGAGCCGAAAGTGTAGCCCATGCCCACGTTGAAGTTGTAGCGGAAGTTCGTCTGCAGCTGCTGCCGCTGCGTGAGAATGTCGCTTTCCGACAGCGCGGCGCCGGCGATGTAGATCTGGTCGCGCACACGCGAGGCCGAGCCACGCATGTTCAGGCTGAAGCCGCGACCGAGTCGCAGGTCCACAAAGCCCGAGAGCGTGATGTGGTTGCGGTTCAGGTCATGCAGGTACTGCGCGCCCTCGAGCGTGAGGTTGGTGTTGCCCCACTTCTGGCGCTGATTGAGCGAGAGCAGCAGGGTGTGATTGAACCGCGTCTCTTCCTCGCGGTCGAAGATCGTGCGGCGGTAGTACTGGTAGTAGTTGGGCCCCACGTAGTACAGCGCCGTGAGCTGACGGCGGGTCGCTTCCTGCCACGGGAAGTAGTTGTACTCGATGGCCGGTGACACGCGGGCGGAAAACTTCTGGTTCAGCACTTCGCTGAAGCCGGCGGAGATCTTCACGCCGGCCGTCCAATGGTCATTGATCGTCCGCCCGAAAAGCCCATTGGTGTTGGCCGCGCGCTGCAGCACCACAACCGACGTCGTGTCCCGCACCCCGGGCGTGTTGGGGTTGTTCTGCAGGATCTTGAAATCCCGCTCGTTGTAGCTGCCCGTGGCGCCAAGGTTGATCTTCCACTTCTCGGTGGTACGAGCGGCCGAGAGGCTGGTGGAGAGATTCGTGGAGCGCACGAGCTGCTCGCCCGAGGCGTTGATGTTGCCGTCCACGCGATAGAGCCAGAGGTTCCAGCGATCCTTCACCGCCTTGGCGTTGAGGGACGGCGCCACGAGGCCAGGCGCGAGGCCCACCCGCATGCGCGTGGCGATGGGCGTGCGCGCGATGTAGGGCGCGAGACCCAACTGGAAGGTGCGCAGCAGGTCGCGGCGCACCACGTCGTCTGCGTCGTTGGGCAGGGTGGTCACCACCAGCGTGTCGGTCTTGCCGGTGTACTGCTTCTGTCCCAGGAAGTTGACCGTGATCTGACGACCGCCGTTGCCGGCATTGAGGCTGGTGAGCAGGAGATGCACGTCGCTGTCGAAGCGATCACGCACCCAGTTCACGAAGCCCATCTCCTGGACGAAGAAGGTGCGGTCGCAGCCGCGCACTCCGCCCTGGCAATCGAGAAAGACTCGCAGCGACTGCTGCAGCAGGCTGTCCGGCAGGACCTCGACCGCGGCGGCCCCAGGTCTCCCACCCGGTCCGCCAGGTCGTCCGGCCGCGGCCGGGCCACCCGGGGGGCCGCCCGGGGGGCCGCCCGGCGGGCCGGCGGGCTGCGCCAGCAAGGCATTGGGAGCGAAGGCAAGCAGGCCCCCGGCAACGAGGGCCATATATGAGAAACGCATGCGGGTGTTGATCGGGAATGGAGGGGGTGACCGGTTCGCACTGTCCGGGAGGCGTGCGAAACCGGAGCCAGACGAGCAGATACGCATGAGCGCATGGGACCGTTTGCGAGTTTCCGCCCCCGACAGACGAATTCGGTCCCGCATCTGTTAAATCATTCCAATCCACAATGTGGAACGGGCGATGGGTCGTCTGATCGGCCCATCGCCCGTGCCACGGGGGAGTTCAGCGGCGCCAGCGTGTCAGCGGCGTTTCCGGGGCTCGGGGGCCGGAGGGGCGGGCACGAACTCGATGCGATCGTTCTTCCCGAACTGGATGGCCAGTCCGGCTGCCCGGGTCAGCGCCTGGGTGGCCTCGCCGCTCGAGGTGAGCGGAATGCGCATCGTGACCGGCCGGTCGAGCAGGCTACTGTCGGCGATGATGGCATTCATGCCAAACCAGCGCACGAGCTCAGGCACCACGCGGCGCAGCGGCGTGGCATTGAAGACGATGCTGTCCCGCGTCCAGGCGAGCGCGGCATCCCGCGCGGCCACATCGAGCGGCGTGATGACTCCCGTCTCGGTGAAGCGCACGGCCTGTCCGGCTTCCACTCGGTAGGTGCTGCCGTTGTCGCGATGGCGAATCTCCACGGCGCCCTCGGCCACCGACAACACACTTCCGTCTTCCCCGGGGAAATGGCGGACACTGAACACCGTGCCCTGCGCCGTCAGGGTGAGGGCGCCGGTGCGCACGGCAAACGGCAGTCCACGCGGATGTGATGAGGCCGGGGTGGGAGTGAAGGTGGCCGTGCCCTCGAGACTGATGGTGCGCAGCGTGCTGCCAAAGGCGGCGGGCACGCGGAGTCGCGTGTCCGAACCCAGAGCCGCCCGCGTGCCGTCACGCAGCGTGAGATTGCCCCGCTGCCCATTGCCCGAGGACAGCACCTGCACATCGTCGGCGCGCAACGCGGCGTCGAGGGCGGATTCGCGGCTCATCATGTCGAGCATGCGCTGCCCGAAGACGATGATCACCGTCGCCACGATGGCGAGTCCCGCATAGAGCAGCCAGCGCGGGCGCTCCACCACGCGCTCCACGTGTTCACGCGCATGCAGGCGCTGTGCGTCGCGTGCCTCGCGCAGCGCGGCGTCGTGATCGACGGGCGCATGCAGCGCGTCCATCAGTGCCCGCACGGCGCTGTCCACATCGGGCACGCTCAGATGGGACGCGGTGGCCGGCCCGTTCCGGTGATGCAGCGCGGCGTGCTTGCGCTGCTGCGCATGCGCTTCCTGCCTCACCGCCTCCTCGAGGAAAGCGGATACGGCGAGTGGACTTTCAAAACGCTCACGTGCGGCCCAGGTGTCGAGCATCGCCTCGTGCGCGATCTTGCCGCGGTACGAGGCGAGTTCGGGGCCAAGCACTTCCTTGGCCATCGCCAGCAGGCCGTCGTACTCCTGCCGGTACAGCGCAATAAGCGCGTTTTCGTCGCCATGCGCGAATCGATCAACAAGCGCGGCGTCGGGGAGAGGGAGCACAACCGCCATGGAATCCTCCATGCCGCCACGCAGGCGGCCGCACGGTGCACACCAGCGGAATCCGCAGGCACGAGACCCCGCTCTGCTTTGACACTGCGGACGGTGCGAGGGATGCGCAAACGGGATTCCCTGACATCCGGATGCGTTCTGCCTCATGTGTCACGGATCAGACTGGCGACTTCGGGAAGCGTTCGCGGCAGTGCCTGCCTCGATGATTTGGGACCACACGTTGACGGGTCCGTGACAGCCCGCAGGGGCATCCGTCACAGGCCCCGGCGTACGTCCCGCGTGCACGGCACTCCCCGTGCCCCCCTTCACGTCGAACATCAGGTCAACCGATGCGCTCCACCTTCCTTCGCACGTCGCTCCTCTCGGCCATGAGCGGGCTGGCGCTTGCCGCCTGCGGCGACGACAACGACAGCCTGGCCACACCGACGCCGGCACCAACGCCGGTAGCCCTCGGAAACCAGTCGGTTACGCCGGCGCTGCTCAAGTCGCTCGTGCCGGGTGTGGAGATCTACAGTCTCATCAGCTCCGACGACCGGCTCTCCGGTTCGCCGTCGTTCGTTTTCGGAGGTTCGGCCGACGGGGCCGGCTTCATTCGCAACACCGACGGCTCGTTCACCGCGCTCGTGAATCACGAGGACAACTTCGCGGTCTCGCGCATCCGCTTCGACAAGGACCTCAAGCCCATCAGCGGCGACTATGTGGTGAACTCCACCGCCGGCCGCTATCGCCTCTGCTCGGCCACGCTGGCCACCGTCGAGGAACACGGCTTCAGCGCCTTCCTCACTGCCGGTGAGAGCAGTGAAGAGTCGGAGATTCTGGCCGTCGACCCGTCGGGACCCGCCAACACGCCCAAGTACCTGTCGGCCTTCGGTCGCTTCAATACCGAAAACGCCGTGCCGCTGCCCAAGGTCGCGTATCCGAATCGCACCGTCGTCATCATTGGCGACGATGACTCGGGCGCCGAGGGTGGTCAGGTGGCCATGTATCTCTCGAACACCGTGGGCGATCTCGACAACGGCAACCTGTACGTGCTCGCGCGCAGTGACAACAACACGCGTGAGCGGGACATGGTGGTGGGCCAGAGCTATCCCGTGCAGTTCCGTCAGATCCAGAACCAGAAGACGCTCACGGGTCGCCAGATCAATCAGGCCGGCGCGGCGCTCAACGCCATCCGTTTCGCGCGTGTTGAAGACGTGGACTACCGCAAGGGCTCCGCAGCCAACAACCGCGAGATCTACTTCGTGGCCACGGGGCAGAACAACACCGGCGTGAACGCCGACTACAGCCGCACCAAGTACGGCCGCGCCTATCGCCTGCGTCTCGATGCCAGCAACCCGCTGCAGGGCACGCTGGAAGTGATTGCGGACGGT
Source organism: Gemmatimonadaceae bacterium (assembly GCA_016741895.1). Lineage (GTDB taxonomy): Bacteria > Gemmatimonadota > Gemmatimonadetes > Gemmatimonadales > Gemmatimonadaceae > Gemmatimonas. The sequence continues at coordinate 2,831 of JACVCT010000028.1, read as the reverse complement.
GACGACAAGTCGCCGACCAACGTCGCGCGGCTCTTCCAGAATCTCGACAACGTGTACGTGGGCCAGAACTACGTCTACCTGCAGGAAGACGACAACGGCTACGGCGATGAGACGCACGACGCCTACATCTACCAGTACAACATCGCCACGCGCGAGCTGAAGCCGGTGCTGGAGATGGATCACCGCCGCACGCAGGCTGATGGCGCACTTTACAACGCGGTAAACGCCCGTCCCGCCGGCAAGGCCGGCTGGGAGTTTGGCGCCATGATCGATGTGTCACGCGAGCTCGGGCAGAACGACACCTTCATCGTGGCCCTGCAGCCGCATTCCTGGCGCGCCGACAAGTACCGCGGTGTGGATGGCGGCACGCTGCGTCCGAATGAAAACCAGGCCAGCATGCTCGTGGTCGTGAAGGGCCTGCCGCGCTGATCCGTCCGGGTTGATCCGGCTGCACGACTCCTGTTGTACCGCACCTGAACCTGCATGCCGGCCCGGGGCCCAGTGCCCCGGGCCGGTGTCGTTCCCCTGTCCATGCAAACGACTCGCATCACGGCATTGCTGATTGTCGGCCTGCTCACGGGCCTGCTCGTGACTGGCTGCGCAACGCCAGCCTCCGACGCCCCGTCGGCCGCTGACTCAACCTCAGATGCGCCACGTGCCACACAGGTGGTCGGCATCTGGCGCGCCCATATCGACACGCTGGCCCTCGCCGTTGCGCGCCTCGATTCGGTCGCGCAATCACTGCGCACGCCCGCCGAAGTCCCCGCGACGCAGGCGGCGTTTGTGGAGGCCCGGCGCGCCTTCAAGCTGGCCGAGCTGGGGCTCGAGTACTACATGCCCTCCACCGCCAAGGAGATGAACGGGCCTGCGCTGCCCGAGGTGGAGGATGAAGAGGGACCGGAGGCGGTGTTCCCGCCCAAGGGCTTTCAGGTCATCGAGGAAGTGCTCTATGGCGATGATCCGGTGGCCGAGCGCGAAGGGCTCATCACCGAAACCGCCACCCTGCGTCCCCTCGTGACCCGCGCCCAGACCATGATGGCGGCGCAGCAGGCCAGCGACGCGCATGTGTGGGATGCGGTCAAGCTCGAGCTCGCGCGCATCGCCACACTCGGCATGGCAGGATTCGATTCGCCGGTGGCAGGGCACGGCCTCGCGGAAGCCGACGTGGCACTCGAGGGCCTCGTGCGGACACTCGAGCCGTATCGCACGGACGACGGCCACTGGGCACGCCTCGATTCGCTGTTGTCGGCCGCTCGCCAGATGCTCACGCATTCGACCGACCGGGATACCTTCGACCACTTCTCCTTTCTCGCGCAGCACCTGGTGCCATTGGGTCACGCCGTGCAGCGCACCCGTCTCGCGTTGCACATCGATGTACCCGCCGAGCGTCGTGCCTTTCGCATGGACGCGGCCACGGTCTTCGACAGTGCGGCCTTCGACGTGCTCGGCTTCGCGCCGCTCGACGCCACTGCGCCCACACCGGCGCAGATCGCGCTCGGGGCGCAACTCTTTCGCGACACGCGACTCTCCGGCGACGGCAGCCGGGCCTGCAGCTCCTGCCATCTGCCCGACAAGGCCTTCACCGACGGCCTCGTGGCCAATCGGGCCCGCGGCGGCGCGCCGCTCGCGCGCAACACCCCCACCGTCATCAACAGCGGGCTGCAGCTGGGATCCTTTGCCGATCTGCGGACCACGTTTCTCGAAGATCAGGTCACCGATGTGATCGAGAGCGTGGACGAGTTGCACGGCAATCTGAGCACCATCGCCACGCGTCTCGCGGCTGACAGCGCGCTGGCGGAACAGTTCCGCAGCGCCTTTGGCAGCGGGATGGCACGCGACGATTCGCTGGTCACCGCGGGTCACATCCGCTCGTCACTGGCCGCGTACCAGCGCAGCCTCTCGCATCTCAACTCGAAGGTGGATCGTGCGCTGCGCGGAGAGGCCGACGCGCTGTCCGGGGAGGAGCGATTGGGTTTCAATGTGTTCGTGGGCAAGGGCAAGTGTGCCAGCTGTCATTTCCTGCCGCTCACCAACGGCACCGTGCCGCCCATGTACCAGAAGTCGGAGGTGGAGGTGCTGGGTGTGCCGTCGCGCGCCGTGACCGCCAATGCCAAGGTCGACGCGGACGTCGGACGCTATCGCCTCACACGCGCCGAGCCACATCGCTACGCGTTCCGCACACCCTCCATCCGCAATGTGGCCCTCACGGCACCGTACATGCACAACGGCGTGTCCCGCACGCTCGAAGAGGTTGTGGAGTTCTACGACCGGGGTGGCGGCGCGGGCATTGGCATAGCCCTCGACAATCAGACGCTGCCTCCCGACAAGCTCGGGCTCACGCCACAGGAGAAGCGGGCGCTGGTGGCCTTCATGCGGGCGCTCACGGACACGGTCGGCACCACGGGGCGCTGAGCGGGCACATGCCTGACAGCACGGGCCGATTTCCGGCGGTATAGATTGCCGGCATGGGTCTCTGCTCCTGCACTGCACAACATGATGGCCGCCGCGTGGTACTCACCGGCGGCCCCGGCGCCGGCAAGTCAGCCGTGCTCGAACTCGCGCGCCTGTTCTTCTGCGACCACGTACGGCGTTTGCCCGAAGCGGCGGGCATTGTGTTCGGCCTTTTTCTTATAAACATCTCCGAGGCCTCAAGACTAAGCATTTTCTCCTTAGGCGTCTTCTGTTTGTAAAAAAGCTGCTGAACTCTACGCTCAGTACAGGACTAAATACCCGCCTGTTGTCTTTGCCAAAATAGCTGAAATATTTAATCTCAATGGTCAAGAGCGATTGTTGGATTTGGGTACTGGCCCGGGATTAATTGCAATTCCTTT
>JACVCT010000336.1 GCA_016741895.1 Gemmatimonadaceae bacterium | reverse complement strand
CCTGGGCCCGCGCAAGGTCGCCACCACCGAATGCCCGGTGCTGTTCGAGTCCCCGCTGGCCGCCGGCCTGCTGGGCTGTGTTGCCGTCGTCGCCTGCACGCGGGTCGAGGGGGTACCGGCGGTTGAGCGCCGCGCCCTTTCCGACTCGCTGTCGGCGCTGGGGCAGGCCGCTTACGACTTCTCCCCCGCGGGCGCGCCCGCCCCGCTGCTGTCGCTCTACCCCGACTCGGGACGCGTCATTTCGGCCGCGGCCGGTCAGGCCCTCACCACCCGCGACTCACTCGGTGGCGCCATCCGCGGCTTCTGGGAGCGCGTGGGTCAGAACATGCGCGACCCGCGCTTTGTGCTCGGCTCCACCTGGGTGGATGTCATCACGCGCGACGCGGCCGTCATGACCCTGACCTACAGCATCCCGCACCGCACGCCCGCCGGCAACCCGCACGTGGTGAGCGGCGCCTGGACCATGTTCTGGCGCCGCATCGACGGACGCTGGGTCATTGTGCAGGAGCATCTGTCAGACACACCGGAGAGCACGCAGTCGTCGGTGCCGGATTCCACTGCGTCCGATTCCACGGCCACCGTCGCCAGCCCGCCGCATCGGCATTGAGCCCGATGCCGGCGAGCCGGCAGGCAGCCGTCAGGGGCTGCCAATCGCGCAAGGGTCCGGGTAGTTGCAGCTGTCGCCCGTCGACAGGCCCTCACGATACACCGTGAACTGTACCGCCCCGGCACCATTCACACTCACCAGCTTGGTGAGCGGATCGCGGCCGCGCTGGTAGCCCGCACGCGGTACCACCTGCACCTCGTAGCTTCCGGCTTCGGGCACCGCGACGGTCACCTGTCCCCGGCCATCGGTGCGCGTGGTGGTCAGCGTGACACCCGCCTGACGGACCACCACCGGCATACGCTCGATGAACAGCCCCGCATCGTCACGCACGGTGACATTCAGGCGGGGACCGGACGGGCCGGACGGTGAACCGCAGGCGCCGATCGTGCCCGCGGCCATGGCCGTGAGCAACATGCCGGCCCAACGACGCCGCCATACCTGGGAAATCGAGGCTACCACGGGACACTCCGGGCAAGGGTCTTCACGGTCATACGAGGGGAAAATCTACGCTGCGGAATGTACCCCGCGAGGCACTAACTTGTGCCCATGTCACTCCGCGCCGTCATGTCACCGGTCCGCACGGGCCACACGCCACCGTGAAGCCGCTCGTCCGCCTTGGCGAAGCCCGCACACCCGACGGCTCGCTGCTCGAACTGTTCCGTCACGACGGGGCCTATCTCATCCGCGCCGATGGCGTGGAGCTGATGTCCACGCGGCGCCACTACTCGGAGGATCGCCTCGCGGAACTGGCCTGCGCGCCCTACGCCACCACCGCGGGCGCCCGTGTACTGATTGGCGGATTGGGCCTGGGCTTCACGCTGCGCGCCGCACTCGCGGTGCTGCCGGCCGACGCCGAGGTGGTGGTGGCCGAACTGCTGGCCGAGGTGATTGCGTGGAACAGCAATCCGGAGTTCGGCATCTCGGTGGAGGCGCTGGCTGACCCGCGCGTGCGGGTCGTCCACGACGACGTCAGCAATGTGCTGCGCGCCAACGCCGGCGGCTTCGACGCCATAATGCTCGACACCGACAACGGTCCCGAGGGCATGATTCTCGCCGAGAATTCGCGGCTCTACGCTGATCGCGGCATCGCCGCCACCATCGCCGCGCTGCGCGGGCCGGGGCCCATCGTGTACTGGTCGGTGGGTGATGACCCGGACTTCGAGCGCGCGCTCAGACGAAACGGTCTCACCGTGGAGCGACAGCAGGCGCGCGCGCATGTGAGTTCGGGCCCCATGCACACGCTGTACGTGGCCATGCGGCCACGCCGCGCTCAGTCGTCGTCGCGCACCTGACAGGCCTCGAGCGGATTGCCGTCGGGGTCCGCGAAGCGGAAGTAGATCACGCCCGGCGTCTCCTGCAGCGCTTCCACGCGCACCCCGTTGGCCGACAGCGCCGCATGTGCGGCCGCCGCGTCGGGAGTGGCCAGAATGGGGTAGGTGCTCGACACCGTGAACTCGGCGCCGTCGTCAACCTGCCAGAGCGTGAGCGTGGAGCCGCCCGGGAATTCGATCACGGCGAGTCGCTGCTCGTCGTCATCGTACACGACCTCTGCACGGAGCTGCTGCGTGTACCACGCCTGCGAGGCCGCGATGTCGCGCACCCGAATGATGATCGTGTCGATGCCAGTGAACATGACTGCAAGCTAGTGCGGACGGGACGGGTGGGCCAGACTGTTACAGCGGCGCCGTCACTCACGCCGCAGATTGGTCCTGTCACCAGACTGGAGCCTGCCGCAATGCACTGCCTCATGCATCGTACGCCGACCACGCCGCGCTGGCACCGCGCGCTGCGCACCGTCACTGTCCTGATTGCCGCCGCGCACTCGGTGGGCGCGACACCCGGTCTGGCGGCGCAATCCACACGCGGAGCCGCCACGCCGCTTGACTACGTGGCCATGGACTACGCCTTCCGTGGTCCCGCGCGCACGGCCGCCGGCCTGCACCGCATTCGACTCAACAACACCGGCACCAAGCTGCACCATGTGCAGCTGATCAGGCTCGAGGACGGCAAGCGCCTGGGCGACGTGTTTCCCATTCTGCAGCGCAACAAGGGGCTGCATGGGTTGCCGTCCTGGGCCAGGCCCGCCGGTGGCGTCAGCGCCGCGCTGCCCGGCCGGAACATTGAGATCACCCAGCGCCTCGCAGCGGGACGCTACGCCGTGATCTGCTGGATTCCCACGGACGACGGGCAGATCCACGTCATGAAGGGCATGATGACGGAACTCGAGGTCACGCCCTCCTCCGCGCGCGGCATCGCCGATCCGGTGGCAACACGTCGCGTGACGCTCACGGAGTACCAGGCCACCTGGTCGGCCCCGCTCGCACGCGGCAGGCAGACCCTGCGCATCGAAAACGCGGGAAAGCAGAGCCATGAACTGCTGGTGGTGCGCCTTGCTCCCGGCAAGACCATGCGCGATGTCGAGCGCTGGTCGGGCACGGGCCCGGCGCCGATGGAGATGTGGACCGGTCTGGCCAGCATCGCCCCCGGTGGTGTGGCGTGGCTGGAGCTCGATGTCACGCCGGGGCGATACGCGATCTTCTGCTTTGCACCCGACGCGCGTGATGCCAAACCCCACGCCGAACACGGCTTTCTGCAGATCGTCGACATCCGCTAGCCACCAACGAGGGCGCGCGTCCGCCCACGTTGACGTTTGCTTCACGACCGCCCGACACCTTTGCGATTCCCCTTACGTACACAGGAGCATCGCATGGGACTGTCGTTTGCCTTCCTCGGACTGATTACCCTCGCCGGCGCGGCGCTTCGCCCCGGTCCGCTCGCCAATCCCGCCCAAGCCGGCACAGCGTCGCCGCCGGCGGTCGTGCCGCAGCCTGCCACGGGCCATGTGCTTGTGGTCGTCAGCGGTGCCGGTCGAGACAGCGGGCGTACGCGGCCCGGATTCGAGATGGATGAGTTCTCGCAGGCCTGGCACATCCTCACCGCCAACGGGTTGCGGGTGACGGTGGCCAGCCCGGCGGGTGGCGCGGCACAGCCAGATGCCTTCAAGGCATCGCAGGACTACAACGCGCGCCTGCTGGCCGACACGGCGGCCATGCGGCAGCTGCGCAATACCCAGCGCACGGCGGGATTGCGTGCGGAGGATTACGGCGCCGTGTTCATCGTGGGTGGCAAGGGCGCGATGTTTGATCTGCCAGCGGACACGGCGCTGGCCCGCCTGGTCAGCCAGATCCACGAACGCGGTGGCGTCGTGGGCGCCGTGTGTCACGGTCCCGCCGGACTCGTCAACGTGCGACTCAGGAACGGGAAGCCGCTGGTGGCCGGCAGACGTGTCACCGGTTTCACCGCCGAGGAGGAAGTCGTCTTCGGCAAGAAGTGGGGCATCGGGTATCCCTGGCGCCTGG
>JACVCT010000335.1 GCA_016741895.1 Gemmatimonadaceae bacterium | reverse complement strand
ACGCGCCCACGTTCCCGGTGCCCGACACGCCGCTGCCCGCCAAGGGTGAGCGGGTGCTCGTGGCCATGAGTGGCGGCGTGGACTCGTCGGTGGCGGCGGCGCTGCTGGTGGACGCCGGCTGCGATGTGGTGGGCGTGACGATGAAGCTGCATGGCGACGATGCGGACGTGCCTGACCGGCCGTGCTGCTCGCTCGATGCCACCAGCGATGCGCGGCGCGTGTGCGAGACGCTGGGCATTCCGCACTACGTCACCAACCTGGTCGATCGATTCGGTCAGGATGTGCTGAACGACTTCGTGCAGGAGTACGCGCGCGGCCGCACGCCCATTCCCTGCGTGCGGTGCAACACCTTCACCAAGTTCCGCGACCTGCTGGCCAAGGCCGACGCCATCGATGCGCGCTGGCTGGCCACGGGGCACTACGCCCGCATCGGTCGCCGCGAGGGCCAGGCGGTCATGCTGCGCGGCCGCGACGCGGGCAAGGATCAGAGTTATTTCCTCTGGGGCATCGAGCGGTCCGTGTTGGAGCGTCTGGTGCTGCCCATCGGCACGCAGACCAAGGCGGAGACACGCGAAATCGCGCGGCGCTTTGGTTTGCGCACGGCTGAAAAAATCGAAAGCCAGGACATCTGCTTCGTGCCCGACGGCGATCACGTGCGCGTGATTCGCGAGCATCTGGGTGCCGACGCGCCGGCGCTGCAGCGTGGGCCACTGCGCCTGGTGAGCGGCGAGGTGGTGGGCGAGCACGAGGGCTTTGCGCGCTACACCATTGGCCAGCGCCGCGGCCTGCCGGGCGGCTTTGCCGCGCCGATGTTCGTGGTGGACATCGTGCCCGACGAACGCGCGGTGGTGATTGGACCACGCGAGGCACTGCTCGGGCGTGGTCTCGAGGCGCGCGAACTCAACTGGATGGCCGATGCGCCGCAGGTTGGCGACGCGGTGCAGGTGCAGGTGCGCAATCGCGCCAAGCCCTCGCCCGCCACGGTGCTGCGCATTGATGACCGCGGAGTTGAGCTGGCACTCGATGAACCCATTCAGGCCATTTCGCCGGGCCAGTCGGTGGTGCTGTACGACGGCGAGGTGGTGTTGGGTGGGGGCGTGATCGAGAAGGGGCGTCGTGTGCTTCCGCAGTTCTCTTGACCGCCAACACAGTCGTGGCTGAGAAGCCTTGACGCGGATTTTGCGGATGTGGCGGAAACAACACGGATTGAACTGCAGCCAGGACACGACTGACCCTACCGAACTCCTCTGCGTCCCCTGCGCCCTCTTTTCCTCTGCGTGAGCGGTTGACGGTCCGGCCGCAGCACCGGCACTTGTTGCATCCGAGAGTTCGCTAACAGCTCACGCAGAGGAAAAGAGGGCGCAGAGTTCGCAGAGAGCGGCAGTCGCAGAAGTAGTAGCAGCTAGTGCTTCTCAGCTGTCAGGACTGCCACTGCCATATCCGCCGTCACGTTCAGCAGCGTCTTGAACATGTCCGGCAGCGTGTCCAGCGCAATGAGAATGCCGATGCCCTCAATGGGCAGTCCGATGCTGGTGTAGAGCGGCACTTGCAGCAGCATGCCGCCACTCGGGATGCCCGGTGTGCTGAAGCTCAGCACCACACTCGATGCCGCCACCAGCGCCAGGCTGCCCGTGCTCAGCTCAATGCCATACAGCGCGCCCACGAACAGCGCGCCCACCACCCAGTACACGGCGCTCGTGAGCTTGAACACCGAGGCCGTGAGCGGCAGCACGAACCCCGTGGCCGTGCCCGGCAGTCGCAGCACATCGGTGGCGCCCTTCACCATGGCCGGCAGCGCCGCCAGCGAACTGCGCGTACCCATGCCCACCGCCTGCGAGGGCAGCAGCGCGCGCGCAAAGTCGCGCAGCGGCACGCGACGCGAGAGCGCAATGAGCACATAACACGCCGCCGTGGCCACGAGGTGCAGCACCACCAGCACCATCACGTAGAAGGCAATCGCGCCCAGTACACTCGCGCCGAGCTTGTGCCCCAGCACCGTGGCCAGCGCAAAGATGCCAAGGCCGCCCAGCGCGAGCATCCAGCGCACCACCACCAGCATGGTGTCGGCCATGCCACGAAAGAACGCCAGCTGCGCGGTGCGCGGCCCCTCGCTCACACGGCCCAGCGCAAAGGCGTACAGCAGCGTGAACAGCACCACCGGCAGCAGTGTGCCGTCGGCGGCGGCCTTGATGGGATTGATGGGAATGAGGGACAGTACCCAGGTGCGCAGCGACAGCGCATCGGCCGGCGGCACCTCGATGCGCGCCGTCTCGCGCAGACGCGCGGTGGCCGCCGGATCAAGCGCGAGCGATTCGAACCACGTGGGCGCCACCAGCAGCGACATGATGGCGCAGGCCACCAGCATGGCCAGCATCCAACCAAACGCCCGTGCCCCCACGCGGCCGGTGAGTTGCAGGTCGCCGCCGCCCGCCACCCCCACGATGAGCAGCGGCACGACCAGCGGAATCACGGTCATGCGCACTGCGTTGATCCACGCCGTGCCGATCACATCGAGGACGGCCAGCAGCGACGTGGTGAACGCCGAAGGCGCGCCCTCGCGCGCAAGCAGCATGCCGAGGGCAAGGCCCAGCACGAGACCGAGGGTGACCTGCACGCCCACCGAACGCAGCGGCGAGGGGCGCGTGGCGGGTGCGCCGGAAGATGGCGGGGACTGGGATGCCGATTCCGTCATGCGCGCGAACCTATGCCCTGCACCGCCGTTGCGCGACCCTTGCGCGACCCTTGCGCGACCCTTGCGCGACCCTTGCGCGACCCTTGCGCGACCCTTGCGCGCCCCCTGACTCCCCTCGTGTGTGACCCTGGCGGCCACACCCGGCCCCACTCAGCTCAAGTCACAGCCCGTGCGCCTGCAGCAATCGCTTGGGCGCCACCTGGCGATACCCGTCCCGCAGCAACTCCTCCACTTCGCGCCAGCGGGGCCGCTTGTCCAGCCACATGCCCACCCAGCCCGACGGCCCGACATAGGGCGGCGCAAAGTAGCGGGTCGGCTCGAGCTCCATGAGCAGACGCTGATTCTCCGCCTTGGCCTTGATCCACAGCGCCGGACGCCCGCGCCCATGATGATTGCCGGGGCTCGCATACATGGCAAAGAGCTTGTTGCGCACACGAAACGTGGGCTCACCCCAGGCCTCGACTTCATGCGCGTCGGGCAGGGCCAGACAGAGCGCGCGAACACGATCCAGCACGTCCACCGACGACGCGACGCTCATGACGACGCGTGCTCCATCGTGGACATGCTCCGCGCATCGTCACCTACATCGGCAAGTGCATCGGCATGTGCATCGGTATCAACCAACACCTCGGTGCTGGCATTCCCCAGCGGATGATAGTTGCCGACATGCCACTCCTGCCCCTCGGGATCGCGCACCGTGAACTCACGCGTGCCGTACGGCGTGTCCTCCGGAGGGCGGGTTACCAGCGCGCCGGCCTCCCAGGCGCGAGCACAGAGGGCGTCCACGTCTTGCGATGTCGCCGCAACCAGCGCCACATACAGCGACGCGTGACGCTGCGGCAGGCTGCTCGCCGCCGCCCACCCCCTCTCGGCACGCGGCGGACCGATCATGAGCGCCACCGACCCGCGCGCAACCTCCGCGTGCGCAATGCGGCCCTCGGCGTCACGATGCACGACCAGTGGGACGAAGTCGAATGCCTCCCGCAGAAACACTAGCGCGGCGTCGGGATCGGCATAGGTGAGACAGGGATAGCAATGCAGCATGACGGGACGCATGACGGGACGCAGGTCAGAGGAGATGATGAAGTGCGTCCGATGAATCTGGGGAACGTCTGGCCGCGAGGCTTGAATGTTTCGGCTGTCAGGACGCACGCGCGTGGCAGCGCGCCGCGCCACCGACAGCAACCGATCCCCCCCCCTATTCGCCCGCCAGCGGCAATCCAACCAGCTCAGTTCCTGCCAGGGCCTTGTACGGCGACGGCGCCATTCCGGTAAACGCGC
>JACVCT010000334.1 GCA_016741895.1 Gemmatimonadaceae bacterium | reverse complement strand
GCGCGGCTTCGCCCGCGTCGCCTTCCGCATCCGCAGTTCGGGACCTTCCTGCCCTTTGGCAATCCGCGGCTGGTGCCCAGTGATCGCGGGGAGGGCTGGGCCGTCGAAACGGGCTACAGTCATGCGGGCCTCGATCCGCACAGCCAGCCCCTGCGATCGCCGCTCGATGTGCTGCGCCGCATGCCCAAGAATCAGGAAGTGGGGCGCACCGTACTGCATGGCAGTGACGCTGTGCCCTATCTGCGTTGGGTGCTGCCGCTCATCAATCTGGGTGGCGCAAAGTCGGCCACGGTGCAGGACGGCGTGCGCCTCATCGAGGAAGCCGGCGGCCCCGAACAGTTCGGTCGCTGGGCCGCGGCCAAGCGCCGCGAGTGGGCCGCCGCGAGCACCTTCGGCGACACCGGCGATCTCTCGGCCATTCCCGCATCGGCACGGCTGGCCTTCGAAATGGCGGTGTACGAAGACGCCGAACGTGCCGCGCTCGAGGGAGAACTCTCAGCACTCGAGCGCGCGTGGGCGGAGGCCGAGGGCGTGGCAGCCATTGCGGATGATTTGCTCCTGCCGCCGACGGTGAAGGCAAAGCTTGGCGAGCTCAAGGATGAATCGCGCGGCGAGTAGCATCACGCGGCGAGTAGCGTCACGCGGCGTGTGGTGCCGCGACCACATCACACGTCGACCAGCTATTTGAGGCGCAGGCTCAGGCCGGCCACCATGAGCTCCACGTGATCCACGGCGGCGGCAAGCAGCTGATTGGCGCGTCCCAGGGCATCGCGGTACGCGCGTCCGAGCGGCGTGGGTGGCACGACGCCAAGGCCGACCTCATTGCTCACGAGCACCCAGCGCACATCGGCGTGCGTCTGCATGAGTTGCGCGAGTTCCGCGGTACGCGCCGCGATGTGTTGTTCGGCGTCGTCCACCGTCTCGAGCGCAAGCAGCAGATTGCTCACCCATAGCGTGATGCAATCGAGCACCACCACGGTCGACTGGTCCGATGCCCGCGAGCGTGTGGGTAGTGCCGCCGCGAGCGGCGTGATGATGTCCGCTGCGGCCTCGATCGTGTGCCAGCGGGTATCGCGTTCGGCGCGGTGAGCGGCAATGCGACGCGCCATCTCGTCGTCGAAGGCCTGCGCGGTAGCCACGAAGATATGAGAAGCGGCGGGCTCAGACTCGGCCAGCGTCAACGCGCGGGCACTCTTGCCCGCTCGCACGCCACCAAGCAACAGCACACTGGTCGCAGTGCTCATGCGGTCGCACGCGGCGGCAGGTCGAGCATGGCGCAGACCGCCTCCATGTCGAGGTTGGCACCAACGACGGTGGCCAGCCTGTCCAACGCGTCGTCGAGTGAAAGAGCAGAGGCCGGAGGTGGCAGTGCAATCCCCGCGCGTTCGGCAGTGCGCGTGAGCAAGGCGCGCCGCAGTGCCGCGTGTTCGAGGACCCCATGCAGATACGTGCCCACGATCAATCCGTCGGCCGAGCAGCAACCATCGGGCGCCTCGGCCGAGCCGGGGGCCTCAGCACTCACGCGAAACGCCGGCCGCAGTTCCACCTGATGGTCGAGTGCGGTGGTGCGCCCCATGTGAATTTCATAGGTCGGCAACGCGACGGAAGGGGCCTGCCACAGTGACGCCGCACTGGTGGCGGTGGCGCGTACGCGGCGTGTGACCTTCTCGCGGGCAAACTCCGTGGTCACGGGCAGGAGGCGCAATCCTTCGACCGATCCCTGACCTTCCACGCCGGCCGGATCGTCAATGCGATGCCCGAGCATCTGATATCCACCGCAGATGCCGAGCACGGGGCCGCCCGCTGCCGCGTGCCGCTGGACGCAATCGGCAAGGCCACGCTCACGCAACCAGTGCAGGTCGTCCATGGTGGACTTGGTGCCTGGTATGATGACCAGGTCCGGCGCGCCGAACTCACCGGCGTGGCCCACGAAGCGCACACGGACGCCGGGTTCGAGCAGCAGTGGCTGGAACTCGTCGAGATTGGCCACGCGCGGCAGGCGGGCAATCACGATATCCAACGCACGCGGCGCGGCCTCGGCCGCTGCGTCACGCGCGCGGTCGGGCTGAGCCCACTCGAGTGCATCCTCCTGCGGCAGATCGCGCAGATCGAACCAGGGGAGGACGCCGATGGTGGGCACTCCGGTGCGCGCCTGGAGCATGTCGAACCCCGGATCAAGCAGCGTCGGGTCCCCGCGAAACTTGTTGATGACGAAGCCCTTGATGAGCCGGCGTTCGTCGTCGCTGAGCAGTGCGTGTGTGCCGTACAGCGCAGCAAACACACCACCACGTTCGATATCGCCCACCAGCAGCACGGGGGCGTCGGCATGACGCGCCACGCGCATGTTCACGATGTCGTACTGCGCGAGGTTGATCTCCGCCGGACTGCCAGCGCCTTCCACGATCACGAGGTCGTGGCTCGCGCGCAGACGGTCGAGCGCTGCAGTCACAATGGGCCAGAGATGATGCTTGCGGGCGTAGTAGTCAGTGGCGTCGGCGGTGAGCCAGGGTTTGCCGAGGACCACGATCTGCGAGGTGCGGTCGCTCTGTGGTTTGAGCAGCACCGGATTCATGTCCACCGTGACATCCACGCGCGCCGCGGCGGCCTGCATGGCCTGTGCGCGGCCCACTTCTTCACCATGGCGCGTCACCGCGGCGTTGTTGGACATGTTCTGCGCCTTGTATGGTGCAACGCGGTAGCCGGCCCTGGCGAACCAGCGGCAGAGTGCGGCCACCACGGTGGTCTTGCCGGCGTGCGACGACGTGCCCTGAATCATGAGCACGCGCCCGAGCGGCGCTGCCTGCGGCGCCGTGTGCGGCGGCGCTGTGTGCGAAGTTGGAGAAGAGGTGGCCATCCCCGCAGCATTTCTGTCTGCACCCCAATTGGCAAGGGCGGGAACTCATGGGGCACCTTGCGCGTTGCGGCCGCTTGCCGCTAATTCCACAAGACAACTGAAGACACGAACGGGCCATTTGTTGGAAGCCGGTGCAAAGCCGGCGCGGCCCCGCCACTGTATGAGGCGCTTCGTGGTGCAGCAGTATCCACCACGATTCACCGTCGTTCCCAACGCAGTCCCACTGGCCAGTCGCGCCGGGAAGGGAGGGAGCGAATGCCTCGAGCCAGGAGACCGGTCCGTTCGCTCCCGCTGTACATCCTCGAGGGAGGATTGCGGGGCTCATCGAACGGACATCACGCACTCCGGTGTGTGGTGCTGTACCCTGCGCCCCCGTCCCCTCTCGGCATCCGAGACTGGACGGGTTTCGTGCTTTCTGGGCTTCGCCGACGTGGTTTCGGCATCTCGCGCATGGTCGCCACGTATGCTGCCGCGGTATTGGCGGCGTGCGGGACGCCTCGCGACACCGAGCGCGATCACCGCGTCCCGGTTGTTGCGGAATCCGCGATGACGGAAGGCCGCCGCGACGCGACCATTGTCGTCGTCGATGATGCCGGGCGCCGAGTGCAGCTGTCGCAGCCTGCTCGGCGTGTAGTCAGTCTCATTCCCAGCGCCACCGAAACCCTGCTCGCCATCGGCGCAGGGCCGCTGCTGGTGGGACGCACGCGTTTTGACGTGGCGCCGGAGGTGCAGCATCTGCCACTCGTTGGCGGTTCGGTGGACCCGAGCATTGAAGCCATTGCGGCGCTGCGCCCCGACCTGGTGGTGTCGTGGGAGAGCGACAAACGCCAGCAGTTTCGTGAACGGCTCGAGCGACTTGGCGTGCCCATTTTCATGCTGCGCACGCAGGATACCAGCGATGTCTATCGCGGCCTGCGCAATCTGGGTGTGCTCACCGGACACGGTCGCGGTGCGGACCTGACGGCCGCGCGTTTGCGAGCAGAGTTGGATAGCGTCCGCATCTCCGTGGCTGCGCTGCCACGTCCGCGCGTCCTGTACGTGGTATTCAATGACCCGCCCATGACGGTCGGGCCACACACCTTCATCGGGCAGCTCATCGACCTGGCCGGCGGCGTGTCGATCTTTGCGGACGCTGCCACCAAT
>JACVCT010000333.1 GCA_016741895.1 Gemmatimonadaceae bacterium | reverse complement strand
GCCTACAACCGCATGCGCACGGAGCTGGCCAGCATCGTGCTCACCGACCCCTTGTCGGGCTGTTTCAACCGACGCGGATTCGAGCAGCAGTACCGCCGCGAGCTGGCGCGTGCCGCGCGCACCCAAACGCCGCTCGCCCTGCTGGCCATTGACCTCGATCACTTCAAGCAGGTCAACGACACCTACGGACATCTGGTCGGTGATCAGGTCATTGCCGGCGTGGGGGAGCTTTTGCGTGCCAACGCGCGTCAGGACGACGTGGTGGCGCGCACCGGCGGCGAGGAATTCACCATCCTCGCGCCCAACACCGGCATGGACGGTGCGCTGCAATTGGCTCAGCGTGTGGTGGAAGCGTTTCGACGGCGCAGTTTTGGCGAGCCCGCCGCGCGCATTCCCGTGACCGTGAGCATCGGGGTGGCCGCCGACGCGGTGCGCGATGACGGCATGGGTGAAGCCCTGCGCGCCCGCGCCGACGAGGCCCTCTACGCCGCCAAGCGCATGGGCCGCGACCGGGTCATCACCTGGTCGCCCGATCCGGCACGCGCAGCGTTCCCTCGCTGATCAGCACGGTCGCGCCGCCCACGCGCACGGCCGTGAGCGTGCCCTGCACCTTGTCGGCTTCAATGACGAGGCGACTGGGACGGCCCATTTCGAGTCCCTGCGCCACCTGCCAGCGCAGCGTGCCG
This sequence comes from Gemmatimonadaceae bacterium, assembly GCA_016741895.1. Classification (GTDB taxonomy): domain Bacteria; phylum Gemmatimonadota; class Gemmatimonadetes; order Gemmatimonadales; family Gemmatimonadaceae; genus Gemmatimonas. The sequence goes on along the minus strand of JACVCT010000333.1, from coordinate 3,327 downwards.
TCACGCGGCGTGCGCGTGGCCAGATAGCCGGCGAGGTTGGCGTTGGCGGAGCCCGTGGCCGGATCTTCCGGCACGGTACTGCCGGGCACGAAGACCCGCGCGCGAATGTCACAGCCCTGCACGTGCGCCGGCCAGCTCGACTGATCGTCGTCCTGGGCCATGGCAAAGATCATGGGCCACGCGGCCCACTTTCCGTCGAGGACGCGGCGCCACGCCGCCATGTCGAGCTGCGCGCGGGCCACCGCGGCGGTGCTGCGGAGTGGCATGAGCAGGAAGGGCAGGCCACAGCTCACACCCGCCGGCGCATGCGCGCCGCCCACGAAGTCGTCAGGCGACAGCGACAGCGTGGAGGCCAGGGCGCCCAGGTCGGTCACTTCCACGCGCTCCTCGGGCAGCTGCGCGGTGGTGAGCTGCCCCTGCACCGGCACGCCCTGATTCAGCGTGATGCGCACCGGCACCGGCCCCACGTTTTCGCCGAGCACCACGGTCATCTCGCCGCGTGCCGCGTCGTCCGGCGTGGGCGGCACCTCGCCGCTGGCCACCAGCACATGCGCGGTGCCGATGGTGGGGTGACCGGCAAACGGCACTTCCATTTCCGGCGTGAAGATGCGCACGCGCTTCGTGGTGCCCGGTGTTTCCGGCGCGAACACGAAGGTGGACTCGGCGTAGTTGAACTCGCGCGTGATGGCCTGCAGGGTTTCGGTGGGCAGGCCCTCGGCGCCAAACACCACCGCCAGCTGATTGCCGGTGAAGGGTTCGGTGGTGAAGACGTCGGCGGTGAGGTAGCGGAGGGTGCGCATGAAAGTGGAGTTCGAGTTGGCACGTCGAACCCAGCACCCGGTACTCAAACTCAAAACCCGAAACTGATCAGTTCCGGGTCTTGAGTTCAGGTATCGGGTCGTGAGTCCGCGGAACGCGTGACGTCAGTTGCCCAGGAACGGATACTTCCAGTCCATCGGCGGGCTGAACGTCTCCTTCACCGTGCGCGTCGACACCCAGCGCATGAGGTTGGCCTTGGAGCCGGCCTTGTCGTTCGTGCCCGAGCCGCGCGCGCCACCAAACGGCTGCTGGCCCACCACCGCGCCCGTGGGCTTGTCGTTGATGTAGAAGTTGCCGGCCGCGTTGCGCAGTGCACTCATGGCTTCCCGCACGCCCTGGCGGTCGCGTGAGAACACGGCGCCCGTGAGCGCGTAGGGCGAGGTGCTGTCCACCAGCTGCAGCGTCTCCGCCCACTTGGCGTCGTCGTACACGTACACCGTGAGCAGCGGACCGAAAAGCTCCTCGCAGAGCGAGCGGTAGTTCGGGTCCTTGGTCTCCACGATGGTGGGCTGAATGAACCAGCCCTTCGAGTCGTCGTAGCCACCGCCGGCCACGATGGTGGCGTTGCTCTTCGCTTCGTCGATCGCGCCCTTGAGCCGCTCGAAGGCGCGCTTGTCGATCACGGCAGCCACGAAGTTGCTGAAGTCGCGCGTGTCACCCTGCTTCATCTCGGCCATCATGGCCACGCACTTCTCCCTTACCGTGGGCCACAGCGACGCCGGAATGTACGCGCGGCTCGCCGCCGAGCACTTCTGGCCCTGGTACTCGAAGGCGCCGCGCACCATGCCCACCGCCAGCGCCTGCGGGTCGGCGCTCGGATGCGCCACGATGAAGTCCTTGCCGCCCGTCTCGCCCACGATGCGCGGATACGAGCGGTACTTGTTCATGTTCTTGCCGATCGTCTCCCACATGCTGTTGAAGACGCCGGTGGAGCCGGTGAAGTGCACGCCGGCCAGGTCGCGATGCGTGAGCGCGATGTCGGAGATCATGGCCGGATCACCCGGCAGGAAGTTGATCACGCCGGCCGGCAGTCCTGCTTCCTCGAGCAGCAGATAGGTGTACCAGCTCGAGAGCAGCGCGGTGGCCGAGGGCTTCCACAGCACCACGTTGCCCATGAGCGCGGGCGCGCCCGGCAGGTTGCCGCCGATGGCCGTGAAGTTGAACGGCGTGACCGCGTACACGAAGCCTTCGAGCGGCCGGTAGTCGAGCTGGTTCCACATGCTGTGGTCGGACAGCGGCTGCTCGGCGTAGAGCTCCTGCGCGAACTGCACGTTGAAGCGCCAGAAGTCGATGAGCTCGCAGGTGGCGTCGATTTCCGCCTGATGCACCGTCTTGGCCTGACCCAGCATGGTGGCCGCCAGCAGCGTGTCGCGCCACGTGGTGGTCAGCAGCTCGGCGGCGCGCAGAAACACGGCGGCGCGATCTTCCCAGCGCCAGCTCGCCCACTCGGCGCGCGCTGTTGCGGCGGCCGCAATGGCCTCGCGTACGTTCTCGGCACTGGCCTTGTGGTAGGTGGCCAGCACGTGCTGGTGATCGCAGGGCATGGTGACCGTGCCCGTGTTGCCCGTCAGGATGCGACGCCCGCCGATGACGACGGGAATTTCGGCCACCTCGGTGGCCATCCGATCGAGGCGGGCCTGCAGCGAGGCACGTTCCGGGCTGCCCGGCGCGTAGCTGCGCACCGGTTCGTTGACGGCAGGCGGCACGCGGCGCGTGCCGTCGAAAGCGGCAAAGGACATCGAAAATCTCCGGGAGAGCGGGGACAGGTGCGGAGAAAGCTAGCGTCGGGCCGAACTTGCAGTACCCTTCGCGTATGACCGAACGCTGGCTCTTTCGCGCGCGACTCACCGGATGCGGGGTCGCCGCGTCGCTGCTGCTGACCGCCTGTGAGCAGCCGGCGGCCACCTGGGTGGACGCCAATCCGGTGGCCACCGCCATGCCGTCACCGATGGCCCATCCGCCCTTCGTGCCCTACGACTCCACGCTACTGGCTGACACGCCGGAGGCGCAGTTTCTGGAGACGCAGGACGTGCTGCGCGAGGTGGGCGCACTGAGTCTGCTGGTGGATACCCTGGCGGCCATGCCGGCGGTGCGCGACAGCGTGCCGGGCGGGTCGCTGCCGGCCATGCGCATGGCGGAAGCACCGGCCACGCCGCTCGGGGAGGGTGAGGCGCCGCTCGACAGCGCGCGCTGCGCCCGTTCGCTGCGGGTGGTGGTGGCGCCGGGCCGTGGGCGCGTGGCGGTGTGGTGGACGCGGGCCGGTCAGAGCCGCGTCCATTTGGTGGCTGCATGGCGCGACAGTCTGCCCGACGTCGGACGGCTCGGGGCGTGGCGCGGCCCCATCGTGGTGGATTCGCTCGATCAGGGTCCGCGTGATGCGCAGGCTGACACACGCGGGGGATACGGCTGTGCGCGACCGGCCGCCAGCGTGGCGGTGGACAGTGTGAACGGCTACGTGCATGTGGCGTATGCGCTGACCGGTCCCGAGGGGCCGGGTGTGTTCTACGC
>JACVCT010000027.1 GCA_016741895.1 Gemmatimonadaceae bacterium | reverse complement strand
CACGGATGCACAGCGTGGGAGTTTTTTGTCACCATTGGATCTATCCTGTGATTTCCTTGGTTGTCCGCGGAATCCGTGGTAGTCAGTTAACCCAAACGAGACGCCCACACGATTGCGCCGAGCGCGCCACCAAGCAGCGGACCAACCACGGGAATCCAGGCATAGCTCCAGTCGCTGGGTCCCTTGTTGGCAATGGGCAGCAACGCGTGGGCAATACGCGGTCCCAGGTCGCGCGCCGGGTTGATGGCGTAGCCGGTGGGACCACCCAGCGAGAGACCGATGCCCCACACCAGTGCCGCCACGAGCGCCGGACCGAAGTTGGAGGCGGGCGTTGTACCCGAGGCGCCGGAGGAGCCGATGGCCATGGCCACCAGCACCAGCACCGACGTGCCAATGATCTCGCTGATCAGATTGGGACCCGTCGTACGAACCGCAGGCGTGTTGCAGTAGCAGGAGCGGATGGCGTCGGCGTCCTTCGTGAGCGCCCAGTGTGGCAGGTAGTGCATCCACACCAGCGTGCTGCCCGCCAGTGCGCCGCCAAACTGCGCCGCTACATGCGCTAGGGCATCGGCCGTGGTGCGCGTGCCGAGCATGACATTGGCAAGCGTCACCGCCGGATTGAGCTCTCCGGGCGCCCCGCAGGCCAGCGCCACGAGCACCCCGCAGAGCACCGCGATGCCCCAGCCCGTGGTGATGACCAGCCAGCCCGCCCCTTGCGCCTTCGAACGCTCCAACAGCACGCCTGCCACCACACCATTGCCGAGCAGGATGAGCACCAGCGTGCCAAGGAATTCACCGAAGGCGGTGGCGGGCATGAACAGAATCCGGTTGAGGGGGTGTGACCACGTCTGGCGCAAATTGTATCAACCGGCGCACATTCGCGGAATGACAGCCATCGTCTCGTTACGCGTCTCGCGCGGCATCCTGGCCGTGCTGGGCATCCTGGCATCCACCGGCACCCTGCCGCTACACGCGCAGTCAGGCGCCGCGGCCTCGGGCATTTCCGGCCCCGCAACCGGCCTGCCGCGCACTGCCGACCCGGCCGTTCGTGGCATCCCGCTCTCCGCCTTCCCGCGCTTCGTGAAGCTTGCGGACAACGTGTACGGCTACGAAGAAATCCGGCAGCCTGGCTTCACCACCGTCAGTCTGGTGGTTATTGGACGGGACGGTGTGCTCATTGCCGACGGGCAGGGTTCGCCGGCGGCCACGCAGACCATGCTCGATCGCATTCGCACGCTCACGCCGCTGCCCATCAAGTGGTATGTGGTGGGGTCCGATCACGGCGATCACACGGCCGGCAACAGCGTGCTGCCCGCGGGCATCACCTGGGTGGTGCACCCCAACTCCCTCGCGCAGCTCAAGCGCGACTCGGCGGCCGCCGCAGCGGCGGGTCGGGCCGCGGTCATCGTGCCGCCCCGCGCCATGAGCGGCAACGAGGAGACCATCAACCTCGGCACCACGCAGGTGGTAATGCGCTTTCTTGGTCGTGCGCACACCGGTGGTGATCTCATGGTGCATCTGCCGCGCGAGCAGATCCTCTTCATGAGTGAGGCCTACCTCAATCGTGTCTTCCCTGCCATGCGCTCGGCCTATCCCAGCGAATGGGTGGCCGTAGCCAACGCAGCGCTCGCACTGCCCAACGTGCGGCACTTCATACCCGGCCACGGCTTCATCGAAACACCCGATGTGTCACGCGAAGAGCTGGTGACCTTTCGCGATGCCATCGTGCAGGTGAATGCCGAGGCCAAGCGACTCAAGGGCCTCGGCCTGCCGCTGGCTGACGCAGTGAAGCAGGCGCAGTGGGGCGCGCTGAGTGCTTGGTTCCTGGCCGAGCAGCAGGGCCCCATTGCCGTACGCAAGGTGTGGGAGGAGCTCGACGGGAAGTTGCCGCGGTAGAAGGCTGTCTACTGTCCGCCCATGGAGCCCTACCGCCCCCCGGTTACGACCTGCAGACTATCGGCAAATGCCTGTGCAGGCTCTGACAACCGCATGATGTCCTTGAGCCAGAACTTCACGCGATCCCCTGCCTCGATGCCGGGCAGCGGGATCGGATTCCCTTGCGGATCTTTTGCCTTGGCACGCGGTGAAATGAAGACTTGCAGTCGATGCGACTTCCCTTTGTCATCACGCGATTCCACCATGGCAAACCAGCTGCGGGCCTGCCCGCCGCTGGAGTCGGCGACGGTGATATTCAGAATGGTAGTGATGTCCGCGGAGGAGGAGCCGGACGACATTGCACGCGGTGTGATTGTCGAGGACGTGTTGCCTCTCGTACACGACAGCGCGCCAGCGATGAGGCTTGAGCCCAGTGCCAACCACTGAGTCCTGGTCATTGGCTGTCAGGACCGAAACAACCGCGCCACTGCGCCGGCCAACGCACCCGCCTGCAGGGCCGGCAGCAACACGGACAACAACAGAACCACCCAGCCGGGTGCACTGAACAAACCACCGACACGATCAGCGAATGGCAAGAGATTGTCTCCGCGCATGGCGACCATGCCGAGCAGCAGCGCAGCCGCAGCGGCTGCCGCTGCAAAGTTGAGACGGAATGCGCCGGGCGCGCGGCGCAGCAGGCCGCCAATCACGCCGGCGGCTGCGGCCCCCCAGAGACCGGCGAAGGTCTGCGCCAGCACCTGCAGCACGAGCAGCACAGCCAGCAGGGCCGGTGCGGATGCGGTGGGGGCTGCCGTGCGCGCAGTGGACGCCGAAGCGGTTGATGGGGTCATGGTGGACTCAGGTCAGCGAGAAAGACGGAGCGTGGCGCGGGTGCGCGCCGGGGGCAGTTCGTCGGGGGTGCGCGGCACGAGCAAGGTGTCGAGTGTACCACTGGCCCACTGCGGCAGGCGATCAAGGAAGCGAGGACTGGCCGGATTGCCACTCTGCCCACCCGGATACACCGCCATCACGCGCGGCGTCTTGTCCATCTCCACCACCATGCGCCACGACGCACCGAAGTTGGCAAACGCCGAGCCCACACTCGGATTGAGCGTGCCACGTCCCCCATCAATGGGTGTGGGTGAGGCCGAGAAGGCATCAAGCCGCAGCAGATGCCGTGGACGCGCCGGTGCGACACGCCCCCAGGTCCACGGCGTTTCTGCCGGATTGCCAAACTGCACGACCAGCGTGTCGTACGCGGCCGTCAGTGCGCGAGCGAGCAGTTGATCGCGGTCCTCGACGACGCCTTGCGTACGGCGGTCATCCCACCACGCGCTACTGGAGTCGCCCAGCAACTGCAGCAGACGCGTCTCCGACGGGCGCACCGCAGCCGCCGTCTTGCCGGGCGGGATGAACTCATCCCATACGAGCGCCTGCGCGCGCGCCATGGCCGTTTCGAACAGTCGCGCGCCGGTGTTGTCGCGGGTATACCGCTTGTCCCATGCCGCGAGCATGTCCCGCGCGGCCCGCAACGAGGCCGAGGTATCGCCGGCCTCTGCACGACGCGTGGCCGATGCGACAAACGCCGCGGCAAATCGTTCGGCACGCACGCTGCCAGGGTCGGTGTGGTAACGCCGCATGGCGTCAGGTGTGACGGCGGAGTCGGCGCGCAGCAGGCGATTGATCTGCAGGGCGCGCCAGACTTCGTAGTGTTCGTCCACACCGAGGTACAGGGAATCAAAGGCAGGGTCGATGGGTTCCTGGTTGGCCGAAGCGAGATAGCCCTGCGCCGGATTCACACTCTGCGGATACTGCGCCACCGCACGGAAGCCCGTCCAGTCCGTGGCGCGGGTGCGACCGTCAAAGAGATCAAGACCACGCGCCTTGCCCGCGCGAATGGGATGACGGCCGGTGGAGCGAATGGCAATCGTACCGGCCGGGTCGGCCACGATCATGTTCTGCGCCGGCGCCGTATAGTACGCCGCCAGCGAATCAAGAAAGGCCGTGGCCGTGGTGGCCTGCAGGCCGTTGAAGAAACCCAGCAGCTCGTTGCCCGCCTCGAGCACGGTCCAGCGCATGGACACCCACTCGTTGCCTTGACGAGACATGGGGCCACGATGCGTGTAGTACACGGTGTCGGTGGCCAGCACGCGCCCCGCTGCATCGCGATAGGTCTCGATGCGCGTGTCCACCAGCGGCTCACGCTTGCCGTCGAGTTCGTAGCTCGTGGGTCGGTCGATATTGTCGACGGACTCACGCCAGAAGTCGATGACATCGGCGCCGGTGTTGGTGAAGCTCCAGGCAAAGGCGCGTGTGTAGCCGATGGTCACGCCAGGCAGGCCCGGAATGGTCACACCGCCCACGTCCATGCGCCCCGGCACAACGAGATGCACCTCAAACCAGATGCTCGGCAACGTGAGTTCGAGGTGCGGATCACCGGCCAGCAACGCCAGGCCGCTGGCACTTCGTGAGGGCGCCACCGCCCAGTTGTTGCTGGCGAAGGCACGCTCCTGCTTCAGTGCAAAACGGGCCTCGTTGCTGGAGTCGGCGGGCACGTGGTCGCGCTGCCAGGCCAGCAATGAACCGTGGTGTGTCTTGCCAGAGCGCGGCGCAAGCAGTGACGAGACAAGGCGAGCGGCGGCGGTGTCTGGCGCGCCCGGCGCAGGCAATACGGTGAGTGCCTCGACGGGCTCGCGGCGCGGCGCCGGCTGAATGGGTTCCTGCACGGGAGACGACGCATCCCACATGGCACGGGCAGCGTCGGCGCCAACCAGCGCGCGTGCCTGCAGATAATCGAGTTCAAGGGGCGAATGGGCCAGCGTGTAGCCCATGCGATTGAGCAGGTGCATGCTGTGCACCGGCAGCCATTCCCGCGGCGCCTTTCGCAGCAGCTTGTATTCCACGGGCCACTGCGAAGCGGGCAGCGCCTCGCGATAGGCATTGATGCCGTCGGCATAGGCCTTGAGCACCTGATACAGCATGCCCGTGCTGTCCATGCCCTGCATGCGTTGTTCGGCGGCGCGCGGCATGCCGAGTCGCCGGGTCTCCTGATCGGCCGGCAGCGCGGCTTCACCCACGAGTTCCGTGAGGGTGCCCTCACCCGCGCGCGACTGCAGCTCAAGCTGGAACAGCCGGTCGCGCGCCACCACGTAGCCCAGGGCGCGCACGGCGTCGAGTTCGTTGCTCGCAAAGATGTGCGGAACGCTGCGATGGTCGTAGCGGATGTCCACTTCGGCACCGAGCGACGGAATGCGCGCGTTGGCCTCGGCTGGCAGATCGCCGACGGTGTTCATCCACAAGCCCACCGAGGGCGAGAGCAGGGCGTTGAGCGGGGGAACGGGGCCGGCGCCACGGACACCAAGCCAGGTGGTGCCGAGTCCGAGGGCGAGCAGGGCCAGACCGGAAGCGAGGGAGCGAGCCATTGAGTGGGGCGGAGGAGGCGAAAACGGCTGGCACAAGGATCCGCTGCCGCGCAACGGTGTGCAAGTTCTCCGGGGGGTGACGTCTCCCGCATGGAACCGGACTGGCCCCAGTGGGCGGTGCGGGACCGGAGCGGCCCAGGCGCGATTCGGCGCGTGGGGCTCACCGGCGTCATCCAGGACGGCCAATGGACCAACTCGACCGACTGTTCCGCGAATATCACGAGCCCCTGCTGCGCTATCTGACGCGCCGGCTGGGTGACCGTGATGCGGCGGAGGAACTTGCGCAGGAAACCTTCGTGCGCGCCATGCGGCACGGACCAGTGCAGCGCGAACGCGCCTGGCTCTTTGCCGTGGCCAGCAATCTTGCCCGCGATGACGCGCGTCGCAGCGCACGGACGCGGCATCGTCTCACGCTGCTGCGCAATGAACTCGATGCCGAGGGTGGCGAGGCCAGCGAACCCGAGGTGCTGACGCTGGAACTGCAGCGTGAGGCCACGGCGGACCGCGTGCGTGAGCAGGCCCTGGCGCGTGCGGCGGTGGATGCGCTGGCCGAGCGTGACCGCCTGGCGCTGCTGATGCGCGAGGAAGGGCTGGACTATCACGAGATTGCCGCGGCGCTGGGCCTCAGTGTGGGCAGCGTGGGCACCACGCTGTCACGGGCCCGCCGTCGGCTCATGGACGTTTACGAGTCGCTGCAGCGCGAGAGTGCGCGCGCGACCGAAGGCGCAGGCACCGGAGGCGCGGTCACCGCGCGAGGAGGACACGATGTCGCATGACCTGATCCCTGATGCCTTTGACGGACCCGACGAGCGGCTGCTGCCGGTGTTCGACGCGGCGGGACACGTAGACGAGGGGACGGTGCACACCTGGCTGGATGGCATGTTTGCGGACGACGATGCGGCGCGTGTGGAGGCGCATGTATCGGAGTGCGCCACCTGCGGAGCCATGGTGGCGGAGGCGCGAGGGCTGGTGGCGGGTGCCGGGCGGGTGGTGGGGGCGCTGGACGGGCCACTGTCAGGGCCGGCGTCGGTTCGCTTGGCTGAGAAGCGGGGAGTGAGAGTTGGGAGATGGGCGGGGTGGTTGGCGGCGGCGGCGGTGGTGGCAGTCGTGGCCTGGCCGCGAGGGCAGGAACGCCAAACGGCGGAACAGCGAACGGCGGAACAGCCAACTGCGGAACAGCCGACGGCGGAACAGCCAACTGCGATAGCCAGCGCGCCGGCAGCCGTGGCTCCGGAAGCCATTGGGGCAGCAGCCTCAACGCAGGGGGCGGGAACCAGTGATGCGGTTGCGAGCACTGCGAAGACCGCAGCGCGAGTTCCCGCTGTGCCGGTCCGTTCGGCTCCTGTCGCTGCGGCTTCTGAGGTCACGGCTTCCGGCGATGCGGCTGCCGCGGTTGGCCGTTCCGACTCCTCGGCTATCGCTTTCGGCCGTTCCATCACCTCGGCTGTCGCTGTTGGCTTTTCCTCCGTCCGCCTTTCCGGCATTGTCTTCGACGGTCCCAGCCAGTCGCCCGTCGACCAGGCGTCGGTGCAGGTCACCTATCGCGTGCAGGACAGCGTGGGCACGCGGGATCGAACGGTGGGTGTGATATCGCAGCGCAACGGCGCCTTCCGCCTCGACCTGGCCAATGCGGTGCGGCCGTCAGGCGCGCAGGTCGTGGTCCGTCGCATCGGCTATCAGCTGTGGCGGCAGTACGTCTCGCTCGACTCGACGGGTGTGACGCTCGATGTGCGGCTGCAGCGCAGTGTCATGACGTTGGCCGAGGTGAAGGCCGCGTCCACGGTGGCCGTACCGTCTGCCCCCGCCGTGCAGGACTTCAGCGGACGTGGTGTGGCGGGCGGCATCGCGCGAGGCATCGAGCGCGGCGTGGCCAATCGTGTGGCCGGCATGGCGGTGCAGACCTCGGAGCAGCCGCGACCCTTCCCGCGCCCGGGTGACGCGGGAGGAAACCGCGAGCAATACGACCGTATCGAGGACAATCCCTTCCTCGGCGTGCGCAGCAATCCGCTGTCGACCTTCTCGGTGGATGTCGACCGCGCATCATACAGCAACCTGCGTCGCTTCATTCAGAACGGACAGCGTCCACCGAAGGACGCCGTGCGCATCGAGGAGCTGATCAACTACTTCACATATGAACTACCGGAGCCCGGCGCGCGCGACCCGCTGCGCATCACCACCGAGAGCATGGCGGCGCCGTGGCAGCCGCGGCATCAGCTGCTGCGCATTGCGCTGCAGGCACGGCGCATCGAAACCCATGACCTGCCGCCCAACAACCTGGTGTTTCTCATAGATGTGTCAGGTTCGATGATGTCAGCCGACAAGCTGCCGCTGGTGAAGCGCGGGCTGCGCCTGCTGGTCGATCAGCTGCGGCCGCAGGACCGGGTGGCCCTGGTGACCTATGCGGGCAGTGCGGGTGTGGTGCTGCCCAGCACGTCGGGCGATGAGAAGGTCAGCATCCTCGAGGCCATTGACCGGCTCGAGGCGGGCGGCTCCACGGCAGGTGGTGCGGGAATCGCGCTGGCCTACGATGTGGCGCGTGATGCCTTCCGGGCTGACGGCAACAACCGCGTGATTCTGGCCACCGATGGCGACTTCAACGTGGGCGTGTCCAGCGACGCTGAACTGGAGCGGCTCGTCGAGCGGCGCAGGCAGGAGGGCACGTATCTGACCGTGCTGGGCTTCGGCACCGGTAACGTGCAGGCGGCCAAGATGGAGAAGCTGGCCAAGGTGGGGAACGGCAACTACGCCTACATCGACCAGCTCGACGAGGCGCGCAAGGTGCTGGTGGAGGAGATGGGGGCCACGCTGCGCACCGTCGCCAATGATGTGAAGCTGCAGGTGGAGTTCAATCCCGCCGTGGTGCAGGCCTATCGGCTCATCGGGTACGAGAATCGATTGCTGCGCGACGAGGATTTTGCCGACGATCGCAAGGACGCCGGCGACGTGGGCGCGGGCCACCAGGTCACGGCACTGTACGAAGTGGTACCGGTTGGCGTGACGGGTACCGTGACGGTGCGGGACCGCGACAGCCTGCGCTACACACCCGTCACCGAGCCAGCGTCGTCCAACGCGCGCCAGGCCACCGGTCGCGAACTGGCATACGTGAAGCTTCGCTACAAGCAGCCGGGTGAGAGCACCAGTCGCCTGCTCGAAGCGGCAGTCCCACAGGCGCCAGCCGATCGCGGTGCACGAGCCAGCGCCGATCTGCGCTTCGCGGCAGCGGTCGCGTCGTTCGGCATGCTACTGCGTGAGAGCGAGCATCGCGGAAACAGCAGTGCCGCGCGAGTCCTGGAGCAGGCCCGCGCGGCACTGGGAAACGATGTGGGCGGCTACCGCGCCGCCTTTGTACAGCTCGTCGAGCGCTGGCGCGCCCTCGAGACTACTTCTGACGGGCGCCGGTGAACGGGAAGCCGCCCATGCCCGACACGTCGAGTGCTCCCTCGAGGTTGTCCTTGTCCTTCAGCGCGGCGGCGCCGTTGATGACGATCTGCTGTCCACCCATGTCGAGCGCGAAGCCGAAGAACAGCGAGTCGCCCTTCACCACACCCTTGACGGGCGCGACGCCGAGTTCGGATTCCGTGGTGCCGCTCACCGAGTCACCCTTCTGCTCGATGGTCAGCACCGCCGTACGGGCCTGGTCGGGTGTGCCGATGTTGAGGGACCACTTGCCGGAGAAGTCGGCAAAGGCGGACGCAGCCGCCACGCTGGCGGCGACGCCCACAAGGACGGCGGAAGCGAGGAGTTTACGGAACATGTTGGTACTCGGCTGCTGGAGATGAAGGGAAGAACAGCTGGAGGAATCTGTCACGCGCGTCCCGGTCCGACCAGTTGCCGGCGAATGACCGCCAGCAACTGGTCCGCCGTGGCCGGCTTGGGGACGAAATTCTCCCCCGGTACCATGCTCACGTCCGACGGATCGTAATCCGGGTCGTACCCGCTGGTATACACGATGGGGAGGTTGGGGTGCCTGTTCCGGAGTTCCCGGCCCAGCTGTGTCCCGCTGACGCCGCCTGGCATGACCACATCGGTGAGCACCAGGTCCACCACCCCGGCATAGTCGCCCCAGTGGTCGAGCGCGTCGCGGCCGCTGACCCCGGTGCGTACCCGGAAGCCGTCGCGCTCCAATACCCGGGCCATGAGGCGACGCACGGTGGGCTCGTCTTCCACCACCAGGATGGTCAGCGGTGAGGCGTGTTCGCCGGAGTCGGCGTCGAGCGGGCCATCAATGGAATCCGCGTCCTCCGCCACCGGTGCCTGGGTGGTGGGCAGCCAGATTTCCATGGTCGTGCCGTGTCCAGGCCGCGAGTCCACCCCGATCGTCCCACCATGCTGTTGCACAATGCCGTAGGCGGTGGCGAGACCGAGTCCCGTGCCCTGCCCCGGCGGCTTGGTGGTGAAGAAGGGTTCGAAGAGCCGCGGAATGTTTTCCGGCGGAATGCCGATGCCGTTGTCGCTTACCGTGATGACGGCATACTCGCCTGGTGGCAGATCACCTGATGTGCCAGGCAACAGGGTGCGTGGTGCCGTGATGACGAGAATCTTGCCACCCTCGCGCTGTGCATCGCGGGCATTGAGCACAAGGTTGAGCAGGACCTGCTCGATCATGCCGGCGTCGGCCGCCACGATGAGTGGGGCGGGATTGAGCTGCACCGACAGCTCGTGGGTGGATGGCACCACACGGCGCAGCAATCGCGCGTGGTTGCGCACCAGGTGATTGAGATCGAGCACATGCGACTGCATCGCCTGCTGACGACTGAACACCAGCAGTTGCCGCGTCAGCCGCGCCGCGCGCTGGGCCGCCTGCTCGACGTCGCTGAGCAGTTCGCCCGCCATGCGCGGCAGATCCCGCACCAGACGGATCTCGCCCAACTGCATGAGGATGGCGGCAAGTACATTGTTGAAGTCGTGCGCAACGCCGCCGGCCAGCTGGCCGATGGCTTCCATCTTCTGGCTCTGCCTCAGGCGCTGTTCACTCTCGGTAAGCGCTGCAATCATGCGCGCATTGGCCACCGTGGCATCCTGCTGCGCGCGAAGCGCGGTGGCGAGCACGAAGCTCGACACGGCCACGATGCCCAGAAAAACCTGAAGCAGAATCAGCGCGTCGGCATTGGACTGTCCCCCGAGGGAGAGCAGTGGCAGGCCGGCCATGAGCAGGCCCACGCCTACGATGCCCGTCACGAGCACGCTCCAGAGTGTGCCCAGCTGGTCGAAGCGCAGCGTGGCCCAGAGAATGGGCACGGTGAGCATGTACGGATGGGCATCGAGCGGCCCCACGATGCCTCGGCCCTGGAAGGCCCAAAGTCCGCCGAAGACCAGCGTCAGCAGAATCAGGCCGGCTTCGGCGACGCGCAGCAGCCGCGCGCCACGGTCGCGGGCGGCAGGGCGGAACGCCAGCAGCACGGCGAGCGGTGTGACGAGGATGTAGCCGAGCATGTCGCCGATCCACCAGATGGCACCGGCGTTGAGCGGTTCCGCGCCATTGGAGACCTTGGCCACGAGGGCGGCGGGCACGGCACTGGCGGCCGAGGCGGTGGTGATGATGCCAACGAAGACGATGACGTCGGCGACACGGGCAAACGTGAGCGTGCGTCTGGCGAAGCGGCGGAGGAGGCGGTCCGCCACCCAGAGCTCAAAGAGACTGACGCCGAGGTAGGCCAGCGCCGTGGGGGTCATGAACCCCTGCAGCGTATTGGAGAGCGTGTCGAGGACCGCGACGCCGACGAAGATGAGGGCGCGGTGCGAGGGCGGCAGGATGATGAGGGCCGCAAAGGCGACGCCGATGGGCGGCCAGGCCGGCGCGAGCGGCCCCGAGAGCCGGATGAGGCTGAGGGCGAGGGCGTGGGACGCGAAGAAGGCCAGCGCGAGCCAGAGGGCCGGCGCTTTGGCGAGGGGGGTGGGGAGGAGGCGGGGGGAGGCGCCGGTCACCTGGGGAAAAGCAGCAAGTTGCGAGGCGTCGAACAGAGGAGACGCCCCGTTGAGAGGGGCCCTAAGGATCCGCCGAGTCCGCCACTACGCCGGCACTCCGGCACGTTACGCCGCCCTCACCATGGCACGCTACTTGGAATGTGGCCTGGGCAGCCTCTCAATGCCGAACTGCCGCAACTCGTCCACCCGTATTCGGCGCACCGGTTTCCCCTGTTCGTTCTCGAGGACTCGAAGCTCTTCACCGGTCAGCGCTGCTCCGTGCAGAAGCACTGGGGAAGTAAGCGTTGCCTCGTTTCTCACGAGATCCTGACCGTACCACAGCGAATCGGTTGGAATGACTAGGTAACGCTCCGGCTGACTGCGCAACCACTCACCTGCCATGGCAAACGGTAATGAAAGCCTCAGCATCAGCTTTGCCCGGGTGGGGAATAGCACAAACACCGAGAGAGCCAGAGATAGCGCCAGCCACCGCCTTGCTGCGGTGATGCCCACCACGGCCCGAAAACGTGGCCATCCAGTAGCCGCGAGCAGAGCAACGCTCCCAAGCACTTGATGGCCGTATCGCCATCCCCAGCCGTGTCCCTGCGTAACGAGACGAAAGCATAGGTAAAAGGCGAGGGAAAGGACGATGCCCGCCGCAAGATCACGCTCCGTCTTCGTCCTCTCCTCCCATCGCCGACAGCCGATCAGCATCAAGAGCGGCATCAGGGGTGAGCTCCACGTGAACAGCAGCATGACGTGGAGCAACAGAACCACCAGTGTCGCGGCGTTCGGCCAGTACAACACACCGTTAGCTCCAAAAGTGGGGAGTCGCCCGGTCATCAAGCCAGACCACCAGAGGACAACGCAGCCCGAAGCAATCCACCACGTGAGAATCCAGGCGAAGCGCTTCCAGTCGCGCTCAACCAGCAATCTTGCCAAGAATGGTGCAGCGAACAGTGCGTGCGGGACCGGTTGGTGCAGGGTCAGTGCGACCAATGCGAGCGGACCGGCCCAGAGCCATGCACGCCCTTCACCCAACATGGCCGCCAACCACAAGAGGTTGACCAGCAGATGCGCCGGCATGGTGTACGTCGTTGCTGCCGCCGCCATGAACTGTGAAGACGCTGCGAGCGCCAAGGCGGCCACCACCGGTCGGTCGTCATCCGGCCCCCAGAGCTGACGTCCAACGTGCGCCACGGCCAACACTGAACCGGCGTTGCAGAGCACATTGAGAAGCCACGGATAACCGATGGCTTCGAACGGCATGAGCAACAGGCTATACGTTGGTAGATAGCCTGATACCCAACCGTTCCCGTCTCCGGTGGAGAACACGAAGACTGGTCTCGCGACTTCCCGCAGGAACGGGATCGCCGTATCGAGCGCTCCGACAATTCGACCCGCTAGGAAGAGTCTCGACTGGAATCTTACAGCCCACTCGTCCATCGAGAACGGGAATGCGCCGTGCAGTCCTATGGCGACGGCAAACGTCAATGTCATCGACAGGGCGACCGCCGCCGCCACGAATCGACGGCCCAGTGGACGACATGCGTCCGGCGAGTGCGTACCGGCAGCAGCCGCCGGTGCACTTTGAACCTGCCACAGGACCAACAGTGAGTACATGAAGGCCAGTGCGATGGGGAATGGCTCCCCGACTGCCAGCAGGCGAAAGAAGATCTGGCTCGAACTCGAGTCCGGCCCGGCGGCACCCTCGAGCAGGAATCGCAGCACGACCACCGCGCCTGCCCCCACCAACACGAGGTACCACCGCAGGCTATCGATCAATCGCTCATCGTCCTGCGGGCGAACGCGCGCGCTACCGCTCACGGCAATCGGTGCGCCTTACGCGCGACATTCAACGCAAACAAGGGGTTCGGCAGCGCTATATCCAACAGGTCACCGGCGCTCGCAACGATGGCAAAGAGTGGTGTACCCAGCCGCCCGAGTAGGCCATACAGCACGACATTGAGCATCTGTTCGATGGCCGCGACCGTACCACCTTTCACACGAAGGTCTTCAACGCCAATGCCGCTCCATTTGCACAATAGATCAAGTTCCTCATGCCCCACGCGCCAGAAGTCTCCCGGATGCGGAACATAGGACCACACAGGTGGCACCGCGAATACGATGCGGCCGCCCGGCACTACGACGCACTTGAACTCATCCAAAGCCAACCACGGATCAAGAGGAAGTTCGAGAACCTGATCGCAAAAACGCAAGTCGACGCTGGAGTCCAGCAGCCCGATACTGTCAGCGCACTCCTCAGGATCTGCTCCAAACTCAAGCGTGAGATCAAGCGTCTTTACCTCGGAACCCTGAGTCTCGAGGAGCGACCGATAGCGGCAGCGGAACAAACCGGCATCTAGCGCAATGCCAGTTGACTTGCCCCTCTGAATGTGTCGAACTAGCGAGAGTATTGTCCTCACGTCGCGTGAGAGGTTGCGCTGCAGCAGCCAACCATACCGCATTCGCGATGGCCGAAAGCAGTTCTCCTCGGAATGCTGCGATACTCTCCCGTTCTGCGGCTGCCGATAAGGGGCCTGTATCGATTGCAGGTCGCTATTCATACCGTTTTGCCTATCCTTTGCTGGACCTCAATGCGTCGCAGCCGACTCATCATCTCGGCAGATCGCCGATTCACCGATGACAGGATCAACCCAGCGATGACAGACATTGCCGCCAGCAGCACCAGCCCTACAGCGAGCACTGCAAGCGGAAGACGATTTACCATGCCAGTCTCCAGATACTCGAGCACTGGATATGATCCTGCCCATAGCCCACCTGCGACCAAGGCGCCACCAATTGCTCCGAAGCACGAAAGAGGCCGATAGTCTCTGAAGTAGGCCAAGACGGCAAGGAGAATCTTAGAGCCATCGTGGTAGGTTCGGATCTTGCTCTTGCCGCCCGCTGCGCGCGCAGAGTAGGGAGCAGAAACCTCCGCCACAGGGTAACCACTCACAAGGGCGTGAATGGTAATCTCGGTTTCGACCTCGAACCCAGTCGACAGTAGTGGCAGGGTGTCCAGAAGGCGACGTGAAAGCACCCTATAGCCAGACAGCAGATCAGCGGTGTGAAGCCCGAACAACAGGCGAACCAGCAGGATAAAAAGGCGATTGCCGATCGAATGCGTGAACGAGAAAGCCCCGTTCGTTGAATGATCCAGGCGAGTAGCGATCACCAGATCAGCGCGTTGCGCAGCTGCAATCAGCTGGGGCGCGTGAGCCGAGCTATACGTTCCATCTCCGTCGATCATTATGACCAGCCGCGCATTTGCCAGTTCCTGAAAGCCGCGCAGCAGAGCGAACCCCTTTCCCAGTCGAGGTTCTACCACGACCTCTGCACCAGCTGCTCGGGCGACCTCGCCGGTTCCGTCTGTGCTGGCGTTGTCGACTACAACGATCCGGGAAAGCGGGAGCGACGACCGAATCCCACGTATCACAGACGCGATTGAATCGGCTTCGTTGTGGCAAGGAATCACAACACCGACACCATTGCCTGTTTCATGCCCGCTATCCCCCGTCTCAGCCACGACTTGGCTCCATGATTCGCAGATAGACATCCTCGTGAGCCGACACGACAGCGTCCCACGACCAGTGAGTCTCGGCGTAGCGTCGGGCTGCTGCGGCAAGCTCGTTCCGGCGCATCGCGTTGCCAAGTAACGTTCTGACTGCAGCCTCTTCCTGTCCAGGGTCGCATTCGTAGAGAGCATGGCGTGGCACGGCGGTCCCGTAACCTGAATCCTTACGCAACACGACAGGCAAACCGCATGCCATCGCCTCCTGGACCGCAACAGGAAAACCTTCACCTTCTGCGGCATGAACGAGGACGTCGGCGCTGGCGTAGACCTCGGGCATTCGCTTGTGTGACACGACTCCAAGATTGACTATGTTCGGCCCGCTAAGGTTTCTGTTGGCTCCACAGGCAATGAGGACAAAGGTTGAGCGCGAGATGGAAAGGATAGCTGGTACGTTCTTTTTCTCAGACTCGCGAGCCACCATCAGAACGGCTGGGACGCCAGGTGGAAGGGCGAAGCTCGAGCGTAACGCCTGTCGAGCTTCGTGATCGAGAGGTCGAAAAACTGTTTCGTCAACACCGTTCGAAGTCCTCACAACATGCGCACCCGGGAAGCGCTCCTCGAGCATGGTCTGAACACGAACGTTTAACGCCTGTACAACTCGCGCGGACTTGACGACGAAAGGTGCAATGGTTGACCAAGCCGCTTTCTGGACGCTTTTGAGAACTCGCGATCTGTATGGAACAACGCCCACGTGTTCCGTGAGCACCAACGGAGTACCGCGTGTCCTACTCAAGTAGCTTGCGAGGATACTGGTTGGGTATAGACATCCGTGTGCATGCAGGATGTCCGCGTTGTGCGCATCAGCGATCGCCGACTGAAGGTGTCGTCCGATAGGAACCGGATAGGGAACGCCGAAGCGATCGATAGGGCGGACCACCGGCAGCCTCCAAACCACCACGTCTTCCTCAATGGATCGCCCGACGCTTCCATGGGAAGCGGATGTCACAACCACTACCTGATGTTGGCGCGCCAATCGGCGCGCCAGTTCTTGCACGACCACTTCAAGGCCCCCGATGTGAGGGGGATAGTTGTGGCAGAAGAATGCGATACGCAGGCGTCGATCAGGCACGCCAACGCTCCCATTGAATGGTGTGGGCTGTCAATGCATGTGGTGCAAACAGGACCGTTTGTTCGAGCCTGTTGGGGAACAACAAACACAAGAGTCCGGTTCGGAACTCGGCACCGACCTTGGAGAAGGGGGAGTAGCCGACGGAAGCAAAGAGCTGGTCCATGGTGCCATCGGTCAGGTACTCGGCCTTTACCATTCCACCGGCAGGCAGATTGCCCAGAACATCGAGCATAGCCAGCCGCAAGTAGTCGCTTCTTCTCAGTGCTACGTGGTCCTTCACGATGATTGGTCCCCCACCAGTCACCCTAACGCATTCTGCGATCAATGCGATTCTCCGCCGGTCGGGAACGTGATGCAGCACGTTGACCATTGCGACGACGTCGAACGCGCCACTACGGAATGGCAGATGAACGCCGTCGAACTGTACGCATGGAATGCGACGGTTTGGAGCAAAGCGGTTTGCCACATCCACACCCACCGTAATGCTCGCGTTCAGGAGATCGATGTAGCCTGCCGCGACCCGACCAGCTCCACACCCTACATCTAGAACCCGAAGATTGCGCTCGGGCCAGACAGCGGCGAGCGAGCGAAAGAGTGCGTATTGATACGTAGTGGGCAACAATCTTCGGAGCCCATTGTCTCGTCCGACCGTTCTACGCACCAGCTCATGCGTGATGGTGACCGACGCGCTCATGGCTCGTGTGGTGGAGGTAGTATTGTGCTAGGCAAACCGGTTCGCCGTTTGCGTTCTTACGCGGGTTAAGCGGCACATGAACACACCTTCATGCCCATCGACCCAAGCGGCGCTAATCCCTCTAGGTCACCTACCCTCTTCCCGGAAACTACGGCGCACCTCGACGTCGAATGCCACTGCCAACTATCGTCATCGGCGCCGGCCCCGCCGGCCTCACTGCCGCCTATCACCTTAGCAAGCACGGGAATCCGGTGACCGTGCTCGAAGCCGACCCCGAATACGTCGGCGGCATCTCCCGCACGGTGGCGTACAAGGGCTTCCACTTCGACATCGGCGGCCATCGCTTCTTCTCCAAGTCGGAACGCATCGAAGCGCTGTGGCGCGAGATCCTGCCCGACGACTTTCTCGAGCGGCCCCGCTCCAGTCGGATATACTACGCCGGCAAGTTTTTCGCCTACCCCCTCAAGCCCTTTCAGGCCCTGGTCAGCCTCGGCCTGATCGAGTCCATTCGCTGTGTGCTGTCCTACGCCTGGGCTCAACTCACGCCCGTCCGGAATCCGCGCAACTTTGAAGAGTGGGTGACAAACCAGTTCGGCGCCCGCCTGTACCAGATTTTCTTCAGGACCTATACGGAAAAGGTCTGGGGAATGCCCTGCACCGAGATCTCGGCCGACTGGGCGGCCCAGCGGATCAAAGGCGTGTCGCTGGTGTCCGCCGTGCTCAACGCTTTGCGGCCAGCCCGCACCGGAGGCCCGGACGCCATCAAGAGTCTCATCAGCACCTTCCGATACCCAAGGAAGGGGCCAGGCATGCTGTGGGATGCCTGCGCGGCGCGTATGCAGACCATGGGCGGCACACTGCGCCTTGGCCGACGCGTCACCGCGCTTGCTCGCGATCACAACACCGGACGTTGGTTGGTGCGCCACGAAGGCCCCGATGGAACCTCCGAGGTTCTCGATGCCGACCATGTAATTTCGTCGGCACCGCTGCGCGAAATTGCACATGCCCTGACCCCGCCCTTGCCTGAGCAAGCGCTCGCGGCGGCTGACCGGCTGTCCTATCGGGACTTCCTGACGGTGGCAGTCATCCTCCGTGATCGTGGCACATTCCATGACAACTGGATCTACGTGCATGACGACACGGTGAAGGTCGGACGCATCCAGAACTTCAAGTCGTGGTCGCCGGAAATGATCCCCGACCCAAGTCTCACTTGCTACGGCCTTGAGTACTTCTGCTTTGAGGGCGATGGCCTATGGGAAAGCACCGACGAGGCGCTGACCGAACGGGCGTTGTCTGAGCTCGAAGCGCTTGGCCTCGCCAAGCGCAGCGACTACGTGGACGCCTGTGTGGTTCGTCAGAAGAAGGCCTACCCAGTGTACGACGACCTCTATGCGAGCAATGTGCAGATCATCCGCGACGCGCTCAGTGACGCGCATGCTGGGCTGCATCTCGTGGGTCGCAACGGGATGCACAAGTATAACAACCAGGATCACGCCATGATGACCGGCTTGCTGGTGGCCGAGAACATCGTCGCCGGTACAGCCGTGCATGATCCCTGGCGTGTCAACGAAGACGCGGAGTACCACGAGGAACAGCGCAGCGTCTCGGCCGACCAACAGTCAGCCAGTGTCTCCGGCCTACGCGCCGTTCCACGCCGCGTATCATGACGGACGCTGAGCCTCGTTCGGCCACGTGCAGGCCATGATCCCGTACCGCGTCACCACGCGCCATGCACCGCCGCGCACGTTGGGCGGCAGATAGCGAGTCGCGCCGGTTTGGAGGGTATCGCGCGGAATGCCGGCCGCGATGCGATCCAGCGGAGACACCACCCACCGCGGGCCTTCTGGCCACTGGCAGGCCGCCGCGAGTCGTGCGGAGTCAACCAAGGCCAGCGCCAGGTCGCTACGCCGCGCCCAGTCTGGTGGCGCGATCCGATCGACCAACGCCGCCCGTTGCTCCCACGCCATTGCCAGGCTGCGATCAAACACCTTGGGTGTTCCCTGCAGTACACCGCCCCAGGCCGGACGCCGCAGCAGCACCCAGGGCTCGAGATCAGCATCCAGCCAGAGCGCAGCTCCCGACATCGACACAGGTCGATGCCCGGAATCATCTGGTTTCGCGGTGATCTGCTTCTCGAGCCAGTGGACATACCCGGTGCGCTGGTCCGCGACGAAGGGCAGCCACAGCCAGAGCAAGCCGGCAACCACCGGCGGAAGCGGTCGCCGCCAACTCCCCCCCAATGGTGCCGTACGAGTGGTCGTGACGGCGACCAAGGCCCCCAACAGCACGACGGCGTTGGGAACTCCTGATGTCACGAGGGTGCGCCAAACCCAGCGTTCCGCCGAATCCGGATGAATGGCGTACACCTCCCACACCACGAAGGCCCGAAGCAGTACCAGCGCCACCACAAGCACTGCAACCAGCATTTTGCAGACGCGCAATCCTTGTCGGGAGACATGCACCTGCGCGCCACGACGAGCGAGCCAGTGCAGCACCAGTGCGCAAGCAAGTATCCACCCCGCAGCGCTGCTTACCTCCAGCATGATCCACGCCAGCAGGAGCAGCAGGGTGGCACAGAGTTCGAGACCACGCCGGTTCGACACATCGGAGTCCACCGCGCTGTCCGCATTGAGCGGCAGCAGCACACGAAGCTGATACAGGAGCGCCAGCGGCGAGAGGAATGCGACAGCCCACAACACTCGCCATGGCTGCACCTGTGTCAGCAAGCGGTGGTGCACCACGTCGGTGGCCAGCCAGGTGAGTACGACCCCTGCCAATCCTGCCACCAGCATGGCATCCCACAGCCCGCGAACCCGCCCCTGAACAAGTGGACGCGTGACAAGCAGCGTGGAGAGTTGCACGGCAATCCGAACCCAATCCAGAGCGTGCCACTGTCCGGCCAGCGCAATCGACCCGCGGCGCTGAAGCATCTCCAGCCAAGCCGTGTCAAACGTGGCCAGCAGTACGGCCCATTCGGCATTCGTGTGCAGTCCCGTGCTCAGGGCGAGCATCGCGCAGAGCATCACCGCTACGCCAGCAACTATCAGGCTTCGCCGGCCGACGTCCACTCGCAACCAAAGCAGCGCCGCGAGGCCTGGGACAATCAGCAACGGATGCACCAGGCCGGCGAGACTCACCAGCGCGATGGCTGGTGCCGTACGGTGGCTCGTCACCCACGTACGTTCCGTCTCCAATTCATCTGATTGCACGAGGAACGAGAGTGCAAACAGTACCAGAGCCTCCGCCAAGGGACGCGGTGTGGCAAAGTTCTCGGCGATATGGATGGTGCTCGCTCCACCGTACAGCGTGTGGAGAGACGTCGCCCAGAGAAGCAGCCCGGCTCGTGCTGTTATATCAGCGGTCGGAAACAGGGCCCACACGAGACGCCAGGCTGCGGCGAACCAGATCAGCAGTGCGGCAAAGGACAGCGTCATGGCTCCATTCGAGAGCCCAACCAACCGACCTATCAGCCCCAGCAGAAGCGGATAGACGCTGTACCCCGATTGTCCATCATGCACAAACATGATGTCCTGCCCCACCCCCTGCGGATCCCACGCGGCGAGGACATAGCCCACATACAGGCGCGCATCATGTACGATGCCGTCGTAAGGCCGAAGCAGCAGGAATACCGCAAGAGCAATAGCGAAAACTGACCATGTGCTGACACGGTCTCGAGTATCCGAGGGCCGCTCGGCCACGGCTGGCGGGTTCACCGTGCGCTTGCCTCATGGCAGCGCGCAATTGACGGTGACGCCGCGTCCTTCCCGCCCTCTGCGCCACGAGTTCGCCACCACAGCGCATACGCCGCCACACTGTCCGCCGGCGGCAGCACAACCCGTTGCCACTCCTGCGAAGCCGTCAGCAGCGCATTCGTGGCATGCGCCACCGGCAGCACCACCACCTGCACGTCGTGCAGTGGGGGGTGCAGCATGGCGCCAAGCCGCAGTTCCTGGCGCGCCTCGGGGCGCGCCACGGAATCGGGGAAGATGGTCCGCCCGTCGATGGACCACGACACGTACGGCACCGCCCACGCGAGATAGCTGCCCGTGTTGAAGCTGGCCGTCCCCTTCATCACTGCCCGCTCGACGCCAGCCTCACGGCGCATGGCGGCCAGATCGCGTGAAGGGGCCGCACATTCGAGCCAGGCCACGACCGGTGCCAACGCGCGGGCCTCGGGATGTGGCAACTCCAGCCTCGTGGCCCCCTGCTCTGCGCGAAGTCGCAGCGGCTGCCCCAGCATGCCCACCACGCCCACGCCCCATGCCCAGGGCAACACCCGCTGCACCAGCCGCGTGCGCGGCAGGGGCAGTGCCGCAATGCTCCACGCCACCACCGGCAGCGCCAGCAGCCACCAGAGCAGCAGACCGCGAATGGCCAGCCCGAACAGCACCAGCCCCGCAGCCCACGACAGCCCATACCACCAGCGCTCCCGTGACACACGCGCCGCAAAGCTCGGCAGCAGCGGTTGCAGCAACAACAGGGTCACCACCAGCGCCGTACCCACAGCTGCGTGCGTCACGAACACAAAGCCGGCCTCGTGCTCCATCACGGGCGAGGCGGCATTGAAGAGGGCGTTGTAGCCGAAGTTGAGACGGAATAGTGCGGGCAGCTGGAACAGATATGGCGTACAGAGCCACCCAAGCAGCAGGCACCCCACCCACATCGCGACCGAAGACCGGCGAACCGGCGTTGCCCCGAGCAGCACCACCACCGGCGCCGCCATGAGCGGAAAGAGCAGATGACTGTTGACCGCCACGGCAGACGCGCAGATCAAGGCCGCACAGGCGCTCAGTACGTGACGGTTGTGCCGCACACGAAACGCCGAGGCCCACGCGATGGGCAGCGCAATGGCCAGCACGAGTTGCGGTCGGGTGGCCGGTTGCACAAACATCCAGAGCAGCATGTGCAGCGACAGCATCAGCCGAGTGCTCCAGAGGCTCCACTGGGCCACACGCGCGAGATCCCAGAGCGCCCATACCACACCCATCAGGAGTGCGCTGTGCAGCAGCGAAAGCGCGCTGGCCCCGCCCAACTGCCAGGCCCACGAATAGGCAAGCTGCGGAAGCCACGAGTAGGCGAAGTAGGGCGCCCCCGCGCGCGTCCAGGCAAAGGGCTCCACCACCGGCAAGGCGGCGTGGGCGCGAATCCAGTCACCTGTCAGGAGATGCAGCGGCAGGTCGGCGTCATCGAGCGGCACGAGGAGGCCAACCAGCCCGGCCACTGCGAGCCAGAGCCACAGGTCTGCGAGGCACGCCCCGCCGCGCCCCCACCCGCTGTTAGTTTCCTCAGACTGTTCAGTGTCCGCCGCTTTCACGACCGGCCCATGCGTTCACTCCGTTCCCACGCGCTCTTCCGGTGACTGTGACCTCTCCAACGTTGCCGCTTGCCCTGCACATCGACCGCGTCCGCAAGGCCTACGCGAATCATGTGGCCGTGCGCGACGTTTCGCTCTCGGTGCCACCCGGAACCGTCTATGGTCTCCTCGGCCCCAATGGCGCCGGCAAGACCACGACCATCCGCATGATGCTCAACATCCTGCGGCCGGACAGTGGTCGCATCACCATGCTGGGCCTGCCCGCCGGGCACTCCGACCTGCTCAACCGGGTGGGGTATCTTCCGGAAGAACGGGGCCTGTACAAGAAGATGCAGGTGCGTCGCGTGCTGCGCTTCCTCGGCCGCCTCAAGGGCCTGAGCGGGGCCGATGCCGACCGGCGCATCGATCACTGGCTCGAACGCCTCGGACTGCGCAGCGGGGGCGAAGACTGGAGCCAGGCGAGGGTGGAGGACCTCTCGCGCGGCATGCAGCAGAAGGTGCAGTTCGCCGGCACCATGCTGCACGATCCGGAGCTCGTGGTGCTCGACGAACCGTTCAGTGGTCTCGACCCCGTGAACGCGCAGGCTCTCAAGGACTCGGTGCTCGACCTGCGCCGTATGGGCCGTACGGTCATCTTCAGCACGCACGTCATGGACGCCGCCGAGCGCATGTGCGATGCCGTGGCCATCATCGCGCGAGGTGAGATCGTCGCGGACGGCAGCCTGCGTGCGCTCAAGTCGCAGTACGGTGGTGCGAATCGCGTGCTGGTGATCTTCGGTGGCAACGGGCGCGATCTGGCACGCCCCGTGCTCGAGGACCGTGAGCTGGTCGCACGCTTCGAGGATCTGGGCCAGCAGGTGGAAATCGACCTCGCGGCCAATGCGCAGGCCCAGACGCTGCTTCAGGCGCTGGTGGCACGGGAGGTGGAGATCGTGCGCTTCGACCGTCTCGAGGCGTCGCTGCACCGCATCTTCCTCGACAAGGTGGGCGCCACCGGCGTCGAAGCAGGAGTGAGTGGCCATGGGTAAGCTTTTTGCCGTCATCGAACGCGAATTCATGGAGCGCGTGCGCTCCAAGTGGTTCGTGCTCACCACGCTCTTTGGTCCCTTCCTCTTTGCCGGTCTCACGATCGGGCCGCCCATTCTGGCGTTCCGCTCCGCGCGCGCCGTGGATGTGTCGCGCATGGTGATTGTCGATGCCACGCAGGTGGGGGCGGGCAATGGCGTGGCCACGGAGTTGGCTGGTGGTCTGACCAGTGCGGCCACGCCACCCACGGTCATTGCCGTGAACGCCGAGACGCGCACGCCGGTGGTGGATTCGTTGCGCGCGCTGCTCGCCGCTGATCGTATCCCGGCCGCGGTCATTCTGGACGACAGCAGCGTGGCCAGTGGAGCGGTGCGCGTGCTGCTGGCGGGTGGTGCGCCGCTGGCCACCTCGGAACGGGTGCAGCGCGCAGCGGAACGTGAGCTGCTGCGGCGCCAGATTGCCACCACCGGCATCGATGTGGCCGTGGCCGAGCGCATCACGCGCTTTTCAGTGAGTGCCAAGGTGGAGCGTGTGCTGCGGGATGGCCGCAGTGGCTCCGCCCAGGTCAACATCATCTTCGGCGCCGGTGTGGCCGTGCTCCTGTACATCGTCATCGTGCTGTACGGCCAGATCGTACTGCGCGGCGTGACGGAGGAAAAGCAGTCGCGTGTGTCGGAACTGCTGCTTGCCAGTGTGCCGCCCCGCGTGCTGTTGTCGGGCAAGGTGCTCGGCATTGGCGGTGTGGCGCTGCTGCAGCTGGGATTCTGGACCTCGTCACTGCTGGTGCTGATGGCCAATCGCGAGAAACTGCTCGCGGCGTTTGGGGTGGCCGGCGGCAGCATGGCCCTGCCAACCATTGGGGCGGCGGAACTGGTGCCGCTGTTTGCGTACTTCACCCTGGGCTACGTGCTCTACGCCGCGCTCTTCGCGGCCGTGGGCAGCATCGTGAGCTCGGAACAGGAAGCCCAGCAGGCCCAGACGCCGGTCATCATGCTGCTCGTGGGCAGCATGGCCCTGCTGCAGCCCGCGCTGGCCGACCCCGATGGTCCCATTGCGCGGGCCATTAGCATCGTGCCGTTCTCATCGCCCATTCTCATGCCGCTTAGGCTTGGCCTGGGGTCGGTGCCGGCAGCGGATCTCGCCATGTCGCTGTCGCTGCTGTCGCTGACCGCCGTCGGTGCCATGGTTGCCGCTGGGCGGCTATACCGCACGGCCATGCTCATGTACGGCAAGCGCCCGTCACTGGCGGAAGTGTTTCGCTGGATCCGCAACGCCGACTGACGGTCTGGCCGGCGCATGTAGTACGGCGGGCTGCGTGGATGCCGCGGCCTGCCGTCCACTACAGGCCGTTGGCAGCCGCACATAGGGCAGCAACGGGTCGCCGCTCAACAGCCCCCGTCGTGGGTCATGACAGGACACGTGCCGTAA
>JACVCT010000332.1 GCA_016741895.1 Gemmatimonadaceae bacterium | reverse complement strand
GTATTGGACACGGGCAGCCATCCTGCCGAGCTGCGTGATCAGGTGAGTTCACCTGGTGGCTGCACGATTGCCGGATTGCTGGCGCTGGAGGACGGCGGTTTCCGCTCGGTCGTGTCGCGCGCGGTGGAGGTCACGACGCGTACGGCGGCGGGGCTTGGCTCGCGTTGACAAGGCGGCGCAGTGGGAGCGAGCTTGTTGGAAGCGCCCCGCTGGGGGGCCTCCAGTCCGCGGCAAGGGAGCCTGCTCCCACCCAGTGCTGTTCCTGCAGTTCCGCCAGGCGGCGGCGCTGCATCCGGGTGATGCCCCTTCTTCCCGGCCACAGTGAGCGGACTCTGGCCATCTCGGAAGGAGTGTGTCATGTCCCGCCGTATTTCCCCCCGCAGCAGTGTGGCCTCGCTCAAGCATGAGGCCAAGCGCTGGCTGCACGCCCTGGAAGCGGGCGATGCTGCAGCGGTTCAGCGGCTGAAGGCCGCGTGGCCTGACGTTCCGGAGCCCGCGACGTTGCGCACGGTGCAGCAGGCGTTGGCGCGTGAGTATGGGTACACGCATTGGGCCGCGTTACGTGAGGCGGTGGAACAGATGGCCGTCGATCGACAGATCGATGCGCAGACACGCGCTGACCGCCTGCGGGTTCTGCTGTCGCACGGTTGGACCGGCGAGATCGCGCTGGCGCGTCGGCTGCTGGCGCGTCATCCGGACCTTGCCGGAGAGAGCGTGTTCACGGCCGCTGCCGCTGGTGCGGTGGATGTGCTGCGTGACCTGCTGGCGAAGCAACCGGAACTGGTACGCGCCACCGATGCCGAACGGGGTTGGACCCCGCTGCTGCACGTGGCGTATGGCCGCGTGGACGCGCAGCACGCCGTGGAGACGGCCACGCTGCTGCTCGATCACGGCGCCGATCCCAACGCGCAGTTCGACGATGGCTGGGGCAATCCGTTCACCGCGGTGACTGGCCTCATCGGTCAGGGCGAGGGCAACAAGCCTGCACACCCGCAGGCCGAGACGCTGGCGGCGCTGCTGCTCTCGCGCGGCGCTGACCCATTCGACACGCAGGCGCTGTACAACACGTCCATTGTACACGATGACCCGCAGTGGACGGCGTGGCTGTGGGACGCCTGTGTGCGACAGGGTCGGGAGTCGCTCTGGTTTGCCACCGAAGGGCGCGTGCTGAGCGGGCCGGTGCGGGTGCACACGATGAACTACCTGCTGGGCAATGCCGTCAGCAATCGACATCTGCAGCGCGCCACATGGCTGCTGGCGCATGGGGCCGACGCCACGACGCTGCACAGCTACGTCGGACGTTCGGTGCACACGGTGGCCCGTCTCGCGGGGTACACCGACATGGTGGCGCTGCTCGAGGCGCAGGGTGCGCGTGCGGAATCGCTGCCGCCGCGTGATGCCGTACTGGCCCAGCTGCTGGAAGGTGAGAACGAGGGCGCACGCGCAGCCTTGGCCGCGCAGGGGGAACTGCTGCACGATCCGCAGCTGTTGCACGCCTTGGCCACCCGCAACAGGGCCGAGGCGGTTCGGCTTCTGCTGAGCCTTGGCGCGGCAGTGGACATGCGTGATGCCACGGGCGCCACGGCGCTGCATCGGGCGGCAGAGGCCGGTGCGCTGGAGGCCATTGACGCGCTGCTGAGCGCCGGCGCCTCAGTGGACCTGCGCGAGCGGCGCTTTCAGGGAACGCCGTTCAGCTGGAGCCTTCACCTCGGGCGGCACGCGGTGAGCACACGTCTTGCCGGGGTAACGCGTGACGTGCGTGCACTGGCCCGCAGCGGACGCACGGCGCGACTGCGGGAGGTGCTGCGGGACGATCCGACACTGGCCAACCACCGCCTGGAGCAGGTGCCCGATCCGGTTCCGCTGTTCTGTCTCCCCGACGATGATGCGCTGGCAGCCGAGGTGGTGACGGAATTGCTGGCGGCAGGGGCTGAGACAGAGGTGCGCAATGCCGCGGGACGCAGCCCGTATGAGGAGGCGATGTTTCGCGGGATGGAGCTGACGGCCGCGCGGCTGCAGGCCACCTGACCATACTGACACCGGACACCGGACACCGGACCTCGGCGGGAGGCCTGCGCAGCATGCAGATTGTTGCATGCCTCCCGTCGTCGTTCGGCCCGATCGCATCAAGGAGTTTCCCACGCAGGCTGCCTTTGCTGAATGGCTGGCGGCGCATCACGCCGCGCAGGACGAGGTGTGGATCCGCATGTTCAAGAAGAACAGCGGACGCCCCACGATCTCCCAGACCGAGGCCATTGATGTAGCGCTGTGCTGGGGGTGGATCGACGCCATCCGCAAGTCCTGGGATGACGAGTCCTTCGTGCAGCGCTTCTGTCCACGTCGCCCGAAGTCGGTGTGGAGCCGCATCAACCGCGACAACGTGGAGCGGCTGGTGCGCGAGGGACGCATGACCGAGCATGGGCTGCTGCACGTGCGTGCGGCGCAGGCGGACGGACGTTGGGATGCGGCGTATGCCACCACGATGGAGGCGCCGGACGACCTGATGGCCGCCATCAACGCATCGAAGAAGGCCCGCACGATGTACGCCACGCTGTCGGCGCAGAATCGTTTTGCGCTCACGTTCCGCGTGCTGCAGCTCAAGACGGCTGCCGGACGGGCGAAGCGCATCGCGGAATTCGTGGCCATGCTCGAGCGCGGCGAAACTGTGTATCCGCAGGGGAAAGCGAAACCCTGAGGTGTGGCCGGTGGCGCGCGTATGCGATCAGACGGCGGCGTGCGGTCGCAGAGGCATGAGCCGCACCGTGAAGGTGTCGTCGTCGCTGATCACGTCCATGGTGAGACCGGTCGCCTCCGCAAGCCGCGCCACCAGTGGCAGGCCGAATCCATGGCCCTTGCTCGGTGCGTGGCGGCGCCGATTGTGCACCACCACACCTCCCGCCTCGCCGCTCACCCGCACGTCACCTGCTGCCGCATGGTCCCGCACGTTGTCGAACAGACTGGCCAGCATGAGCTGCAGGACGTCCTCGGGCACCGGCAGACGCAGACTGCGGGGCACATCGATGTCGAGCCGCAGGCCGCGCGCATCGAGCTCCTCGATGCGATCAATCAGGACCGACTCGAGTGCAGAACGCACGGCCGAATCGCTGCGACGCGGCGACTCCTGTTCGCGGGCCAGCATGAGCAGCGTGTCGATGGTGCGCTGCAGCTCCTGCGCGGCCCGCGAGGCGATGCCCAGGGCCAGCTGAGTGTCGTGTGGGATTCCGGGCTCGGCGCGGCCGCGTTCGAGGCTGCTGCGCAGGACGCTGAGCGGCGTGCGCAGCTCGTGGCTGACGTCGCGCGTGAAGGCGCGTTCGCGTGCCACGTGCCGCACCACACGTTCGCTCCAGGCCTCGAGGGCTGCCGTGACCACCCGCAGTTCGCGATCGGCGTTGTGAGGGAGCGGCACGCGCAGCGCCGTGGCGCCGACGGTGTCGGATGACTCCACGGCCTGCGCGAGCTGCTGGAGCGGGGTGGTGATGCGGCGGGCCACGGCCTGTGCGAGCCAGGCTGCGCCAAACAGAATGCACACGACCACGAGTATCCACTTGACCAGCAACTCCCGCCGCAATGGCCGGACGGCCAGCTGACGACTGACCTCGGCCACCAGCCAGGCGTTCGGCGCGCCAGCCGCGCTGTCGGACATGACGCGCACGTGATAGTGGCGCCCGGCCTCACCGCGGAACTCGCGCCGCGTCGGTTCCGCGCGCAGCTGGGCTTCAAGGTCCGGCGGCAGATCGGCCGGTGAGGTTGCGAGCTGCATGTGCGGCAGGCGCGGCGCGGGCCAGCGACCATCCAGCGCACGATGGGTCCGCAGCCATTCGGCTTCCTCCTGCACCTGCGTTTCGAACACATGGTCCTCCACGCTGTACAGCAGCACCATCGTGAGCGCGCTGTAGAGCACGGTGCCCAGCAGGGTGAACAGGCCAAAGGCCCGCGTGATGCGCACACGCAGCGTCGGTGCACCCGCCAGCACGCCGGCAGACGGCAACGACGCTGAGCCCGATGCCGGCGCCGTCATCGATCGGCCTTCAACCGAAAGCCCACGTCG
>JACVCT010000331.1 GCA_016741895.1 Gemmatimonadaceae bacterium | reverse complement strand
CCGCCCGATGCCCGGGTGGACCGGGGACCCGTCCGCGTCGTCACCCGGCCGCTGCTGGATAACGAATGCGACCGGCCCGAAGCCGCGGCGGCTGCTCTGGCCGCCGATGTCCTTGTGCGCATTCCCGACGGGGTGGTCCGTGGCAGCACCTGGCAGGACAGCAGTGTCACGCTGGTATGCCGCGGAAGTGTGCCCATGACACTCGTCAGTCGCAGCCAGACCACGCTGCAGTCCATCGACGAGGCAGAACTGCGTCTCGAACGGCGCGTGGAGCTTGAGGTCAGCGGCTCAGGTGGTTCCGCCTTCCGCGCCTTCGACGTGCAGGGACGCGGCCAGGGTAGCCAGCGCATCATCGTCGATGTCGCACGTGGCGTGGTGCGCGAGCTCGAGGGCCGCAGCGAGCTGACACTCAGCACCAGCGAAAGGGTCCCGCAACAGCCACCGCGTATTCAGACGGCGGTGCAGCGCGGGACCCTTCGTGTCGAGTGGCGCAAGTAACGTCGGGCTTCTGACAGGACCTGCGATCCGGCCACCCGATCCGGCGTCTCAGTCCATGAGACGCAGCGGCATCACCAGGCAGAGATACTTGGCCGGATCGTCCCAGCCTTCGGGTTCGATGGTGGCCGCACGCTCGGGCGCCTTGAACGTGAGCCGCACCTGCTCAGTGGGCATGTAGCGCAGGATCTCGAGCAGATAGGTGGCATTGAAGCCGATATCGAGCTGGTCGCCGGTGTAGTTCACCGGCAATTCGTCGGAGGCCTCGCCAAGATCGGGCGTGGTGACGCTGAACTTCAGCATGCCCGTGTTGAAGGACATCTTGATGCGATGCGTCTGGTCGGACGCAATGACGCTCATGCGCTTGAGGGCGCTCGTGAGCGCCGCCTTGTCCGCCAACGCGTAACGATCGTTGTCCTTCGGAATGACCTGCTCGTAGTTGGGATAGGGCCCTTCCACAAGTCGCGTGAACACCGACGTGAATGGCGAGCGGAAGCCGAGGTGGTTGTCACCGCGCGCGATCTCGAGCTCTTCCTCGGCCGGAAACAGGCGACGGATCTGCTCGAGCGCCTTGGGTGGCACGATGAGATCACCCGGCGGCGCGCTGCTGGCTTCCACCGGAAGCTCCATCTTGGCGAGGCGATGGCCGTTGGTGGCCACCATGCGCATGCGCTCCTCGCGCAACTCCCAGAGCACGCCGTTGAGAATGGGGCGCGACTCCTCTGTGCTCACGGCAAAGGCCGTGTGCGAGATGAGCTTCTGCAGCTCGCCCGACTTCACCCGCCAGGAATCGTTGAAGCGCACGCTCGGGAAGGTCGGGAACTCGTCCCGCGGCAGTCCGAGCAGCTTGAACTTGGAACGCCCGCACTCCAGCACGACCCGCTGCTCCCCACTGGCGGAAATCTTGACCGGCGACGGGGGCAGTTCGCGCGCAATCTCTCCCAGCTTCTTGGCCGGAATGGTGATCGCACCAGCGGACTCGACGTCGGCACTCACTTCGGTGCTGACGGCGATGTCGAGATCCGTTGCCGAGAAGCGGATGCCCCGGTCGGTGGTCTCGACAAGCAGGTTGGCCAGCACCGGGAGTGTGGTCTTGGCCGGCACGGCCGCGGTCACGGCCTGAAGGCCTTCCTGCAGCTTTTCACGCGAAATCGTGAACTTCATGCGCGGGGATGTGGAAGGACTGCTGAAGCCTGTTGTTTACAAACAGACTTAGAGATAAAAACAGTCGTAGCAGCAGGGGATGTGGGCATGTCTACAAACGCTGCAAGCTACGCATCCAGAAGAACTTTCGCCATGTCCCCTGATGTGGGTTGGCTGTGGGTTCCGCGGAACTCTCCCCGGTCATGCACAGGAGAGGGGGGTGTCTGGTGTGGGTGACTGTGGACGGGTGGGGACTCAAGTGCCGAGTTGCCCAGTTGTCCTCAGGGTTTCCAACATGCCGCGAACCTTGAGCACCCGCTCACTGAAGTCCGGCTCGGCCGCCATGTCTTCGGCCACGCGCTCCAGCGAGTGAATGACGGTGGAGTGGTCTCGGCCACCAAAGGCGTTGCCAATCTCCACGAGCTGCAGCGCGAGCAGCTCGCGGCAGAGATACATGGCCACCTGCCGCGGCACGGTGAGTTGCTTGGTGCGCGTCTTGGAGCGGAGTCCATCGGGTGTCACGCCCCATTCGCGGGCCACCACCTGCTGAATGGTGGCCACGGTGATGGCAGTGGGCGGGACATCGGGGAAATCGGCCGAGGAGGCGCCACGCAGCTTGTCGCGCAGGGCCTCGCGGGCGAGGTCCACCGAAATGTCGCGGTGCTTGAGCGACGCGTAGGCCAGCAGCTTGATGATCGACCCCTCGAGTTCGCGCACGGACGACTTCACATGCTGGGCGATGAACTCGATGACCTCGTCGGGGATGGTGAGTTCGAGGTGGTCGAGACTGGCCTTCTTCTTCAGGATGGCGATGCGATGCTCGAGGTCCGGCGCATCGATATTGGCCACCATGCCCCACTCGAAGCGGGACACCAGGCGGGACTCGAGGCCGGGAATCTCGCGGGGCGGCCGATCGGAATTGAGCACGATCTGGCGACCCGCTTCGTAGATGGCGTTGAAGGTGTGGAAGAACTCCTCCTGGGTGGATTCCTTCCCCTTCAGGAACTGTACGTCGTCCACCAGCAGCAGGTCGATCTCGCGGAAACGCCGGCGGAAGTCACCCATCTGGCCGGTCTGGATGGCACTGATGAATTCGTTCGTGAACTGCTCGGTGCCGACGTAGGCCAGGCGCAGGGTGGGGGTACGGCGCAGCAGCTCATGGGCAATACCCTGCATGAGGTGCGTCTTGCCGAGCCCGGTTTCCCCGTAGATGAAGAGCGGGTTGTAGACCTTGCCCGGGGCCTGGGCAGCGGCCTGCGCGGCGGCGGCGGCGACGTCGTTCGACTTGCCGATGACGAACTGATCGAACGTGTATCGCGGGTTGAGTGGCGTTGAAACGCGCTGTTGCTGCTGCGGTGGTGGCGCGACAATTGGTGCTGGAGGCGGCGCCACGAACATGTCCATCTGCACCCGTCCGACCCGCTCCTCATGCACGCGGAAGCGGACCGCCATGGGGTGACCGAGGGCCACCGGGGCGAAGGTGGCGAGCAGGTCGGCGTGCTTGGAGTCGTTCCAGTCGGCCGAGAACTGGTCGGGGGCGCCGACGACGAGGGTGTCGCCTTCCACGGCCAGTGCGTCGGTGGGCTCGAGCCAGGTGCGGAATGTCTGCTCGGGCAGGACCTGCTTCGCCCGTTGGCGCAGACGATCCCAGATTTCCGCAGGCGAAAGCGACATGGCAACTCAGTGGGGCGGTTGACGACGAAGGCGGGGGGCGAAGGTACCCGTTCGACTGTGGATAAGTCAATCACCGGCGACCTTGTGAGAGAGCGGTCGGACCGGCCTCGGCACGTGTTGGCAAGCAAGTCGAAATGCCGGCGGCCAACTCCTTGTCTGGGGCCACTTTGCACATGCAGCCCAAAGACATCCTGCCCTTGACCCTGATGGGGGGCCGCGCGTACATTGGGGGGCTATTCCGCATAACACGTCAATCCGTTTCCGTACGAGTTTCATATGGGCAAGCCCACATATCGTCCGCGCAACACGCGTCGCATCCGCAAGCACGGCTTCCGTGCGCGCATGGAGACGAAGTGGGGTCGCGAAGTCCTCGCTCGTCGCCGCAAGAAGGGGCGCAAGCGTCTGACCGTCCAGCTCCCGTCGAAGTACGCGGGCGCCTGAGTCGCGCGCGTTTCCGCGCCAGCAGCGGCTGACGCGCGGGACCGAACTCGAACAGGTACGGCACGAAGGGAAGCGAGTGCGCACAGCGTCTCTGGACGTCCGCGCTCTGGCTTCCCTTCACGCATTTCCACGAGTCGGGTTCGTCGTTCCGCGCTACCGCCATTCCGCCGTGGCCCGCAACCGGGTGAAACGGCGTCTCCGCGAGCTCGTACGGCTGGATATGCTCAGCGTGCTCGAGGGGCTGCCCCCGCACGACGTGGTGGTCCGCGCTCTCCCGGCGGCGTACCAACGGGACTACGC
>JACVCT010000330.1 GCA_016741895.1 Gemmatimonadaceae bacterium | reverse complement strand
GGGGGCGTGGCCCGCGCGGAAAAGGGGCCCTGCCGGAGAGCGCCACGGTGGGCGACCGCCACGGGCCCGTCCAGGTGCAGGGAGTCGGGGACGGGCGGCAGGGGTGACCCGGGCACACCGGGGGCCGCGAGTTCGGCAGCCAGCGTATCGACACTGCGCGCGTGCGGACGCAGCACCATGGGCGCGGCCGCGTTGTTCACAGCCAGCAATCGCGCGGCCTCGGCTTCGCCAAACTGCTGCACCCAGCGCTGCACGATGAAACGCGGATGGGAATGCTCGAGCGCGAGGGCGTCGAACACGTCGCCGCTTTGTTGTTGCTGCGTGAGCTGTGAGGTCAGCGTGTCGCGCTCGCGATCAAGGCGACGCAGCACGGCGTTCACCAGCTTGCTGGCGCCAATGCCATGGCGACGCTTGCTGAGCTCCACGGTCTGTCCGATGGCGGCGTAGGCCGGCACCGAGCCCATGTGCAGCAGCTGATAGGCGCCCATGCGCAGCAGGTCGAGCACATCGGCATCGAGCACCGCCAGTCCACCGCGCACGAGGCCACTGAGCTGCGCGTCGAGACGCGCGCGGCTGCGCAGCATGCCCCACACGAGTTCCTGCACCCAGCGGCGATCGCGCGCATCGAGCGGGCCTGCGTGGCGATCGAAGGACGCGTCGAGCAGATGCCCCTGACGCAGGTCGGTGAGCAGCATGGCGGCCGCCACCCGCGAGGGGGTGACGCCGGCGGCGCCCGATGACGCGGGGCCAGGACGCGGGGCGCGCGCAGTGGCGCTCATCGCAGCACGCTCATCGGAGCACGCTCATCAGCAGCACGCTCACGGCTCGCCTCGCGACGTGGCGCCGGGTTCGAACTGATCGCCGATCTGCACACCACGTCCGCGGGCCCAGGCAAGTGCGGTCATGCGCGCCTTGCCACTGGGTTGCACATCGCTGATGCGGATGGCGCCGCTGCCGCAGCGCACGAGCAGACCCTGCTCGTCGATGCTGCGTACGGTGCCCGGCGGGCTTTCGCGCAGCGGTTCATCGAGTGATGTGTCGCGGCCATCGTCCACAAGGCGCGCACCAAAGAGCTTGACGGTGTTGCCGGCCAGCGTGGCAAAGGCGCCCGGCCTTGGGTCGAAGGCGCGCACCACACGCGAGACCTGCACGGCCGGCCAGGAAAAATCCACACGCGCCATGTCCCGGTCGATCTTGGGCGCGTAGGTGGACAACGCGTCGTCCTGCGGCACGGCGCGCGAGGCCCCGGCCTCAATGAGCGTGAGCGCCTGCACGATGGCCAGCGCACCCATTTCGGCCAGCTGATCATGCAATTCGCCGTAGGTGGTGTCGGCGCCGATGGGCGTGCGCAGCACATGCAGCATGTCACCGGCGTCGAGTGCCGGCACCATCTGCATGATGGTCACACCGGTCTCGCTGTGCCCCTCGAGAATGCAGGCCTGAATGGGCGCGGCGCCGCGCAACACAGGCAGCAGCGAGGCGTGAATGTTGAGCGTGCCGAGGCGGGGCAGATCGATGACGGCCTTGGGCAGGATGTGCCCGTAGGCCACCACCACCGACAGGTCGAGATCGAGTGCCTCGAGCTCGGCGATGAACTCCTCGCCGCGCGGCTTGATGGGCTGCAACACGGGCAGGCCTTCTTCGAGAGCCACCACCTTGACCGGCGACGGATCGAGCTGCGTGCGCGAGCGGCCACGCGGCTTGTCGGGCTGCGTGACCACGGCCACGACATCGTGGCCTTCACCGAGCAGGGCCCGGAGCGGCGGAACCGCGAAGTCGGGCGTGCCCCAGAAGAGAATGCGCATGGGGCCAGTCCCCGTTACTTGGCGTCGGCTTTGCTGCCGGCCTTGTTGTCCGCCGCCTTCTCGGGCGGCAGGTCACCCACCGGCAGCACGCGCACGTTCTGCGGATACTTGCGCTTTTCGTCTTCCCACTCGCGCATGGCCCGGCGCTTCTTGAGCAGGCTCAGTCGGTCGAAGAAGATCTTGCCGTGCAGGTGATCGATTTCGTGCTGCAGGCAGCGGCCCAGCAGGTCACCGGCGTTCTCAATTTCGAACCAGGTGCCGTCGATGTCCTGCGCGCGCACGGTCACGCGCGCATGGCGGTCCACTTCCGCATACACCTCGGGAATGGACAGGCAGCCTTCTTCGGCACGCACCAGCCCGCCCTCGTGATGCACGATTTCGGGGTTGATGATGACGAGGCGCTGGTCGTCGGCATCCACCACGGCCAGCCGCTCGCGGCGCCCCACCTGCGGCGCGGCGAGACCCACGCCGCTGGCGGCGTCCATGGTGTCGAACATGTCGTCCACGAGACGCCGCAGCTCAGGCGTGATTTGCGTGACGCGCTCGGTCTCCTGTCGAAGAATGGGCGAGCCGAGGACGTGGATATCGAGACGGGCCACGGGCGACCTTAGGCGTTGGGCGTGGCGGAACCACCGCCCACGGCGGCGATGCGCCCGCGCTCGACGATGAGCTTGGACTCGCCCGACTTGATGGTGATGCGGTCGGTGAGTTTGGCGGCGCCGTCATTGCCGGTGCCGGCAATGTGCACGACCTCACCCACGATGCCACCGGCGGTGACGATTTCGTCGCCCTTCTTGAGGCTCTTGACGCGCTCTTCGTGCTGCTTGCGCTGCTTCTGCTGCGGGCGGATGAGCACGAAGTAGAAGATCGCGAAGATCGCGCCGTACATGAAAATCATCTGGGGCACCGCCGAACCGGCGGGGGCCTGCAGGAGCGCGAAGCTGGCGATGATGGAACCGGTCATGACGAGGTGGTGCGAGAGTGATAGCGGGCGAGCCAGTCACGGCTCCAGCCCGCGAAGCTGCCGTCCTGGATGGCGGCCCGGGCGTCGCGCATCAGCGCAACAAGGAAATGTACATTGTGCAGGCTCAGGAGGCGGAGTCCGAGGATTTCTTCGGCAATGAACAAATGCCGGATATAGGCCTTGCTGAAGCGAGCGCAGGCGACACAGCCGCAGGTCTCGTCCAGTGGGGACGGGTCGCTGCGCCACTGGGCGTTCTTGATGCTGCGGCGGCCGGTGGTGGTGAAAAACGCGCCGGTGCGCCCCATGCGGGTGGGGGCCACGCAGTCGAAGAGGTCCACGCCGCGGGCCACGCCCTCCACGAGGTCTTCGGGGAAGCCCACGCCCATGAGGTAGCGGGGGCGGTCCTCGGGCAGTTCGAGGTCCACCACGTCGAGCATGGCGTACATGTCGGGCTTGGCTTCGCCCACGGAGAGCCCGCCGATGCCGTAGCCCACCCAGTCGCCGGCGTTCCGGATACCGCGGGCCGAGGCCTGGCGGAGGTCGGCGTGGATGCCGCCCTGGACAATGGGGAAGAGGGCCTGTACCGGGGTGGGGGCGGTGGGATCCTCGAGCTGGAGCCGGTCGAACTCGACCTTGCAGCGATCCAGCCAGCGCAGACTGCGCTCCATGGCCACCTGGGCGAGGTCGTGTGGTGACTGACCGGGGACGACGTGATCGAATTGCATGATGACGTCGGCGCCGAGGTTGCGCTCGATGCGCATGACGGACTCGGGGGTGAACTGCTGGAGCGAGCCGTCGATGTGACTGCGGAATTCTACCCCGCTTTCTTCAATTCTTCTCAGGCCTTCAAGCGAAAAAACCTGGAAGCCGCCGGAGTCGGTGAGGATGGGGCCGTCCCACTGCATGAAGCGGTGGAGGCCGCCCATGGTGCGGACGAGGTCGTCGCCGGGCCGGAGGCGGAGGTGATAGGCATTGGCGAGGATCATGGAGGCCCCGAGCCGGTGGAGGTCGTCGGGGTCGAGGGCCTTCACGGACGCGAGGGTGCCGACGGGCATGAACTGCGGCGTTTCCACGGGGCCGTGAGGGGTGTGGAAGACGCCGGAACGGGCGCGGCCTGCGCGAGATTCGAGGGAGAAGTGGAACAAGGCTACCGCTTTCTGTTGAGTGAACTGCTACCTCGGTTTGGGCTTACTGCCACCGCGGTCTAGTTGCCACTGCGGTCGGGGCGCTGCTACCGCGGTCGGAACCGCCACCGCGGTTTGGGCTACCGACCCTGCGGTCGTGGACTGCAACCGCAGT
>JACVCT010000329.1 GCA_016741895.1 Gemmatimonadaceae bacterium | reverse complement strand
GGACCGACGCCGGCAGCCTGCGGAGCCAGGTGCGGCGGTCAGCGTTGTCCATTGCGGCCAATGTCGCGGAGGGCGCCGTGAGCGGCAGTCCGCGACAGTTCGCCCGGTTTCTTCAAATGGCTATCGCCTCGACGTCGGAAACCGAAAGTCACCTTGATTTCGCCATTCGGGTTCGACTGTTGCCAGACGCCGAAGCGGGGAAGCTCATGCAGGATACGGTGGTGCTGCGGCGCCAACTGATTGCCTTGCGAAAACGCGTACTGGAGGCTGCGAACCAAAAACCCGGAACCTGAACTCAGAACTCGAAACTGATCAGTTTCGAGTTCTGAGTTTGAGTTCCGGGTTGTTGGTTGCGACCGGTGCCGCGTGCAGACAGCCGCTACTGCTTGCAGCTCCCCCTCGGATCCAGCCTCACTCCATCCACCTTCGGCCGCGCCCCGTTCCCCAGCTCCAGCGCGATATCCGCAATGAGTCGTGTCACCCGCTGCATGTGCGGG
Source organism: Gemmatimonadaceae bacterium (assembly GCA_016741895.1). GTDB lineage: Bacteria > Gemmatimonadota > Gemmatimonadetes > Gemmatimonadales > Gemmatimonadaceae > Gemmatimonas. Next base: position 3,600 of record JACVCT010000329.1, on the reverse strand, counting down.
TAATCGATGTACTGGGGCTCGTCCGTCAGCTGATGGTAGGCCGAGTGGCCGCCGGTGGTGAAGAACGTCACCGGGATCCCCCACTTGGCGTACTCGTAGTGGTCGCTCCGGCAGTAGATGTTCATCGGGTGCCCGTTGGCATCCATGGCGTAGTCGAACACGAAGGTGTGCTTCCTGTCCTTGTTCACACGCTCCACCAGGTTGCCCAGCTCGGTGGACAGTCGCCGCGAGCCCACCAGCTGCAGATAGTCCGGCCCGCCGCGCAGCGGCTCACCCGTTGCCGTCGCTCCGGTCACGTCGGTCGCACTGCCGCGTCCCACCATGTCCACGTTGAGCTGCGCCACGATGGAGTCGCGTGGCACCGTCGGGTGCTCCGTGAAGTAGGCCGAGCCCCACAGGCCCTTTTCTTCGCCGGCGTGCCACACGAACAGCGTGCTGCGCTTGGGTTTGGTTGTGAGGCTCGCCAGATACTCGGCCACTTCCTGCACCGCCACCGTACCCGAGCCGTCGTCGTCGGCGCCGTTGAAAATTGAATCGCGACGTGCGGACCGTGTCTTGCGCAGCTCCGCCAGCTCGGCGTTGACCTGCGCGAACTGCTCGGGCGTGCCGAAGTTGCCTTCGTCTTCCACTCCACCGGGCCGCACGATGCGATTGAACACGAGGAGTGAGTCATGGTCGACGCCGCGCGGCACGGTGCCCACGTGATCGCTGTGCGCACCGACTGCCACGTACTGATGCTTGAGCACCGGATCACTGCCCTCAAGCAGAGCCACCACGTTGCGCACTGGGAACTTGGGCGCCGTAATCTGCAGTGGCGCCGTGACCGTCACCCTCGCGCCTTCCGCGCCAGGTGCAAGGGCGGCGATACTCGTCGGGAACAGTTTGGTGGCCGCCGAGTCGCTCACCACCAGATAGCTCGTTCCCGGCGTGGGATCCAGCGACTTGAGGTCGGGTCGGTTGACAAACGACAGCACACCCGCCGCGCCGTTGGGCAGCAGCAACACCACACCTCGTGCGCCCGCCGGCGTCGGCACCGGCCCGAACGCCACCTGCGTAATGGCCTGATTGCTGCGCGGCACACGAAGCGCCACCAGCTTGCCGACGGCCTGAGCGGAGTCGATGGCGACGTTGCCCAGGTCCCCGCCAAAGATCACGGGCACATTGTCGAACGACAGATCCACGCGCGAAGCGACCGCCCATTCCCGATTCAACGCGAGCGAGATCCCGCCGGCGACAAACGTGGCCATCGGATCGACGCGTCGCACGCCGATCTTGAGCTCCTGAAAGAACGTCCCGTTCTCACCCGCCGGCTTGAGCCCCATGCGTTTCGCTTCCGCCGCCAGGTACTCGGTGGCCTTGAAGTGGCCCTCGGTCCCCACGTCGCGTCCGCCCAGTGAGTCGTCGGCCACGATGTACAGCCGCGTCATCAGGTCCTGCGTGGTGATGTCGCCACTCGTGGGCCGGGGCTCGTGCTTGAGCGGCAGCGGCGACGAGTTCACGCCGGCCGGTACCGTGCGCGGGCGCGGTGCATCCTGAGCGACAAGCACCTGCGGGCCGAACCCGCTGCCCGATGCCAGCAGGGCAGCCGCCACCATCGTCAGGCGGTCCATCGAAACCCGCGGCATGTTGCGAGCGCGGGAGGTCATCGGATTCATCGTGTCTTCTGCGAAGTGTAGGGAATGCGCGCCATCTCCACGCGCAGAGACGGCTTGACCGTCGTCCACGCGGCGAGCAGGCCGTTTCGGGTGGCCACGAGACGCGGAAACCCGCTCTGACGCGCGCTCGACGTGGAGGCCACCGCCATCGATGCACTGGCCATCGCGCCGCTCTCCGTGAAACGCACGCGGCGCACCAGCACGTCCGAGGAATCGGCCGTGCGCTGCTCCAGCCACGACACGATGGGCTGCCCGTCCGGATCGAGCTCCACGTCCACCCGGCCCATGGGATTACCCTCATCCACCCGCACGGGTTCACCAAAGGTCCGGCCACCGTCCACCGAGCGCACCACCCGCACCCGCGCGCTGTCGTTGGGCGCGGCAAACCACGCCACCACCACCGTGTCGCCGCGGGAGGCGGCCTGCGGCCCGTTCACCGGACAACCGGCATAGTGCCACTGGTCGGGGTGTACGATCTGCGGCGCACTCCAGCCGCTACCCGTCCGGCGTGAAATCGCGATGTCGCGAATCTCCTCCGCCGTCCGGTCGCGATACACCACGATGCGACCGTCACCGGTCAGCGCCGTGCCCGTCTGACAGCAGTCGCAGGCGCGTGCGTCCAGCAGCGCTTCGTCGCGGAGTTGCCCGCCGGCGCCAAGCACCGCGCTGCGGATGGTCATTTCACGTGCCGAGTCGGGCATGGCACTCTTGCGGCCGTCCAGCCACACCAGCCCCACGTCGGATGTCCCCTCCGCCCACATCGACACGAATCCATGCTCGGCTTCGAGTCCGTCCGTATGCGGCGAGATCGGCGCCTCCCAACTGCGTCCCGCATCGCGCGAACGCGACACACGCACGCCGTACGCATACTTGCCGCTGCCCTCGCGCTCCAGCCAGTGCGTCACGAGATCGCCGTTGGGCAACGCGAGCACACTCGGGAAGTCGGCCCAGTTGACGAACAGGGGCCGTTCGGCGGCGGCGGTGCGCGCCGAGTCCCAGCGGGAGCCGTCATGGCGGGCCACGCGCACGCGCACCGTGGAATCGGTGAGGCGCTCCGTCCATGACAACCACACGCCGCCACTGGTATCGAGCGTCAGGTGTGGTGTGCTGCGCGTGAGCACCGCGCTGTCCATGGCCGGCGATTCGACGGGCACGGGTGTGCCCAGCGCAAGGTTCGCATCACTCGGCGCATCGTGGCTGCCGCTGCACGCAGCAAGACTCAGCAGGGCGCCGCAAGCAGCTGCGGCGAGCGTGATGAGAGGCATCTTGGTATGTTGGCGCATCCCCAAAGCTGCTGCCCGGTAGCAACGCGGGGAACCACCCCACCTCTTCCTGCAGGATTTCCACGATGCGGCACTTCGCGCGCGGGGCATCCGTCCCGTCATTGCACCATTCATCACGCCTGATGCGCCGTACGCTGGCGCTGGCCGCCGCGGCCCTGGCCCCCCTGTCCTTCACCCCGGGAACCGCGTTGGCCCAGACGGCGGCGACCTTCCCCACACCCGACGCCACGCTCTCCCGACTCTGGACGCTGGGCATGGACAGCGCGCAGGTGCAGCGGCTGGGGCAAGTGCTGCTCGACTCCATCGGTCCGCGTCTCACCGGCACCGCGCGCCAGAAGATGGCCAACGACTGGCTGCTCTCGCTCTACAGCCAGTGGGGCGCCGAGGGTCGCAACGAACAGATCGGCACCTGGCGTGGATGGCGTCGCGGACACTCGCATATCGATCTCATTGCGCCGCGCATGCGTTCGCTGGAAGGCACCATGCTGGCCTGGAGCCCCGGCACCAAGAGCAAGGACATCACCGCAAATACCATCGTGCTGCCGCGCTTTGCCGACAGCACCGAGTTCGTGAAGTGGTTGCCGCAGGCCAAGGGCAAGTTCGTGCTGGTGTCGGCGCCGCAGCCCACTTGTCGTCCGAGTGACAACTGGACGCAGCACGCC
>JACVCT010000328.1 GCA_016741895.1 Gemmatimonadaceae bacterium | reverse complement strand
ACATTCACGCGGGCCACATTGCCGCGAAAGGCCAGTTGGGCATCGGTGAGCTGCACCGTGAGCGCGCCGGGAATGACCAGCGTCACCGGCAGGGACGCGGTGAGCATGCGCTGCAACACCGAGTCGGCGACGCTCAGCACCAGCTCATCGGGATGACGGACCAGTCCACTGTCGCTCACGTGACGCAGGTCGCGCAGACCGGCCACCTCGCGTCTCAACTGCGCGCGCTCCGCCATCAGTGCCGCGGTGGCCCGGTCGCTCGAGCAGCCCAGGCTGCCACAACTCACGAGCAGGGCCACATACGCGGCGCGTCGGTTCATGCAGTCCCGTCCTGCGCCACCAACCGCGCAATGGCCTGCGCTCCCAGTTCACCGATGTCGAGACTGAAGCGATTCACGTACAGCGCGATGTGCTGTGCGCAGACCTCGTCGCTCATCTCCTGCGCATGGGCCCGCACATAGTCCGCGCTGGCCTCCGGATGATCGAAGGCGTACTGCACCGACGCGCGGATGGCCTGCTCCATCTCCTGCGCCAGCGCCGGATCGATGTCCTCGCGTACCGTGATCCCGGCCAGCGGCACCGGCAGCGACGTGGCACGCTCCCACCAGTCGCCAAGGTCCATGATGCGTACGAGACCATGGTCGGCGTAGGTGAAGCGGCTCTCGTGAATGATGAGACCCGCGTCCATGTCACCGTCTGCCACCGCGCGCAGAATGCGGTCGTAGCGCAGCTCGTGCACGTCCTGCAGGGGCGGCGCGGCGAGACGCAGCAGGCGATAGGCGGTGGTCTCGCGCCCGGGAATGGCGAGACGCCCCCGCGCCACCTCGTCCAGGGTGCGTGGGCTGCGCGCCACCACGAGCGGTCCCACGCCGTTGCCGAGTGCGGCGCCACTGCGCAGCAGGCGATAGCGCGAGCCGACGGCCGCCATGGCCCCCACACTCAGCTTGGTGAGCGCCAGCGCTCCCGTGTGCGCCTGTCGATTCAGTTCCTCGATGTCCAGCAGCACCGGCTCTATCGGGCGTGGCGAGGGCACGAGCCCGTGCACGAGGGCGTGAAACGCAAACGTGTCGTTGGGGCAGGGCGAAAAACCAAACGTCAGCCGGTTCATGCGCGTGGCTCGCGATCGAGTGTCCGATCGAGTGTCCGATCGAGTGTCCGATCGAGTGTCCGATCGAGTGTCCGATCAAGTGTCCGGTCGAAGGCGGCGAGCAGCGGCGGCACCAGGGCGTGCAGCACACCAAAGGCCTCCGCGAATTGCCACTTCGTCCGGTCGTGCTCTTCGATGGCATTGGAGATGACGCGAACCTCGAGGGCCGGCACCCCGGCGAGTTGGCAGGCGCGCAGCACCGCAAAGCCCTCCATCGCTTCCACCTCGACACCGGCTACTTCGTGGCTCGGCACTCCGCCGGTCATGGTGCCGCCCACGCGTGCGCTGGTGCCAATGTCGCGCAGCACGGCCGACGGCAACGCCGCGTGTGCGGTCTGCAGCAAGGCGGCATCGGCGTCAACGACACGCGGGGCAAAGCGTGCATCGATGATCAGATCGTGATACAGCGCGCGCTGCCCGATCACCACCTGACCCGGCCTGAGCCCGCTCGCCCGTCTGGCTCCGGCAATGCCCACATGCAAGACGGCTCGGGGCGCGTGCACTGCGAGCGCGCGCGCTGTCTGCGCGGCCGCGTCCACCGGTCCAACACCGCAGCACACCGCCACATGCGCAGAAGTCGCAGGTGGAGGGGGCAATTCCATGGCCGTGGCGGCAATGATCATCAGTGGAGCGGATTGCAGCATGCAGGAAAACTAGGGGTTGGCCGGGGGCTGTGGGCAATCGTTTAGATTTCCTGCGATGCATTCGTGTTCCGGAGACCGGGCCGGCCAGCGACTTCGGCGCGTGGCCAGCCGTGGCATGCTGCTGGTCGTGGGCCTGTTGGCATGGGCCCGTTCTGATGCGGGGGCCCAGGAGCGGGTGTCGCCCGCACGGCGCGACTCACTGGCCGGTGCGCTCTTTGCGGCCGCCATGCGCGCCGACTCGCTCGGCGACCTGGACAAGGCCCTGGCCGGGTTTCGCCGGGCGCTCGCCCGCGCCACGACGGTGCAGGATGCGCAGACGCTGGGTGATGCCTGGCACAACGGCGGCGTCACCCATTGGACGCGGGCGAATTACGACAGCGCCCTCGTGTGGCTGCAGCAGGCCCAGCGCTTTCGCGAGCTCAGTGGTGACCGCGCTGCCTACGGGCGCACCATGAACACGCTGGGCTCCTCCTACTATCAGCTCGGCCAGTACGGACCGGCGCTCGAGGCGTTCTTCCGCTCGCTGACCGTGTGGCAGCAGGCGCACGACTCGGTTGGTGTGGTACGCACGCAGGTGAATATCGGCAAGACGTTTCACGACTGGGGCCAACTTGATCGCGCGCAACAGGTGCTCAAGGACGCCGAGGCGCTGGCGCGCCAACTGCCGGGTCGGCACACGCCCCTGGGTTATGCGCTCAACAGCCTCGCGATGCTGGCCATTGATCGCGGGGACTACGCAGCGGTTCCGGCACTCGTGGCCGAGTCGCGCGAGAACTATTCCCTGCGCCACGCCGATGTCACCCGCGCCGACTCCGCCGGTGCCTGGTCGCTCAACACCTCGGCGGAGGGGTTGCTGCGCATCAGGCAGGGGCGACCGTCCGAGGCTCTGCCCCTTCTCGACAGCGTGTACCAGGTTGCCGTGGCGCGCCGCAGTGTGCGCGGCCTTGCGCGCGTGCAACTGTACATCGGCGAGGCTCACGCGGCGATGGGGCATACCAGGGAGGCGCGGGAGGCCTTGCAGGCTTCGCTGGAGGCGTCCGCCTCGGTGAGTCAGCGCATCCTCAGTCTGGCCGCGCTGCGTCAGCTGGCCACGCTGGAGGAGAAGGCGGGCAACAGCCGTCTCGCTCTGGCACGGTTGCGCGCATATCAGGCGCTGCGGGATACCGTGTTTGACCAGGACGCGGCGCAGCGCATCGCCGTCATGCAGGCGCGCGTGGAAACCGATCGGGCGCGGCTGGCCACTGTGCAGCTGCGCGAGGCGCAGCGTACGCAGGACGCCATCATTGCGCGGCAGCGCACGGCGGTGGGCATGGGCGGTGTGATTCTGGTGCTCGCGCTGTCCCTGGCCGGGGTGCTGGTCTACACCAACCATCGCGGACGGCAGCGCGAGCTGGCACTGGGGGCGGCCAACGCCGGGCTCAATGATGCCAACACCAAACTGCGCGGCGCCCTGTCCGAGGTCCGCACCTTGAGCGGCCTCATTCCGATCTGCGCGCACTGCAAGAACGTGCGTGACGATCAGGGCTACTGGGCGGCGGTGGAGACTTACGTGAGCCAGCATTCCGATGCCCGGTTCAGTCACGGCATCTGCCAGTCCTGTGGTCCGGCGCTGTACGGCGAGCTGTGGGGAGAAACGGAGGGCGGCGGTTCCAGTGTGGCAGAACCACCGCCCTCCCGCGCCGGGTCGGACGAGCCGCACGGCGCACATCAATAAAGGTCAGTCAGGTTATTCATTCCCGATTGGGGGCAGTACTCGCCGCGTGCGAGGCGGCGGAGGTGAGGCATGCGCGGGGGTGAACCGCGCGCTGTCCTGCGTGGTGAGGCTCAGACCTGCGAGAGCTGACCCATCCAGCGCGCGAGCTCGGCCCGGTTGTGCACGCCGAGCTTGGCGTAGACCCGCTCGGTGTGCCGTTTGGCGGTGTGCACCGAGATGGAGAGGTCGGCGGCGACTTCCGGGATGGCGCGGCCCGTGGAAAGCAGGGAGGCGATCTCCCGCTCGCGTTCGGTGAGTTGCCGCGCCTCGAACAGGCGTCGCATGGGGTCCGGGGGCTCCGGGCTGAGCACCATGAGAATCTCCGAATCCGCATCGGGGGACCCGATTTGCACGGCCCGCACACGAAGGGCGCCACAGTGCCGGAGCCCGATGCGTGCCTCGGCCGCCCGCGGGCTGGACCGCTGCGGCGGCACGCGCCAATGGCGGGGGCCAGCCGCCGTGTCGCGGGCCAGTTCGGCCAGTTCGAGCAGCACCTGCGGCTCGTCGCTTCCCATCTGGCGGCTGGCCGCCGGGGAGACCTCGAGGATTTCAC
>JACVCT010000026.1 GCA_016741895.1 Gemmatimonadaceae bacterium | reverse complement strand
GTGGTTCTCCACCACCACGACTTCGAGCCCGTTGGCCAGCACGGTGCGCTTGAGCACCTTCTGCAGTTCGCCACGCGACTGGGCGGCCAGCGTGGCCGGCGGCGCGTACAGCGGCGCCGCGAGGGCCAGCACCCCGGCCACCGCCAGGCGACGCGCCCACGACCGGGGCCGGAACCGAGGCCGGGATCGCGGCTGTGCGCTGTGCCGGTCGATGTAGGTCAGAAACATGGACAGACGGTTGAAGACGTGGGCAGTGGCGCCACCCCTGGCACCCCGCCGGCTGCGAACATACCCCGCTGTAGGATAACCCGATCCCCGCGGCCTCCCGTGACGGGCCCGGATCGTCATGGAGGGACGTCATGGAGGGACCGGGCGATAGATTCCCGCCATGTCCTCGCATGCCCCGCACACGCCCGCCGCACTGGCCGGTCTCGACGCCTCACGTCTCGACGCTCAGGTGCCGCTGGCACCGTTCACCACCTTCCGCATTGGCGGGCCCGCCGACTGGTACTATGAGGCCACGAGCGCCGAGGATCTGGCACAGGCGGTGACGGCCGCGCGGGAAGCCGGCATGCCGTGGTTCGTGCTGGGCCTCGGCGCCAACATCCTCGTGGGCGACAAGGGTGTGCGCGGGCTGGTCATTCGCAACCGGGCCACGCAGCACCACGTGGGGGCGGACGGGGTGCTGCACACCGAAAGCGGCGCCGTGGTACAGCAGCTCGTGCTGGATACCGTACGCGCGGGCTGGTCGGGTCTCGAACACTACATCGGCATTCCGAGCACGGTGGGCGGCGCGCTGTGGCAGAACCTGCACTTCCTCTCGCCGGCCCCCGAGCGCGAACGCACCATGTTCATCAGCGAAGTCTTTCGCGACTGCGACATTCTTGCGGAAGACGGCACACGACGCACGGTGGACGCCGACTACATACAGTTCGGGTACGACGACAGCGTGTTCCATCACCGCCGGGACATCGTGCTGGCGGCGCGTTTTCAGCTCAGCGCCGACGATCCGGCGCGTCTGCATCGTGTGCTGCAGGAGAACCTCGCCTGGCGCGGTGCGCGGCATCCCTGGCTCGAGGTGCATCCCAGCGCCGGGTCCATCTTCAAGAAGATCGAGGGCGTGGGCGCGGGCCGGCTCATCGATCAGTGCGGTCTCAAGGGTTTCCGCATTGGCGGGGCGCAGATCTCGCACATGCACGCCAACATCATGGTCAATCTGGGCGGCGCGACGGCGGCCGATGTGCGGGCCCTCATTGCCCATGCCCAGCAGGCCGTGTTCGAGCGCTTTGGCCAGCGACTGGAAACCGAAATCGGAATGATCGGCGAGTTCTAGGCGGGAACCAGCGGGTTTTGGCCGAGTCCGGCTGAAGCCCCGGCAACAGGCCCTCGCAACAGGCCGTGGTCGAAAGTACGGGAAACCCAGTGGACGCGGGCTGTGTCCCAGCAGGAAACCCCGTTTCCCCCTCGACCCTTACTGTCGTGTCCCGTCGACATATCCTGTGGACCTGGCTTTGGTGCCTGTGTCTGCTGGCGGCCCCACCCGCCTACGCGCAAACCGTGGACGTCATCCGCGGGCGCATCACCGGTGCCAATAACGAACCGCTCGAAAACGTGGCCATTCTGGTCACGTCCATCTCGGGCAATGTGAACCGCCCCGCCCGCACCGATCGCAACGGCCGCTTCACTGTCACCTTTCCCAACGGCGACGGCGACTACATGGTCACCGTCACCGCCGTGGGCTACGCGCTCAAGCGCTTCGAGGTGAAGCGCGTGGCCGACGAGGACGTGCTGCTGGCCGACGCCAAGCTCACGCCCGTGGGCACCGTGCTCGACGCCCTGCGCGTGACCGCCGACCGCCAGCGTGTCTCGCGCAACGAAACCAATCAGGATGTGGGCGGCACCGAGCGCATCATCAACAACATGGCCGCGTTGCCACCCGATCAGATGGGTGACCTGGCCGCCATGGCCGCCACCCTGCCCGGAGTGCAGCTCGTGCCCGGCATGGATGGCAGCAACGGCTACTCGGTCATGGGCCTCGGCGCCGATCAGAACAACACGACACTCAACGGCATGAACTTCGGCGGCGCCGGCCTGCCGCGTGACGCCGGAGTGAGCTCGGGTCTCATCACCAGTCCCTATGATGTGTCGCGCGGTGGTTTCAGTGGTGGTCAGATGGGCCTGCGCACCCGCTCGGGCAGCAACTTCCGCACACGCGGCCTGAGCTTCGTGGGTGATGCCCCGCAGTTGCAGTGGATGGACCGCGCGGCCCGTGCCACCGGCCAGCAGTACAGCAATGGCTCACTGGGTGGTTCGGTGTCCGGCCCGCTGGTGTTCGACAAGGCCTTCTACAACGTGGCCTTCCAGCTGGGTCGTCGCAGCAACGATCTGCAGACGCTGCTCAACATGTCCGACGCCGGCCTGCAGGCCAGTGGCGTGGCGCGCGATTCCGTCATGCGCCTCATGAACATTCTGGGCAGCAATGCCGTGCCGCTGGCCGCCAGCGGCATTCCCGGCAGTCGCCTGTCCGATCAGGGCTCCATTCTTGGCGCCTTTGATTTTGCGCCGCCCACAAGCACCTCCGGGACCGCGTTCAACCTCACCTTCAACGGCGCGTGGAACCGGCAGAATCCCGCCGGTGGTCTCACCACCTCGCTGCCCAACGCCGGTGGGGACCGCGACATGTGGAACGCGGGTCTGCAGGGGCGCCACTCGGCCTATCTGACCTTCGGCAGCATCAACGTGCTCACGGAAACCTCGGTGGGCCTGAACGCCAATCGGAACGAGGGCACGCCCTATCTCAATCTGCCGGGCGGACGCGTGCGCGTGAACAGCCAGTTCGAGGACGGCACGCTGGGTCTGCAGAATCTCGCCTTTGGTGGCAATCAGTTTCTGGGCACGTCGCAGGGCGGCAGCAGCCTCATGGCCATGAACACGCTCTCGTGGTTCAGCGCCAACAACAAGCATCGGCTCAAGCTCGCCACCGAAATCCGCCGCGACGCGTCCACGCAGGACCAGACCATCAACCGGCTCGGCACCTACAGCTACAATTCGCTGGCCGATCTCGCGGCGGGCATTCCGGTGTCGTACACACGCACCCTTTCGCCGCGCGAGCGCGATGCGAGCATGCTCATTGGCGCGGTGTCACTGGGTGATTCCTATCGTCACTCGCCCACGCTGCAGATCCAGTACGGTCTGCGTCTCGACGGCAACCGCTTCCTCGACAAGCCCGCCACCAACAGCGCGCTGCTCGAGCGTCTCGGAGTGCGCAACGACCGTGTGCCCGATGGGCTGTATCTGAGCCCGCGTCTTGGCTTCTCCTGGCAGTACGGTACCGCCCCGCAGATTGGCGCCTTCGACGGCGCCTTCCGGGGCCCGCGCGCGGTGGTGCGTGGTGGCATCGGCGTGTTTCAGAACATGCCGCAGGCCACACTCGTGGGCAGCGCCATCGACAACACCGGTCTGGCCTCGGCCATTCAGCAGCTGGCCTGTGTGGGCGCCGCCATTCCGGCCGCCAACTGGGGCGCCTTTGCCGATCCGGCCAACATTCCCTCACGCTGCGCCGACGGCAGCATGGGCTCGGTGTTCAACAACGCCGTGCCCAACGTGTCGCTGTTCGACGAGGCCTTCATGCCGACACGCAGCGTGCGCTCCAACCTCAGCTGGTCGGGGCCGGTGCTCTACAACCGGCTCAACGCCACCTTCGACGCCACGTACTCCCTCAATCTCAATCAGGCGAGCTTCGTGGACCGCAACTTCGCTGGCCAGCAGCGCTTCACCCTGAACGCCGAAGACGGTCGGCCCGTGTTTGTCGACGCGGCCAGCATCGTGCCCCTCACCGGTGGCATTGCCGCGGGTGACGGCCGACGCGTGCCCGAGTACCAGCGCGTCACGCAGCAGCTCAGCGACCTCCAGTCGCGCAGCGCACAGTTCTCCGTGCGTGTCTCACCCATGCAGTTCAACAGCCAGTTCAGCTGGAACGCGAGCTACACTTACGGCAATGTGCGCGAGGAGTTCCGCGGCTTCCAAAGCACGGTGGGCGATCCCTTCGCCATTGGGAGCTCGCGCGCGTCGTTTGATTCGCGGCATCAGATCACCTACACGCTCAACTGGAACGCCTTCGACCTCATTCGCCTGAGCTGGTTCGGGCAGTTCCGTTCGGGCAACCCGTTCACGCCCGGTATCGGCGGCGATGTGAACGGCGACGGCTTCAGCAACGACCGCGCCTTCGTGTTCGACCCCGCGCGCACCGGTGACGCCGCCCTCGCATCACAGATGCAGACGCTGATCGACAACAGCAGCGGTGTGGCCCGCAGCTGTCTGCGCGCGCAGCTGGGCCGCCTGGCCGATCGCAACAGCTGCCAGGGTCCATGGACCAGCTCGGCCAACCTGAGTGTGTCCTTCAATCCGCTCAAGCTGCGTCTGCCGCAGCGCGCCAACCTCACCTTCAACGTCTCCAACCCGCTCGGCGCGGCCGACCTGCTGCTGCACGGGCAGGACAATCTGCGCGGCTGGGGCCAGCAGATTTTTGTGGACCCCACACTGCTGTATGTGCGCGGCTTCGACCCCGTGGCGCGGCAGTTCAAGTACGAGGTCAACCAGCGCTTCGGTGCCACCAACCCGCAGTTCCAGCAGTTCCGCGCACCGGTCACGGTGAGCATGATGCTGCGCTACGACATCGGCCCCACGCGCGAGCGCCAGATGCTCACGCAGGCGCTCGATCGTGGTCGGCGCACCACCGGCACCAAGGCGCCCGAAGCGCTCATCAAGGCGCAGTTCGGCAACGGCGGCGTGCCCAATCCTCTGGCCACCATTCTGCGCGATCAGGACACGCTGCGCCTGTCGGCCGACCAGGCGGACAGCCTGGCCACGATGAACCGTCGCTTCCTGGTGCGGCTCGATTCCATCTGGGCACCCATCGCCAAGCAGTTCGCCGCACTGCCCGATGGCTACGACCGTGACCGCGTGTACTGGCAGTACGTCAAGGCGCGCGAGGCCAGCATCGACATCCTGCGCAACTACGCGCCGGCGGTGAAGGGTCTGCTGTCGGTGGAGCAGCGCCGCAAGCTGCCGCCGTTCATCGCCACCGCACTCGACGACCGCTACCTCAAGTCCATTCGCTCAGGCACCGCCGGTGGTGGCGGCACCACCATGATGGGCGGCATGGCTGGCATGGGCGGCGCATTCATTGGCGGCATGGGCGGTGGCGGTGCCACCACCATCATCATGCGCTGAGCGCCGTCTCCGCCATGTGTTCGACTCCTGACACTTCTGCAGCTTCGCTTCTTCTTCCTTACACTCCCATGTTCTCCCTTCACCCGTACTCCACTCTCACCATGCCTCCTCGTTTGCTGCGTACTCCGCGGCCGCGCCTCGGCGCTGCCCTGCTGCTGCTTGGCGCGACAAGTATTGCGGCACAGGCTCAGACGCTCACACCCGCTCCCGCCGGATCACGGCCGGCCATTCGCCCGCTCGGACCGGTCACCGCCACCAGCAGCGAGGCCTTTGGCGTGGTGAGCAACCTGCGCGCGCTGCCCGGCGGCCGCGCACTGGTGAACGACGTGGTCAATCGTCGCGTCGTGCTGCTCGATGAAAAGCTGTCAGTGGTGAAGGTGGTGGCTGACACCACCGCCGCCACCGCCAACGCCTACGGCGCCAATCCCGGCAATCTCATTGCCTTCCGCGGAGACAGCACGCTGTTCGTGGACGCGCAATCGCTGTCCATGCTCGTCATTGCGCCCAACGGCGAGGTGGCGCGCGTGATGTCGGTGCCGCGCTCGCAGGACGCCATGATGCTGGCCAGCGCCGGTCTCGGCGGCGCCTACCACAGCAATGGTCACCTGGTGTATCGCGGCCGGCCGTCCATGCAGTTCCGCGCCAGCACCACCAGTGGCGGCCCGCCGCAGATGCCGGCCATGCCCGACACCATGCCGGTGGTGCGCGTCAATCTGCAGACGCGTGTGCTCGACACGCTGGCCTGGATGAAGGTGCCCAACACACGCACCACCATGAACACCACCGAAGACGGCAAGCTGCAGCCGTCCATCGAAATCAATCCGCTGCCGGTGGTGGACGAGTGGACTGTCACGCCCGCTGGCGACATCGCCATCGTGCGCGGTCGCGACTATCACGTGGATTGGGTGTCGGCCAACGGCGAGAAGCGCGCCTCGCCCAAGGTGGCGTTCGACTGGAAGCGCATGACCGATGAGGACAAGATCAAGCTCATCGACTCGGTAAAGGCCATTCGCGAGCGGCAGCTGGCGGCCAATCCGGGTCAGGGCCAGGACATCGCGCGGGCCTTTGGTTCAGCCATGGGTGGTGGCGCCGGCGGTGGTGGTGCCGCGCCGCAGGTGGTCATGCGCTTTGAGATGCGCGGCGATGGTGGCGGGCCTGGTGGGCCGGTGCGCGCTCCGCAGGTGGTGGCGCCCAACTTCACCTACGTGAGCCCGAGCGAGCTGCCCGACTACCAGCCGGCGTTCTTTGCCAACAGTCTGCGCGCTGACGCCGAGGGCCGACTGTGGCTGTCCACCATTCCCACCAAGCCGCAGCCGGCGGGCACGGTGTACGATGTGCTGAACGCGCAGGGTGAGGCGGTGGAGCGTGTACTCGTGCCCGAGGGGCGCAGCATTGTCGGCTTTGGCCCCAACGGCGTGGTGTATCTGGTGTCGCGTCAGGACAATCGCGCGGTGCTCGAGGTGGCGAAGGTCAATCCCTGACTTCGCCCACCTGCACCGCGCGCTTCGCACTGCGGCACAGTCGCTCGCCAGCCTTGCAGTAGCTGGTGTGCAACGTGCCGCGCAGCGGCAGCAGCGAGTCTGACACCAGCGTGGTGACGGGACCCACGAAATACGCGCTGTCTTCGGTGACGGCCGGCCCTTCGAACTGGAGGCGCCGGCCGTCGGCCGTTTCAATGAACGGCGGCAGCAGCGCATTGATCTGATCGCCGGGGCGCGGGTTGACCGCAAGCCGAGCGCCGGTGGCGGTGCGCTGCACGGCCAGCGGAGGGCCGGAGTCCACGGCGGAGGGGTCGCCGAACTTGGGCAGGCGCGGGAGGGCCGAGGACACTTGGCCGTCCGTGGACGCCGCTGTGGTATCGGCGGTCGACGGCGCGGGCTGATCGCTCGACGGTGCGCAACCGGCAACTGCCGCCGTCAGCACAAAAGCCATGGTCAGGCGCCTGCGTCGCAAGTTCGGGGACATGTATGAAAGATAGTCCGGTTTGTTGGCCGGTTGGGTTGAACAGCCTTGTCGCGGATTTCACGGATGCTAGAATCTATTGACATTGTTGGTCTATTGTGTAAAGTTTGTCCACATGATCGATGCCCTTTCGTCTCCTACTGAGGAGCCAACCACCGACCCCCGGGTTGCCGCCATCCTCGACGCGGCGCTGCCGGTGTTCCTGCGCTTTGGCTACCGCAAGACCTCCATGCAGGACGTGGCGGCGGCGGCGGACATTTCCCGCCAGGGGCTCTACCTGCACTTCCCGGGCAAGGAGCAGCTCTTTCGCGCGGTCGCCATTCACCACCTCACACGCGGGCTGGCCGCGGCGCGGGTGGCGCTGACCGCTGACACGCCGCTCACCGAGCGGGTGCCTGAGGCCTTCGACATCTGGATGGGCCAGTTCGTGGGCATCGCATCGTCCGACGCCTCCGATCTCGCGGAAATCGGTCACGCCCTCATCGGCGCCGATGTCCAGGCCTACGAAACGCAGTTCGCCGCCGCGCTGACCCAGGCCATCGACGGGTCATCCGTAGCCCCGTCACTCGCCGCACGTGGCATCACGGCCGCCGACTCCGCGCAGATGCTCTTGTCGGTGGGACGTGGCAGCAAACACAGCGTGGCCACCCGCGCCGAGTTTCGCGCGCATCTCGCCCTCGCCACCCGCATCCTGTGCGCCTCTTCCGCTGGATCCTGCTGACCTTCGTCCTGCTCATGTCTGCCACGATTGTTTCCGGTTGGAGCGCCTTTGGCGCATACCGCTTTGGCCCCGGCATTGGTACGTCGCCAAGTAGTCTGCTGCGCGCCGAGCGCATGGCCGCGTCGCCGCAGATGCGTGACGGCCGCTTCGTGAACGAGGAGGCCATGCGGAACGACTATGGCCTCATGCTGCGCGGTCTGTTCAATCGCAGTGCACGCAGCGTGCCCGACGCGCCGTTGCCGGTGGTGACAGACGCCGCGGCCAGCGCCCCCGATGCACAGCAGTTTGAAGTGACGTGGTACGGACACTCCTCGTTGCGTGTGCGCGTGGCGGGTCTGCAGATCCTCATCGACCCCATGTGGGGTCAGCGACCCTCGCCGTTGTCCTTTGTGGGGCCGTCGCGTTGGTACGATCCGCCGGCGTCACTGGACGCACTGGGTAGCGTCGATGTGGTGCTCATTTCGCACGACCACTACGACCATCTCGATCAGCCCACCATTGCCGCGCTGCTCGGCAATCCGGCCAATCGTCACACCCGCTTTCTCGTGCCGCTTGGTGTGGGTGCACATCTCGAGCATTGGGGCGTGGCGCCCGATCGTATTGTGGAGCTGGACTGGTGGGAGTCGCAGGCCGTGGGTGGCGTGACGTTCACCGCCACGCCGGCACGTCATGCCTCGGGCCGCAGCCTGCTGGACCGTGATGCCACGCTGTGGGCGGGTTGGGCCCTGAGCACGGCCACGCAGCGCGTGTACTACTCGGGCGACACGGGCATGATGCCGGCGTTCGAGGCCATCGGTGAGAAACTGGGGCCGTTTGATCTCACGCTCATGCAAGTTGGCGCCTACGATCCCGCCTGGCCCGACTGGCACCTGACGCCGGAGCAGGCGGTGGCGGCGCATCGTGCGCTGCGCGGCACGACGCTGCTGCCGGTGCATTGGGGATTGTTCAATCTCGCGTATCACGCGTGGGATGATCCCATTGCGCGGCTCACGCAGGCGGCGGAGGCGCAGCAACTGACCCTGGCCACGCCGCGTCCCGGTGAGGCGGTCGTGGTGGGTGGTGCAACGCATGATGTGCGGTGGTGGAGGCGGTGACGCTGCTGCACTGAGTGCCGTGTTGGCTTCGATGTCGTTGAACAGCTCACGCAGAGAACGACTGGAGAACCGCAGAGTTCGCAGAGAACAGCGGTCTTGGTCGTGGTCGGGGTCGAGGTCCTTCATCGCGGATGACACGGATTGAGCGGAAACAGCACGGATAAAGCATTCTCTTGTTGTTGATCCGTGCAGTTTCCGTTTCATCCGCGAAATCCGCGACAAGGCTGTTCACACCCCGACCGCCGCTCTCTGCGGCTCTACAGCAATTCTCTACACGAGTAATGGTCCACGACCCTGAGCTGATTCACGATGCCACGTGCTAGCGAGTTGGCACTGCACAGCGCATCAACGTCTCGAGCCCATCCGCATCTGATCGAACACCCCATACCGAATCGGCGGTCACAAGCAGCAGGCGCGTAAGCGGGGCAGTGCTGATTTCGCGCGCCTCGAGGCCGCTTCGTGTAACGCGTTGCCAGGTTCCCATGCGTTCAATCGGATGCGTGCGCTGCAACCAGACATCACCATTGTTCGCCACCTTGATGTCGTTGATGGCAGGTAGCGTGCGAGGGCGTATCAGTTGTCGGCGCACCTCAGCGCGGTCGCGACCTTGCGAGAAGATGGTGACCACCGAATCGAAGAGTGCCGTGGTGAGCTCGTAGCCGGCGAGGGAGAGTCGGGACTGCTTAAGAGGAACACCGGCGTCGTTTACGCACTCCACGATCCACGCCGAACCGTCGGGCCGCGCCGCACAGAATGTGCCGTAGTCGGGGCTTGCGCCGACCACAGTTTCTGAGGCGAACGGCTGCGGGCTTCCGCGCGGTCCACCGTTTGCCAATCGGACGCGGGGAGCCGGCACCAACGTCCAGCTGGCGATACTGTCCACGTCCTGTTTGACGCCTTGTCGCAACACGGCGTATGGGGCATCACTCGAAAGGCGCCTTGGGGCAAAGCCGACAATATGCCCTGCCCGACGGGGCGCCCACGCCGCACGGGTGACGGCCGTGATGCCGTCCAAATACCCGCCCGAATCGTTGAAGAACTGCACCCTCCGGGCAGACGCGTCTCCAGTCCACAGCGTATCACCCCACCATCCCAAACTCGCGATGGAACGAAACTCTCCAGGCCCTGAGCCAAGACGGCCAACCGCACGAGTCCGTCGATGCGCATCACGTACCATGACTTGGCCGGGGCGTCCATCTGTCCACGCCAACCTTCCACCAGTTCCGACGGCGACGTGATTGATCCGACCAGATCCGTCGTCGGCCGGTGTCACTTCAACGCTGCACGTGAGCGCGCGCGGCTGTTCGCGGTGCGCGGTGCCCATGAGGCACAGAACAATGCACGACATCGCTGACCACTTGGCGAAATGCATGATCGACCTGATGAGAAGGTATTCCTTCGTGTTGCCTCGCCGAAGCATTTCCCCAGACATGACTCGCCCGGTTCGTCGCGTCAAGTGCGGTGTCAGGTCATCCACACTCGGAGTTGCGGAAGCATGTCAGCCGCTCATGCAGCGAACAGCTCGAAATCCGTGCGATCCGCGACAAGGCTGTTCAAGCCCAAACTGCAGTTCTCTGCGTGAGCTGTTGTGGATGTTGCATGTCTGGTGATCTGCGAGATACTGAGCGGTTGGTTCCCAACTACACCAAATCAGGAAATGTGCGAGATGCGTGAAAGATCGTGAGAATTACCACGGCATCAGCCCCTCTCTCGTACACTATTCGGTACGGCGGCCTCACCAGTTCCCTGAGTGAAGGATCACCACGTTCCGGTACCACGCGGCCGGAGTCCGGGAACATTGAGAGCTGACCCACCGCATTGAAGAGACGCGTCGCTACCAACTGCGCGAGGACCATTGAGTCGCGCGCAATGTACGACTTGATGCTCGCGAGGTCCTCTACAGCCTGCGCAGTCCAGCGAATTTGCATCAGAGCCCGAGGCGACGCTTGACCTCATCGTGTTCGACCAGGCGATCAGCCTCTCGGTCGGCCTTTCCACGCTCGATTTTTGCCAGGAAGAGCAGGCGCTCAATCGCGTCCTCCACGGAAGCACCCTCGGGAAGGTGGTCGGCGGCTTCCTGTAGCAGGTCTTTCGCAGTCGAATGTGACATGGTGAGCTCAGAGGGAAGTGGAGACACCAGAATAGTACTGGATTTTGAGCTGATTGGCGATGCCGCCAACCAGCGTATTGGCACTGCACGGCATCCTGTGATGCCGACACTCGGGGTCACAGCCATATCGTCAACAGCTCACGCAGAGAACAGCAGGAGAACCGCAGAGGTCGCAGAGCGGGGCGGTCGTGGTCGGGGTCGGGGTCCCTCATCGCGGATGAGGCGGATTGAGCGGAAACAGCACGGATAAAGCGTTTTCATGTTGTTGATCCGTGCAGTTTCCGTTTCATCCGTGCAATCCGCGACAAGGCAGTTCAATCCCAAACTGCAGTTCTCTGCGAACTCTGCGGTTCTCCTGTTGTTCTCTGCGTGAGCTGTTAACGATCTGGCAGCCATCACGACGCCCAGGGCAGCAACGAGATCAACAGGGCCATGCGCTCAGATCTCAAACGGCGGCGGCACCCGGCCATCAATGTCCGTGAAGCCGTAGACCCGCGCGAGATCCCCCACACGCAGCACCTGCCCACTCTGCGCCATGATGTTGGGATCCGACGCAAGCGCCACGACCGCACGGCCCAGATAGCGTGGCGACTCCGTGCGCGCGAGGGCCGGCACCGACTGCCACTGCGCTTCATCGGTCTGGTGGCCGGCCAGCACAAACTCCGTGCGCATCCAGCCGGGCGACACCGCCACCGACGCCACATTGTGGGCCCGCAGTTCCTCGGCCATGCCACAGGCCATACGCGTCATGGAGGCCTTGGCCAGGTCGTAGAACAGGTTGCCGGCCATGTAGCGGTCGCGGTCCCAGAATGTGGTCGTCACGATGAGCCCCCGGCCCTGCTCCACAAACCAGGGCGCCGCGTGTCGGCTGGCCAACAGATGATTGCGCACGCCACGATCCATCATGGCGTCCCAGTTTGCCATGGAGCGTTCCCAGAACGGCGCCTTGAAAACGCCGTCGAATGTTTCGTGCCCGCCCCAGGCATTGTTCACCAACACATCGAGGCGGCCCTGCTCGGCGCGCACTCGTTCGAACAAGGCGCGCACCTGCTCCTCGTCGGTGTGATCACAGGCCACAGCCACGCCATGTCCACCCGCGGCCGTCACTTCTTCGGCGGTTTGCTCGATGCTGCCGGGCAGCTGCTCGAGATTGGAGAGCGACTGGATCTGCTGGTACGTGGTGGCGGGACGGTGTCGCTGACTGCGACCGGTCACGTACACCGTGGCGCCGGCGGCGCCGAGTTCCGTGGCAATGCCCCGGCCGGCCCCGCGGCTGGCTCCGGTGACGATGGCGACGCAGTGGCTGAGCGATGGCGTGGGTTGGTGCATGGACATCAGATGGATAACAGGCGGTGTGCGGGTGGTGACGTTGGAAGCGTTCACCGCAAGCTGTCGCGCGCACCGGCCGGCGTATTGGAAGAATGCGAAACGCTGCGCAGCAGCTCACCCGGCGTGAGGCCGGCGAGCTCGCGGAATTCGTTCACCAGATGGGCCTGATCGTAGTAGCCGGCATCGAGCGCCAGCTGCGTCCATTTGGGCGTATGCCTCGGCGACTCGTTTGCGCGCAGCCGCCGCAACACGCCATGCATGCGCTGCAGACGGCGCCACACGCCCGGTGTGAGACCGAGGTGTGAGGCGAACAGCTGCTGCACGCGGCGTGCACTGAGTCCGAGCTCGGCGGCCAGGTTCCGCGTGGAGAGACTGCTCGCACCGACGGCAGTCGTGTACGCGACAGAGCCGATGGCACGCTGCATGCGCAGGTCTGTTGGCCGGCGCATGGTCCCGAGCGCGACAAACAGCTGTTCCACCCGCCGCGCGTCACTGCCTGCGTCCACCAGCGTGCCGGGCAGCTGCCGTGGTGTGCCGCGCGCCAGTGCGTCCCAGGGCACGGTCTGATTGGCCAGCTCACTGGCCGGCACGCCAAACAGCGCGAGACTCGCACCGGGACGCAGCGTGAGCGAAATGCCGTGCATGTGTCCCCGCATGGCCAGCACCACCGGACTGGCACTGGCACCTGCCACCTGCACCTCGGCGTTACCACCGTTGAGCGCAACA
Source organism: Gemmatimonadaceae bacterium (assembly GCA_016741895.1). Classification (GTDB taxonomy): domain Bacteria; phylum Gemmatimonadota; class Gemmatimonadetes; order Gemmatimonadales; family Gemmatimonadaceae; genus Gemmatimonas. The sequence continues at coordinate 11,507 of JACVCT010000026.1, read as the reverse complement.
ATCAGCCGTGACGCCCCGTCGGGCAGCACCCGCTCCACCGTTTCGTGTCCATCGGCGAAGTGCTCTTCATAGGCCGTGACGTGCGCGACCAGCGGCCGCAGCGCGGCGGGCACGGCAAACGCCCGCAGCGTGCTGGCGGGGACTGTGGTCTCCGGCGCACAGAGCGGGTCGCCATCGAGGCGGAGGAAGAGGCGTTCCTTGGTGGGGTGAGCGGGGCGCGTTGCCACGTCGATAAACCTGTCATGCGGCTGTTGCCTTGTCCTGGCCGCTCAGCCGATTGGCAGTGCGGCACATGCCAAGCTACACACAAGGTGCGACCAGGTCTCCACGAGTTCGTCGGGAGTCTTCACGGTCCGTGGAGTGGCGCGAGCGATCCGACGGCCGTAGGCCGACCGTTGCCGACCTGGAGAGCCGTAACCGGCGCGAACCCTCCCCCGCCTTGTACCCGTGCTCGCCCTCGGGGCATACATTGCCCATACATCCGCAGAATGCAACGCTTCCGAAATTCAGCATGTCTCTGGGTCATGACATTCTCGTCTCGCCGCTTGCCCTTCCATGCCGTGCGCCTTGTGGTCCTGTGCACTGTGCTCATGGCCCCCCGCATGTCACTTGCGGCCCAGCAGCCACCGTCCGCGGCAGTACCGGCCGGCCCGCCTGAAACCCTGCGTGGTCGGGTGACCTCCGACAGCGGCAGGGTGGTGGTGGGCGCCACGGTGTTCATCACCCGTGGCCCCGACCGGCTGGTGCAGCAGGCCGTGACGAACGACAGCGGCCGCTACGCCATCACCTTCAACCCCGGCACGGGCGACTATCTCGTGGCCGTGCAGGCCACCGGACTGCGTGGCGCGCGGCGCCGCGTCACGCGCAGCGGTGACGAACGGGAGTTCACGGTTGACTTCGTGCTGGCCAGCGACGTTGCCACCCTCGATGCGGTCAAGATCAAGGCGTCCCCGCCAGTGCGCGCCACCACCGGCGTCGGGCCCTCCACCCAGGAGACCGGATCGAGTGAGCGCTGGCGCGAGGGGGTTGGGTCGGCCATCTCCCCCGGCATGGCCGGCGACATCAACACTACCGTCAGCACCATTCCCGGTATGACCACCGGTCCCGGCGGCCCCACCATGCTGGGCGCGTCGAGCAGCAGCAACCTCACCACGCTCAACGGCATGGCCATGGGCGCAGGCAGCGTACCACGCGCCGCACGTGTGGAGACCCGCGTTACGGGTGCCACCTACGACGCCACGCGCGGCGGCTTCTCGGGTGCCAACATCGATCTGCGTCTCGCTCCGGGTTCGCGCGACTTCCAGAACCGCTCGGTGTTCTTCACCGGCGACGCACCCGCGCTGCAGGCCACCGATGCCATCGGGCGCGCCCTCGGCCGCACCAACACCATGTGGCGCGCCTCGGGCGGCATGGACGGGGAACTGGTGCGCGGCGCGCTCACCTACAACGTGTCGGTTGACGCATCGCGCAGCACACGACCACTCAACGATCTCGCGAGCGCCGACCCACTGGCCTACGCACTCACCGGCATTGCGCTTGACTCGGTGCAGCGCGCGCGGCTCATCGCAGAGCGCGTGGGACTTCCACTGCAGGTCAGCGGACCGCCATCGCAGGTCCAGCGCGACGCGCTCAGTGTGCTGGCCCGTTTTGACGACACGCGTGACACGACCGCATCGCGATCGCTCACCATGTACCTGTCGGACACACGCGGCGATCACGAGGGCACCGGTGTATTGACTGCGCCAAGTGCCGGCAGCGCGCGCTACGAACGCGCAGCGGGGGCCATGCTGCAGCTTGGCAAGTGGTCGGGGCCTGGCTTCAGCACCTATCGCGCGACGCGCTTCAACGTTTCGCACACCACAACCGGCTCCGACCCCTACCTCGATCGCTCGGCGGTTGATGTACTCGTACGCACCACCGCCGACGCCCCGGGGCTCGACGCCGGAGTGACCAGCCTCGCACTGGGTGGACGTGGGCAGGGCGCGTTGGACACCCGTCGATGGACCGGCGAGGCCAATCACGAGTTTCTGCGAAACATCGACGGCCGTCGCCATCAGCTGCGTGCCATTGCCTGGGGACGTATCGACGGGCTTGATCAGGACGGTGGATCCAATGCATTCGGGCGCTGGTCCTTCGCGTCGCTCGCCGACCTCGAGGCCGGACGGCCCTCGTCGTACGGACGCACCCTTGTTGACCCGGGGCGCGATGGGCGCGCGTGGAGCACCGCCGTGGCCGCGTCGCACACCTGGAACCCGAGCCGGTTCGTCTCGCTCATTTACGGCGCGCGCATTGAGGGCAACGGCTTCCTTGACGCGCCGGCCACGAATCCGGCGCTCGCACAGGCGCTTGGCGTGCACACCGGTGGCGTATCGCCGCGTGTGCATGTCAGCCCGCGTGTGGGATTCACCTACTACTTCAACCGCGGCGCGCGCAACGGCAGCGGCTCGTCATTCAACGGCTATGGAACGTGGTTTCGCTATCCCACCGGCGTGCTGCGCGGCGGCATTGGCGAGTTCCGCGATCTCTGGCGTCCGGATGTGGTGGCCGACGCGCGTTCACGCACGGGACTGTCCGGCAGCACGCTGGCATTGACCTGTGTGGGTGGCGCGGTGCCGATGGCCGACTGGGTGAGTGGGGCCACGCCTTCACAGTGCGCTGACGGCAGTGGCGCACTGGCCGAACGCGCGCCTTCGGTGACCCTGCTCGACAAGCGATGGGATGCGCCACGCAGTTGGCGCGCCAATCTCGACTTCAATACCACCCGTTGGGCGCTCATGCTGCGTCTCTCCGCGCTCGCAAGCTACGATCTCAATCAGGCGTCCATCGTCGATCGCAACTTCGGGGGCACCACCCGCTTCACGTTGGCGGATGAAGGCAACCGACCGGTGTTCGTGACGCCCGGTGCAGTAGACACGCGCTCGGGGTTTGTGTCCGCCGCAGAGTCTCGGCGAAGTGCGGACTATGGACGCGTGACACAATTGCGCAGCGATCTGCGCGGGCGTGGTGGTCAGCTCACCGTGAACTTTGGCATGGATCGCTTCAACAGTCGCTGGAACGGCTGGCCTTTTCTGCAGGCCAACTACACCTTGCAGCGTATTGACCGGCAGGTGCGTGGCTTCGATGGCGCGGCTTTTGGCGATCCCTCGCAGGTGGAGTGGGCGCCAGGTGCCACCGACGCGCGGCATGTCTGGATTCTGCAGGCGGGACGCGGCGGCAAGCTGGGCAACTTCTCGCTGTTTGCGCGCCTGCAGTCGGGGCTGCCCTTTACCCCGCTCGTGCAGGGCGATGTGAATGGTGACGGACGCAGTGGCGACCGCGCCTGGGTGAGCGCGCTTGCAGAGGTCAGCGACCCGCGACTGGCGAGCGGGCTGCGCGCCATCGAAACATCGGGAAGCCGCATTGCACGCGAATGTCTGGCCACGTCCATTGCGCGCCCTGGTGCACGCAACGCCTGCCGAGGGCCGTGGACCCGCAGCATGTCGGCGAGTTGGCAACCGCCTTTGAACTTCGGCAGTTCGTCCTGGCGCAATCGCATCGTCATGAACGTGTTTGCCGACAACATCCTTGGCGGTATTGACCAGTTGCTGCATGGCGACGGCAACATGCGTGGCTGGGGCGGCGTGGTCACGCCCGATCCGGTGCTGCTGGTGCCGCGCAGCTTCGATCCGGTGTCGCGTCGCTTCGGGTATGATGTGAACCCGCGCTTTGCCGAGACCCGGCCGTCGAGGTCGAGCTGGCGCGAGCCCTTCCGTCTCACAATCGATGTGAACGTGCGTCTGCACACCGACTTCGACCTGCAGAGCCTGCGCCGGGCCATTGAACCGGTCAAGGTGGCCGGCAAGTGGGAGCGGCGTGGCGAGGACTCCCTGCTCACGCTGTATCTGCGGCGTACGTCGAGCGTGCACCGCGCTCTGGTGTTCGAGGCCGACTCGCTGTTCCTCTCTGAGGCGCAGGTGGCCCAGCTGCGCCAGGCCGACTCGGTGTTTGGTGCGCAGGTGCGTGAACTGTATCGTCCGCTGGCGCGCTATCTCGCCGCGCAACCCGACGGCGTGGCCTCAAAGGCGGCGCTCGACTCGGTCAAGGCGACCACCAAGGCGTACTGGGAGCTCTTCTGGAAGCAGCCGGAGATTGCCGGGCCGATCATCTCCCCGGAACAGCTGGCGGTGTTCCCGATGCTCAAGGACATGATGAACACCCCGCAACCCGCGAGGAAGGGCAGTCAGTACTTCTTCGGGTCGAGCGTGCCATTGGTGCATGCGCCGGCGCAGGTGCGGAAGTGAGTTGCGGGTACCGCCCCACCCATCTTGCCGATGGCAATACCGGCAAAAGGCGATTCCGGCCCACGGCGCGTTGCCTCACCCGGCCGTCACCAGTCCCTGACCAGGGCAGTCAACCCACGCGTGCCCGTCACCAACCGTGGCGGGTAGGCGGCGGCGTCGACATCTCGCCACCGAACCTTGTCCGGTCACGCCGTGAGTCGACGTCGCCTTGGCCTTCCGCCGTGGGCACAAACCATCCGGTTTCAGGTCGCCCTGTCTCTGGGCCTGCTCTTCGCGGCGCTCGCCGGGAGTGCGAGCTATAGTCTGTATGCGCTCAACCAGCGTCGTCACGACTACGAGATTCTGAATCTCTCCGGACAGCTCCGGGTCACGAGTGCGGCCATGCTCAACGATGCGCGGGCCTACCTGCGCGCCCAGGCCGACTCGAACACCAGCGGCGGACCAGACGACCGGATCTACCGTGAAGGCCTCGAGCGCCACATGGCGCTGTACGATCAGATCATCTCATCGTTCGTGGCGCGCCGCATTGATCCGGCACTCACGGGCAAGCACGATCCGATCACCTGCAACTGGGATGCACACTCCAAGTCGCAGTTGCAGCGTACGGCCAACGACTGGCAGATCTTCCGCTTCGAATTGACCCGTCGCTCCGGCACCAATCGAGAGGGGGAGAGCGCGGCGCGGTGGGCAGCCTACATCGTCAAGCACGGCGACGATCTCTCGAAGTCCTCCACCGCGCTGTCACGCGCGTTTCAGGACATGATGGAGATCAAACTCGCCAACATCCGTCTGTTCAATCAGCTCGTGCTTGGCGTGGCGGCGTTGATCATGGTCGCACTGGTGACGTTGCTCTATCGTCATCTCGTCAGGCCGCTGCGGGAGACGATGGCCGGCTTCACGCGCGTGGCACGCGGCGATCTCGGTCACCAGGTGCCCGTGCAGAGCAGCGGTGAAATCGGACAGATGACCTCGGCGTTCAACCAGTTGTCACTGCGCCTCAATGCACTGTTCCGTCTGACCGATCGCATTGCCCAGGGCAATACGCTCGACGACACACTTCGCTTTGTGTCGGAGGAGTTCCGGGAGTTTCTTCCGCTCGACTGGGTGGGTCTCTTCTTTCTCGCGCCGGACGGTGAACAGCTGGTGCTGGAGCGGCAGTACGGCCAGGGCAACATCAGCCTGCCCGAGGGTCTGTCGCTGCCGCGCTTTGGTGTGGCGCTTGGCGCCGACGGCGTGCGCACCGTTGACGATCTCGCGGCCAGCCGCGAGAGAAATCCCTCGGATGTCTGCGCTGGCCTGCTCGATCGCGCCGGCTTCCGATCGGCCATGCTGCTCCCGACGCACGGAAGTGGCGGCGTCGCGCTGCTGGTGTTTGCGTCACGAGAGCGCAGTGCGTACGCCGCCGAACATGCGGAGCTCCTTACGAACGTGGCAGGCCAGCTCACCCACGCGCTCGACAAGACGGTATTTGTGGAGGGCCTGGTCGTCTCCGCGGTGCAGGGCCTCGCCAAGCTGGCCGAGAGTCGTGATCAGGATACGGGAGACCACCTGACGCGCATGGCGCTCTATTCGGCGCTCATTGCGGAGGAGTTGGGACGCGAGGGGCCCTATCAGGACCGGATCTCGGCAGCCTACGTCCGATCGATTCACCAGTTTGCGCCAATGCACGACATCGGCAAGGTGGGATTGGGTGACGCCATCTTGCTCAAGGCCGGCCCACTCACCGACAGTGAACGCCGCGAGATGCAGCGTCACCCGGTCATCGGCGCCGAGGTACTGCGGCAGTGCGAGGCGCAGGTCAACGCCCTCGGCCACAGCATCTTTCGCATGGCTATCGAGATCGCCGAGAGTCATCACGAGCACTTCGATGGGGCAGGCTATCCGATGGGACTCGCGGGCGAGGCCATTCCGCTGGCCGCACGCATCGTGTCGGTGGCCGACGTCTTTGACGCGCTGACCTCGCAGCGTCCGTACAAGACCGCCTGGCCTGTCGAGAGGGCGCTGGCCATGCTGGAATCCGAGGCCGGTCGGCAGTTCGACCCGGTGGTCATCGCGGCGTTCCAACGTGCCTTGCCCCGTGTGCTCGAAGTGCACGAGCGCTTCAAGGCCGACAGTCCCGAAGCGGATAATGCGCCTGAAGCGGCGTCGGCGGCGGCACAGTCATGCGAGAGTCCTGAGACGGCGCACGCATACGGGCTGGCGTAGAGCGTGACGGGGGGCATGTTTCTGCAGCCCCCTCCCCCTCCCTGCCAGCGCCCCGATGACTCCGCATCGCCTGCGGCCCGCCCCGCCACGCTCCGCGCGGTTCTCTCGCACCCTCCTCGGCCGCCTTACCGCCGGCCTGCTCATGGCCGGTACTTTAGCGGCCTGCAGCGAAACGCCCCAGTACGACCTGGTCATCCGGCACGGCAGCATCTACGACGGCACGGGTCAGGCACCCATCACCGGCGACGTGGCCGTAGTGGGCGATTCCATTGTCGCCGTGGGCGTGGTGAACGGCAAAGGACGCACCGAGGTGGATGCCAGCGGCATGGCCGTGTCGCCCGGCTTCATCAACATGCTGAGCTGGGCCACGGAATCGCTCATCGAGGACGGCCGCAGTCTCAGCGACATCCGGCAGGGTGTCACGCTCGAAGTCATGGGCGAGGGCACGTCCATGGGCCCGCTGTCGGACACGCTCAAGGCCGACATGCTCGCCAAGCAGGGCGCCATTCGTTATCCCATCACCTGGCGCACGCTGCGTGAGTATCAGGACTCGCTGGTGGCCAAGGGCATCAGCACCAACATCGCGTCGTTCGTTGGGGCCACCACGGTGCGCATCAATCACGTGGGATGGGACAACCGCGAACCGACGCCCAACGAACTCGCGGCCATGCAGGCCGAGGTGCGCCAGGCCATGGAAGACGGGGCGCTCGGCGTAGGGTCCTCGCTCATCTACACACCGGCCTTCTTTGCCAAGACGCCGGAACTGATTGCACTCATGCAGGCCGCCGCCCCGTATGGCGGCATGTACATCTCGCATCTGCGCAGCGAGGGCGCGCGTTTCGAGCAGGCGGTGGACGAGCTCATCGCCATTGCCGAGGCGAGCGGTGCGCGCGCCGAGATCTATCACATCAAGGCGGCGGGCGAGGGCAACTGGTCCAAGATGGACAGAGTGCTCGATCGCATCGACTCGGCGCGCGCCAAGGGCCTGGAAATCACCGCCGACATGTATCCCTACACGGCGGGCGCCACGGGTCTTGATGCCGCCATGCCGCCCTGGGTTCAGGAAGGCGGATACGCGGCCTGGGCCAAGCGTCTGCAGGATCCGGCCATTCGCGCGCGTGTTGCGCAGGAGATGCGCACGCCCACTGACGAGTGGGAGAGTCTGCTGCTTGCGGCCGGATCGCCTGAGCGTGTGCTGCTGAGCGGCTTCAAGAACGATACGCTCAAGCATTACACCGGCATGACCCTGGCGGCGGTGGCGAAGCAACGTGGCACGACACCGGAAGAGACGGCCATGGATCTCGTGGTACAGGACGGCAGCCGCGTGGGCACCATCTACTTCATCATCAGCGAAGACAATCTGGTGAAGGCCATGAAGCGTCCGTGGGTGAGCTTTGGCTCCGATGCGCAGTCCATGGCGCCTGAAGGCGTGTTTCTGGGCAGCAGTCCGCATCCGCGCGCATATGGCACCTTTGCTCGTGTCCTGGGCCGGTATGTGCGCGAGCAGAAGGTGCTGTCACTCGAAGAAGCCGTTCGCCGCATGACCAGTCTGCCGGCCGGCAATCTGCGCATTTCGCGCCGCGGGCAACTCAAGCCGGGGTATCTGGCCGACATCGTGGTGTTCGACCCGCAGACCATTGGCGATCATGCCACCTTTGAGGAGCCGCATCAGTTGGCCACCGGCGTGCGGGATGTGTTTGTGAACGGCACCGCCGTGCTGCGAAACGGCGAGCACACCGGCGCCAAGCCTGGTCGTGTGGTGCTGGGGCCGGGCGCCAAGCGGTAGTCAACTTTTTGTTTGGGTGGGCGAACATGAGCATGCTGAGGACTACGGTGCCCAAGACCAACGTTGTACGTGCGGCCGTTGCGACGGTGTTGTGCGTTTCGGTGCTCGCCTGTGAGCGCGGCGGCTCATCGGCGACGGTGGCACCCGCGCTTGATCTGTCGCGACTGCGCATGGTGGACCTGACCCACGCCTACAACGCGCAGACCATCTACTGGCCCAACTCGCCCACCACCTTTGCGCTGGAATCGCAGGCCAAGGGGCCCACGCCTGGCGGCTGGTTCTACTCGGCCAATCGTTTCTCCTCGCCGGAGCATGGCGGCACACATCTCGATGCGCCCGTGCATTTCAGCGAGCAGGGGCAGAGCAGCGAGCAGATTCCCCTGTCACAGCTCATTGCGCCGGCCGTGGTGATCGACATTCAGGGCAAGGTGGCGCAGGCGCCCGACTACCTGCTCACCCGCGACGACGTGCTGGCCTTTGAGCAGGCGCACGGCACGATTGCGGCGGGCAGCATTGTGCTCTTGCGCACGGGATGGAGCAGCCGCTGGCCCGACCGCAAGGCGTACCTGGGCGACGACGAGCCGGGCCGCACCGACCGACTGCACTTCCCGAGCTACGGCGCCGAAGCCGCGCGTCTGCTGGTGGATGAGCGACAGGTGGCCGTGCTGGGCGCGGACGTGGCGAGCATTGATGGTGGACAGTCGCAGGACTTTCAGGTGCATCGCATTGCCGCGGCGAAGAACGTGCCGGGGCTCGAGAACCTTACCAATCTGGATTCATTGCCGCCGACAGGAGCGTTCGTGCTGGCGCTGCCGATGAAGATTGAGGGTGGGTCCGGTGGGCCGCTGCGGGCGGTGGGGTTGGTGCCGAGGTGAGAGTGGCGGGGTGTGGGATAGTATGCAGCTGGCTGCCACTGCAATTGGGTAGTGGCAAAGTGGTTAAGGTTCCGCTGACGACGCGACCTACCTTTGTTCGGTCTCCTACACCGAACCTTGTGGGTAGTCAAAGGGCTTCAAGTGTCGATATGTCGGCGAATCGAGGTGACCAACGAGGACATCACGCGCGATCACATCTGCGGCGCCAAGCGCAACGGCACCCCTTGTGCACTCCGCGCGCGCTGCCTGCCTAACTTGGACACGACTCCGATATGCAACTCCGTGTTCTTTCGCGGTCGGTTCAGCACCCCGCGTATCAACCACAGCGTCGAAAGCCTCGGTGGACACCTCAAATCCGGCCACTGATCGACACTTCAAAACCGGCCACCACGACGTCGAGCTGAGGCTGGTTATCGGGTTGGCGTGACGGTGGTGTCAGCCGCTCCATGGAGTTTGGTCCGCCAGCTTCGGGGGCCGCAAGTGATCACGTGGGCGTGGTGGAGGAGCCGGTCGAGCAGCGCGGTGACCGCGGCCGTGTCGCCGAGCAGCTTGCCCCAGTCGTCGACGGGGCGATTGGAGGTCAGGATGGTGGACGCCCGCTCGTAGCGGCGCATGATCAGTTCGAGCAGATCTTCGGCCGCCGTCGGTGGCAGCTTCCGCATCCCGAGATCATCGATGATCAGCAGCGGGACGGTGCTGAGCTCCGTGAAGACCTCTTTGCGCGTGCCGTCGAGCGTGGCGTCCGTGAGCTCTTCGAGCAGGAGGTGCGCTTCGCGATACAGGACGCGATGGCCCTGCTGGATCGCCGCCTGGCCGAGCGCCTGCGCCAAGTGACTCTTGCCCGTACCGGGTGGACCGACGAGCAACAGATCTTCGCGTTGCGTGATGAAGCGCCCCGTCGCGAGCTCAAAGAGCAGCGCGCGATTCATCTTCTTGTTGAAGGTGAAATCAAACGAATCGAGCGAGCGACGTGGATCGCGGAAGCGCGCCTGCACACGCCGTCGTTCGAGGAGGCGATCCTGGCGGCGCTGCAGCTCGTCGTTCACGAGCATCGCGATCAGATCGAGCGGCGGGAGCCGCTCCGACTGCGCGTGACGCAGGCGCGTTTCGAGCACATCGGCCATGCCCGACAGACGGAGCTTGCGGAGGGCGCGATCCAGTTCGGTGATATTCATGAGGCGGCAGCTCGCTGCTCGATGAGGGTACGATAGGCGGTGAGATGGCGGATGAGCGGGTCGATCTGTTTGAGCGCGGCGGCCGGCAGCTTCACGCGCTCGAGGTAGCGGCGGAGAAAGCGGTACGACGGCGCGCCCGCTTCGAGCGCGAAATGGGCCGCGTCCTCCGTGAGGGCCGGCCCGTGCTTGCGCGCGAGCGCGAGCACGCCGAGGATGCGACGGGGGGCGAGCACGCCTTCGGTGCGATGGATGTGATCACAGACCGCGCCGATGGATGGTCCCGCTTTCCGCGCGACGTCGAGCAGCGCCAGCGTTTTCGCGGGCGTGCGTGCCGGGCGATCCACATCGGCGACCTGATGATGCCCGCGGCGTGCGCGGAGATGTTCGCGCAGCAAGCCGCTCGTCTTGGGATCGAGCACCCGCACGTGGAGATCATCCCACTGCACCACGACCTGGTGGCCGATCCAGCCCGGCGGTACGCTGTAGTACGCCGCCTCGACTTCGACACAGCCGTCGAGATGCACGACGCGCGTGCCGTGCCGGTAGTAGCGAAAGGGCTCGAGGGGCAGCGGCTGCAAGTGCGGCCGCTCCTCCGCAAACATCACGCTGACCTGGCGCTTGGTCGTGCCATGGATGCGCGTGTCCGCCCAGCGGACCTCCCACTGGTCGAGGTACGCTTGCGCCGCCTCCAGCGTCTCGAAACGCAGGCCCTTGAGTGGCGTGCGCTGCGTGTGGCCGATGCCCGATTCCACTTTGCCCTTGCGATCCGGATCGCGCACGCGACACGGGAGCGCGACGACGCCGTAGTGCGCGAGCACCTCGCGATACAGCGGATTGAGCTGCGCGTCATGCACGTCGGGCTTGCGCACGCCTTCCCGCAAATTGTCGAGGACGATCACCCGCGGCGTGCCGCCGAGTCGACGGAAGGCCTCCTCATGGAGCGCGGCCCACTGCTGGCTACTGGAGCGCCACGTGAGCAGGCGCACGGACTTGCGCGAGTAGCCGAGGGTGAGCACAAAGAGCCGCGTGCGCTTGAATTTCCCACTCGCCGGATCCCGGGGTAATCCCCCCTGAAAAGAGCGGTCGCCAAAAGTGGACTTTTCTCGTACACTGATCCGAGGAGGTTCCCATGAAGACATCGCGGTTTACCGATAGCCAGATCATCGCGGTCCTGAAGGAGGCGGAG
>JACVCT010000327.1 GCA_016741895.1 Gemmatimonadaceae bacterium | reverse complement strand
CCGAGGCGGGACGCATTGCGCTGGCCTACGCCGACACCATCGCGGCCGCAGGTCGCGAGCTGGTGGCCACGCTGCAGGAAGGGCGGCGCCACCACCGGCAGGTCCTGCGCATCGGCGCCGTGGCCACCCTGTCGCGCAACTTTCAGCGCCGCTTCGTGGCGCCCTTGCTTGGCAATGCGGACGTGGAGCTGGTGCTCCACTCCGGGTCACTGGGTGAACTGCTGTCGCGCCTGGGCGCGCACAATCTCGATATCGTGCTCTCCAATCGCCGCGTGCAGGAAGATGCCGGGACGGCATTTCGCTGCCGACGCATTGCCCGTCAGCAGGTCAGTCTCATCGGACCGCCACGCGGCGGACGCGCGTTTCGTTTTCCTGACGATCTGCTCGATACACCGCTTGTCCTGCCCAGTCGTGACAGCGACATGCGCAGCGGCTTCGACGTGCTCTGCGAACAGTTCGGTGTCATTCCCTCCATCGCCGCCGAAGTGGATGACATGGCCATGCTGCGTCTGCTGGCGCGCGACAGCAACTACGTGTCGCTCGTGCCCGCGGTCGTGGTGCTCGACGAATTGCGCAGCGGACTGCTCGAGGAGTACGTGGCGGTGCCCAATCTGTTTGAAGAGTTCTACGCCATCACCGTGCGACGGCAGTACCAGCACCCGCTGCTGCGCTCGCTGCTCGAGCGCGCCGAGGCGCTGGTGCCCGATGCCATCTCACTTGCCGATGCAGAAGTCGCGGAACACCACGTCCAGCAGGTCGTCGGTGTCGATGACGCCGATCAGCTCGGAGAGAGCCTCCCGCGCAGTCAGCAGGTGCGCCGCCGCGACCGGCGCCGGTAGCGCTTGGGTGGTCCACGCGTCGAGGAAGCACATCACCTCCTCGTGGGCCTGTGTGAGTGCCACACGATGCCGCTCGCGCGTGACGAGCACCGCATCCGCGTCCGGCATGGGCGTCTGCGACTGCACCGCGACATCAATGGCCTCGAGCAGCGCCGACAGACCATCGCCGCGCTCGGCACTCACGGCCAGTCGGTCTTCACCTGTGGGCTGCGTCAGATCGCACTTGGTGTACACCGCCAGCACGGCGGCCGTGGTGCGTCCCTCCACCACCTGCACACAGTGCTGCAGCTCCGCTTCGCTTGCGCCACAGGCCAGCACCACCTGCGCCTGGCGCAGATAGCGCTGGCTCATTTCAATGCCGAGCTGTTCCACCGGATCATCCGTTTCCCGAAGTCCCGCCGTGTCCACGAGTCGCAGCGGCAGCGGCGTGCGATCAAGCAGCGCCTCGATGGCATCCCGGGTGGTGCCCGGCACCGAGGTCACAATGGCCCGCGACTGACCCAGCAGCGCATTGAACAGCGATGACTTGCCGGCATTGGGCGGACCCGCCAGCACGACCAGGGCGCCGTCCCGCACCAGACCTCCGCGTGGGACCGTGCTGAGCAGCGCCGCGAGCGCATCACGCAGCTGCAGAGCCGCCGTGGTGATGCGCGCAGGAGCGATCGGGCCGTCGTCCTCTTCGGGAAAATCGATATCGTATGCGAGCAGCGCCTCGAGATGCAGCAGCTGTTCGCGCAGGGCCAGCACCCGCCGTGACAGGCCCCCGTCGAGTTGCTTCACCGCCTGCTGCTGCTCGGCGGTGCTGCGCGCATCGACGAGATCGGCCACCGCTTCGGCCTGCATGAGATTCAGGCGTCCGTTCACGACCGCGCGGCGCGTGAATTCCCCCGGCAGCGCGGGTCGGGCGCCGGCACCCACGCAGGCGGCCAGCACCCGCATGGCGGTCACGCGTCCTCCGTGCACCGCGAACTCCACGACCTCCTCGCCCGTGTAGGATCGCGGTGCCGGAAACCAGGTGACGAGTGCCCGGTCCATCAGGCTCCCGTCCTGCGGATCACGCAGCGTGACGAGCGTGGCCTGGCGTGGCGCCAGGCTGCCGGAAACGCCAAGGGCGCGAGCCATGTCACATGCTCGCGCCCCCGAAAGACGGATGATGGCAACGGCGCCGCGGCCGGAGGCCGTCGCCTGCGCGACGATGGTGTCCTGGTCGCCCGTCAACACCATGCGACGCCCGCCCGCTGCGGTCAGCCGCGAATCACGGGCTTGGCCCGCTCACGCGAAATGAGCCACTGCTGCGGCAGCGAGGCGAGGTTCTGCACGAAGTAGTACAGGTTGAGACCCGACGCCATGTTGAGGAAGATCACCATCATCACCGCGGGCATCAGATACATCATCATCTTCTGCTGCTCGTTGGCCTTCACGCCGCGCATGCCCAGCCAGGAGAGCAGCATTGCGGTGATGGCCACCAGCACCGGGATCACGTAGAACGGATCCTTGAGCGAGATGTCCGGGAACCACAGGAAGGGGACACCGCGGAACTCGATGGTGTTCTGGAAGACGAAGAACAGCGCGAAGAACACCGGCAGCGGAATGAGCATGGGCACACAGCCCGACAGGCCGCTGAACGGGCTCATGCCGTGCTCCTTGTACACCTGCATCATCGCGGCCTGCAGCTTCTGCGGGTCGCCCTTGTACTTGGTCTGGATCGCCTGCAGCTCGGGCTGGATGCGCTGCATCTGCATGGAGCTGCGCATCGCCTTCTGGTTGAGCGGCCAGAGCACAATGCGAATGGCCACGCCGAAGATCACGAGAATCCAGCCGTACGAGAGGCCCAGCGTGGCCTTCATCCACAGCAGCGTGCGGATGACGAGCGTCGCGAACGGCTGCACGATGCCCTGAATCCAGCCGCCGTACGGGTTGCTGGTTTCGAATTCGCGGCCCATGGCCACGAGGCGCTTGAATTCCTGCGGTCCGGCGTAGACCTCGAAGGCCACGTTGCCGGCCTTGAGCGGCGCGACCAGCGTGCCCTGCGCGCGCGTGGCTTCCTTGGCCACGCGGGCTCCGCCGGTCACGTTCACCTCAGCGAAGCCCGGAGCCCCCTTGGGAGCCAGCACGCCCAGAATGAAGTACTTGTTCTTGGCCACTGCCCACGTGATCGGGCCGGCATCGATCTCCCGTTCACCCGGATCGAGCGACGAGAAACTGATGCCCTCGGCGCCGGACAGCTCCGGCTTGTAGGCGTAGGCCAGATGGGTGATGTCTTCGGCCGAATCGGCCTCCGCGCTGCGGAAGCCGGGCGGCAGATCAATGAGCAGGTAGCTGTTGTCCGGCACGCCGGCCACGGCAGCGGACACGTCCACGCGATAGCTGTCGGGCAGGAACGAGTAGCGGATGGAGGCCGTGCGCGACGCGGAGCCCAGCTCGGCGTCGTACCGCACCACGATGCGGTCCCCTTCGGTCTGCTGCGTGCTGCGGAACACCTGACGACTGAGGTCGATGGTGTCCCCCGGCACGACGATGCGGAATCCGAGCAGGCGGTCGCCCGCCTGCGCCAGCTCCACCTGCTCACCCGTCGCGCGGCCCTTGCTGGACAGCGCCGGATACTGCGTCATCGTGGCGCCGATGAGGGCCGCGCCGCGGTTGCTGGTGCGATAGATCGCCTTGGCCGTGGTAACGGTCGCGGTATCGATCACCACCGGTGGCTGGGCCAGGCTGTCCAGGGCGGCGCCCATGGTCGGCGTCGGAGTGGCAGCGGGCGCAGCGGCCGGGTTCTGCGCGCTGGTCGTCGCAGCGGCGACGAGCGCGGCATTCTCGGCGGCCACCGAGTCGCTGAGAACGGCCGCCGAATCAGGGCGCGCACCGGCAGCGCCAGGCGGTACGTTGGGCGCCGGGAAGATGTACGGCGTCGCGATGAGGACCACCGCCATCAGGACGACGGCGAGGATGATGCGGCGTGGTTCCATGAGTCAAGAAAGACGAGGACCGGCAGAGGCGATCGGGCGTTCCTCACGGAACGGGATCGAAGCCCCCGGGTCGCAACGGATGACAGCGGGTGATGCGGCGGAGCGCCAGCCAGCTGCCACGGAGAGCCCCGTGCTTTTCCAATGCCTCAATGGCATAGGCCGAGCACGATGGATAATAGCGGCAGGCCCCGCCGAAGATGGGGGAAAGGCCCACTTGGTACGCCCGCACGAGCAGGATGGCGGCGCGTCGAGGCCAGGATGCCAGGCGGCTGACCGCGGAGCTGGTCATGACGCGGGCTCCGCGGCGGGTTCGCTCGGTGGCGTGCGCGGGGCTGACAGCTGACGGGTGAGCTTGCCAAGGGCC
>JACVCT010000326.1 GCA_016741895.1 Gemmatimonadaceae bacterium | reverse complement strand
TTTGCCGATCGCGGCGACACCGGGGCCGGGGTCGAACTGCCCGGGCCGCGCCACGACCAATCCCCGCGCGATACCGAGGCGCTGTATTGGCGCGGTCTGCTGCTCATGCAGAAGGCCAGCCTCAACTTCAGTGATGCGCCGGAGCGTTTCATCGCGGCCCGCCTGCTCAATCGCGCGGCGGACATCGACGGCAGCAATCCGCGCTATCAGTTGGCGCTCGGGCGTCTGCTGCTGCGCTCCCCGCTGCAACGTGTGCAGGCCGAGCGTCTCTTCAAGCGTGCTTTGGGCGTTGCGGCCGCGTCGGGCGACACCGCATCGGTGGTGGAAGCCAATCGGGAACTCGGTGAAGTGAAGCGCCGTCGCTACCTCACGGGGCGCGACCGACGCATGTACACCGGCCCCAACATCTTCGACCCGCTGCAGGCGCTCGTGTTACCCAACTACACGCGCGAGTTTCTCGAACAACTCTCCATTCCGGTGCTGGAGGCCGGCAACACCGATCGCTACGAAGCCGAGGAGTACTTCCGGCAGGGGCTGCGCTTCAACAGTGACGATCTGCGCAGCCTGACAGCCCTGCTCGACCTGCTCTACGATCAGAAGCGCTACGACGAAATGCTCGCACTCGTGCGCAGCACGTTGCAGCAGCATCCGACGGGTGCGGTGGCGGCAAGCTATCGCGCATACATGGCCGCGGGTTTGGCGGCGTTTCGACTGAACAAGCTGGCCGAGGCCGACAGCAACTTCACACTGGCCATCGCGCGCATGTTGCCGGCTGATCGCGCCGAGTTCCTCGACCTTGGACGCATTCTGCGCAAGGGCGACTCGGTACGGGTGGCAGGACTCCCTCCCGACGAGCGCGCGCGCACGGACAGTGCCTACTGGGAGGCTGCCGACCCGCTGCTGGCCACGCCGGAGAACGAGGCACGTCTCGAGTTTCTCTCGCGCATGGCCTATGCGGACCTGCATTACACGGACGAGGACACACGGCAGGCCGGATGGCGAACCGACCGTGCGCTCATTCTCGCGCGTTATGGCGAACCGCCGGTCATCGCGACGTTTTCACCACAGGTCAATATCGACGCGCGTGACGCGCTGGGTCGCGTGATGACGGTGTGGTATTACCCACGCGCCAAGCTGGACTTCGTGTTCACCGGGCCGCCGGCTTTCAACTACGCCTACTTTGCGGGCAACTACCGCGATCACGCCCTGGCGCAGCGTGAGGTGAACCCGTTTGCGCTCGAGAATCTGGCGGTGGCCACCCGCACGGACAGCATTCCCGTGCAGGTAGCCCGCTTTGCCGGCTCACGGGCCGACAGCATGGAAGTGGTGATCGCTGGCGACGTGCCGATTGGGCGACTCTATGCCGAGGCACCGGTGGACGTTGGCATGCTCTCCCTGCAACTGCGCAGCGGCCCGCCGGGCATGCTGCGCATGACCGACGAAAGCACCGCACGGGTGGACGTGCCGGCCAATGCGCCCCTGCACCGCCGATGGACCCTCCAGGTGCCGGTGCGCGACACACGGCTGCGCCTCGAAGCGGTGGACACGGACCTCGACCTGGCAGGTGCGCGTGCGCAGGCCGACTTGCCGGCCCTGCGCACCGACTCGGCCATGCTGGCGCGGGCGCTCGTGTCCAGCGACCTGCTGCTGGCCCGCCGCGTGGCGAATCCGGCCAGCGCGGGGTCGCGGACGGCACGCTGGAACGCACTGGGGGTGCAGCCGCTTGGCGCGCTGTCCATCGCCCCGCGCGATACCTTCAGCCTGTACTGGGAGCTCTACGGGTTGACGCCCAATGCCCAACAGCGCCTGCAGTATGAAATCGAAGTGCAGGTGACCGTGCTGTCGGTGGATCGAGGCCGTGACCCCATGGCGCGATTCTTTGGCGGCGTGGCCGACCTCGTGGGTTTCTCGGCCGTGGGTGAGGACAAGCTGGCCCTGCGCTTTACGCGTGAAGCACCTGCCACGCCGGACAACCGGCGCCGCCTGCCGGAACTCCTGACCCTCGGTCTTGGTACCTCTCCATCGGGACGGTATCGACTGACCGTGAACGTGACCGACCAGGTGAGTGGACGGAGCACGACATCCCAACGCGAATTTTCCATTGCCCGCCCATGAGGTCATGAGTATGTCCCGCCGCCCTCCCTCCCCCGTCGTGGCAGCTCGTTTCATTGCTGGCCGTCCCGGCGCACCGCTTGCCACGATGGCCATGGCGAGTGCGCTGCTCGCCCTTGCACCAGGTCTGTCTGCGCAGTCCGCGCAGGACGCGCCGTCCGGCCTGCAGCGCAGCGAGATTGCCACGCGCACCAGCATGGGCAAGGTGTCCGGTTCGCGATTGGCCAAGTACACCGTCTTTGGCGCGGCGGCTGGTGCCGGATTGGCCATGGGGTATTGGGCAGTGAGCGAACGCGGACAGCGCGGCAGCAACTGCGAACCGCTCGACTGCGCCCTGCCCTACCTCACCATCACCGGGGCGATTGCCGGCCTGTTCCTGGCCCGCGAGCTGGAGACCCAGCGCATTGCCCTCACGCCGCGCGAAGGCAACACGGTGGAGTTCAGCACGCTGGCGGCGCCGCTGCTGTCGCCGCCCAACTGGGCCGAATCCGCAGACTCCCTGCTCGTGGTGGCCAGTGACAGTGGCGTGCAGGTACTGAACACCCAGTTGGCCAAGCCGGCGGCCACGGCGCGACGCGCCGCGGGTCTGCGTGCCATTCGTCAGGTGGCGCTGCTGCCCTCGCGCTCGGCGGTTGTGCTCGGCACGGGTACGGCGCTGTTCGAAACCCCGCTGCTGACCGGGCCGGCGCGGCGGGTCAGTGATGGCGCCGTGTCCGCGTTGGCCAGCAACGGCAGCGCCGTGCTGAGTGCGTCGGGGACCACGCTCCGCCTCATGCGCGATGGACAGAATTCGGTCACCGACACGCTTGTCACTTCACTGCCAGTGAATTCGCTCATCTGGGACGCGAGAGCCAACCATTGGTGGGCCACCACGGACTCGTCACTCACTGCCATTACGGTCACGGAGCAGGGACTGCGCAGCGGCGATGCGCTCAGCATACCGCCCGGCGCCCGCCGTGTGGCGGTGGGCAGCAACTATCTCGCCATCGCCCTTGGCGATGCGGGATTGCTCGTGTATCCGAGGGCGTCACTGAGCGCCACACGTGACGGCGGAGTCATCAGCCCGCTGCGCATGGTGGGCGAGCCACGCTTCGTATTCGACGTAGAGTTCCTCGGCGACACGCTGTATGCGGCCGGTGGAGTCGATGGGGTATATCGGATTGAACTAACCCCCGAGCCGCGGATCATTGATTCGAGTCGGCAGTTTCCGTTCGCGACGTTGGTGCGGAATCTGAACGGGAAGATGTGGGTGGGGGATAGGGGGAGGCAGGAGATGATTCGGGTGGAGCAGAAGTAGGTCGTTCAACGGCGGCGGCGATCCACTGCTTTGCGCTCTGGGCTGTGGGCTATGAGTGTGGGTGGTTTGGCGTCATGCATCACGCGATCCACGACATCTCGGCGCAGTAGTCAGACACCGGTGCCATGGATCGCGTGATCTCGCCCTCGTGCACGGACTGGGATGATGGTGGACAGATAGACCGGGATGATGGTGGACACTGAGCCCAAGTTTCGAGCTCCCCGCGGAGGAGCCCGATGCCCTGGCAAACCAGTTGTCCCATGTCCAAGCGACAAGAGTTCATCGAGGCGTTACTGGCTGGTCGGCGCCCGTTCCGGTGGCTCTGTGCCGAGTTCGGCATCGATCACAAGACGGGCTACAAATGGCGGGAGCGCTTCCGCACGGGCGGGCCCGCCGCTTTGGCCGAACGCTCGCATGCCCCCAAGGAGCCGGCGCACCAGCTCGCGCGGGACGTGCGCGAGGCCAATAGCTCGTGTTGCGAGCGGCATTGCACCTAGGGCGCCAGAACGGCCAGTTCGTTCCGCAGCGCGCATCATCCGACCGTGGCGTGGTCCGCGATCACGCTGAAGCGTAAACGCGCCGCCAAATTGCGCCCCGACCTCTCTAGGATTCGATGCGGATACGCTGGTAGAGAATAGCCTCGAACGCGACGATTGCGGCAAATCGTGTGGTAATCCCCCCTGAAAAGAGCGGTCGCCAAAAGTGGACTTTTCTCGTACACTGATCCGAGGAGGTTCCCATGAAGACATCGCGGTTTACCGATAGCCAGATCATCGCGGTCCTGAAGGAGGCGGAG
>JACVCT010000325.1 GCA_016741895.1 Gemmatimonadaceae bacterium | reverse complement strand
GGGCCGCGGCGGACGTGGCCGGTGCGGCCGCTGTCGACCGGCCCGATCTGGCGCATGAGGTGGACGAAGCCTATCGCCGCATTGCCGCGCTTCCGGAGGCGCTGCGTGATGTGGTGCTGCTGCGCAGCGAGGGACTCACCCACGCCGAGATCGCGCAGGCGCTCGGCATTTCCGAAGGCAATTCCCGCATTCGCCTGGCGCGTGCGCTCGAGCGGCTGCTGCCGCAGAGCGCAGGCACGCCCGTGGCGCGAGTGCACACCGAGGACCGGCTCCATGACTGACTCCCGCCAGGCGCCCGACGCCGCCGACCTTGCGCATCCCTCGCTGGCTGCGTGGGAAGACGAGCTCTTTCAGCACGGTCGCATTGTCGATCCGATGCTGCAGCGTCATCAGAGCGTCTGCGCCACCTGCGCCGACACGGTGTCCGCCCTGCAGGCCTGGTCTCGGCAGCTCGCTGACCGCGACGCGACCGACGCAACCTCACGCGAGACACACGATCGTCTGAAAGCGCGCATCCTGGCGTCGCGTACGGCCGGCATGCGCAGCGTGATTCCCGTGGAGGCTCCGGAGCAGGACGAGCGCCTGCCACAGGCACCACTCGAGGAGTTGCATGCGCCTGCGCGCTCGCGTACGACGCGCTGGTGGGCCCGCTCGTCCGTGCGCGCTGCCGCCGCGGTACTGGCGGCCATTGGTGTGGTGAGTCTCTGGCGTCAGCCCACAGTGGCGGAGGCCGGCATGGTGGCCGGTTCACTGGAGCTGTCGCCGGCGCTGCCGAAGCGTGGTGACACCGTGCGGGTGACCTACACCAGCGCGGGTCTGCTTGGCAAGCCTGCAGTGCTGCATCTGCGGGCGCGCATTCGCACGGTGCACCAAGGCAGCTACAACGAGGGGGTGCCTGTGGTGCAGCTGGCCACCCTGCGACGCACGAGTGGCGATCGCTATACGGCGCAGTTTGTGCTGCCGGACAGTGTGGTCTTCGCGGCGTTGGCTGTGGAAGACACGGCCGCCAGCGCCGTAGATGACTTTGGTGGTCGCGCGTGGGAAGTACTGCGCGCGGGCGCGGATGGACGGCCGCTGCTGGATGCGCTGGAGCAGCGGACGAATGACCTGATGGGGCGCAGTTGGGAGGAGGGTATCGCCACGGCGCGCGAGAAGGTGCAGTTGTATCCCGACTCCGTGCGCTCGTGGAGTTCCCTCGCGTTTTATGAGCGGGCGATGGGTCTCGAGAACGACAGTACGCTGCGCATGCATGCCCGGCAGGCCAACAGATTCTCCGAGCGCATGCTTGCCGGCACGCTGCCTGCGCAGGCTGGTCAGCTGTACTGGTATGCACGTGGAACACCGGATTCCACGTTGACGGCGGCATGGCGCGTGCGCCTCCTGCGCGACACACCGAAGGACGGCTTTGCGGTGCAGGAGCGCACCATCGACATCTTCCGCACGCATTGGGCATCCAAGGACTCCGCGGGGGCCGTTGCCGCGCTGGAAGCGCTGTGGCATGACACGCCACCTGAGCGACGCGCGCAGGTGGCGCAGGTCGCGCACGCCTTCCTTGGCACCTCGGCGCAGCATGCGGAGGCCATGCAGCGCTGGACGGCGCGATATCTGGCGGCCGAGTCCACGCTCTATCGTCGGCGCTGGGTGGCGCGGGAATTGTCCCGCGTGGCCGGCTTGCGTGACACGGCACTGGCGCAGTTCACCGCGTTGACGGCGACGTTGGCGCAACCGGATGATCGGCAGCGGCAGCTGAATGAAACGCGCGCCGACTATTTGCGTCGCCTGTCCGGAGAGCGCGCCATTGTGGAAGCCGAAGTGGGGCGTGTGCTCGCGCAGGGCGGGCGGGCCGCGGAAGCGCTGGCGCGCCTGCGTCGGGTGCCGGACGTGGGGTGGAACGTGGAGGTGTTTGATGTCACGGCCAGCGCCGCGCTGGCGGCCGGAGACACGGCATTGGCCGTCCCGCACTGGGCGCGTCTGGTGATTGACCCACGCACCGCAGCCGCGAAGGTCAAGCGTCTCGACTCGCTGGGGACACGCCACGTGGGGGCCAGCGAATGGGCGGCACTCCTGCAGCGCACCCGACAGGAGATGGCCGAGACGGTCATGGGCCGCGCCCGCCGCCGTCGTGTGGAGCCATCGGTGGTGACAGCGCTCGACGGACGGGAGACGACGCTTTCGACGCTGGCCAACGGGCGTCCGATGGTGGTGGTCTTCTGGTCACCACAGTGCGGTCCGGCCGTGGAAGCGCTCCCCGATCTCGAACTGCTGTCCAGGAGGCTGGCGGTACGACAGGTGCCCGTGGTGCTGATTGCCGAGCAAACCAGCGCCGACTCCACCCTCACACGGGAACTGCGCAAGGGTGGGTTCACGGGCGCCGTCTACCTCGATGGCAAGCGCGAAGCCTACAAGGCCTTTGGCAACTGGGGGACGCCGCAGTTGTACGTGCTTGATCGCGACGGCCGTGTGCTGTTCGACGCCACGTCGAGTGTGGGCGAAACCGAACTGCGCATGGAGGCGCTGCTGACCAGCACCTCCACGCCGACCAACAGCTCAACGACTCACTGAAACGGCAACAAGACGCTGGGTGATGTGCTCCGGAACCAGATGATGCCGTCGTAGTCGCCCGGCAACAGCGCCTCCTCGAAGTACGCCGCTGCGGTAGTCGAGGAATACACGGCGCCGATGCTGCGCATGCGCACCGGCCGATCCCGGAGGCCACTGGCCTCCGGGCCCGCCGTCAGGAGCTTGCGGGTATCGAACAGCAATCGTTGGCTGGGGCTCTGCTGGAACAGCCACTCGATGCCCGATGAGTCCACACTCTCGATGCTGTGCGTGCGCAACCCACCACCCACCGCGACCGCGTTGAACGTGCCGGTGCCAAAGGTGAAGGCCAGGTTGACGTAGTTGCTGCCGAGCCGGCGCCCGAGATGAAAGCCCATGGTGTTGGGACGGCGACTCACATGGTAGTTGTGCGCCCAGGCGAAGAAGCGGTCGCCGGTGTGGCGTTTGGTGGCCCATTCGAGATTGTCGGCCATGGCTTCGTCGCGGATGAAGGATCCACCCGTGGTGGCGCCGGCCATGCGCGCCCACTGCCACAGCAGCGTGGCGTACTGCTCCAGCCAATCCACCGTTTCGGCGTCGGCGCGCGTGAGCAGTGCGGGACGGCGCTCCGTCACGGCACGCTGCAGGACCTGCAGGGAATCCTGACAGAGTGTGCGCGCAAAGACCGTGGTGTTGTTCTGATACTGGGTGCTGCTCATGCGCCCGTTGCTCGGGGAGCGTGCGGGATCCAGGCAGGCGGTGATGCGCGCTGCGCGCGCGCCGAGGGTCGTGTCGAGACGGGCGGTGATGCGGCGAACACTGTCCACCGACACGTCGGGTGACTGCATGTCGAAGCCGAGGAATCGCAGACGCGGTTCCCCCACACGCACATTGTAGGCACG
Organism: Gemmatimonadaceae bacterium; assembly: GCA_016741895.1. Lineage (GTDB taxonomy): Bacteria > Gemmatimonadota > Gemmatimonadetes > Gemmatimonadales > Gemmatimonadaceae > Gemmatimonas. The sequence continues at coordinate 781 of JACVCT010000325.1, read as the reverse complement.
CATCCACTCGATGAGATCGAGGACCTCGCGCGTGTTCCAGGTCCAGAACTGCAGACGTGACAGCAGCACCGCCGGATTGCCCACACCATGTGTGACATAGCGATCGACATCCCGCGACTCCGGCATGGTGGCCTCAATGGTGAACCAGCGCACGCCATGTCGTTCCACGAGGTATTCGAACACGCGATGCTTCATGCGGAAGAACTCGCGTGTGCCGTGTGTGGCTTCACCCAACGCCACCACCCGCGCCGTGCCAACCATGCGTCCGACTTCAGCGAGGTCGTCAAAGCCTGCGCCCGGCGCGTCGGTGGTGAAGGGCACGGCGTTGGCATTCAACCAGGTGGCAGCAGAAGCGGAGCCAACGGGCGCCAGCCCTTCGAAGTCCGCGTTCTGCATCTGACCGGGAAAGCGCGCCGCGGCCAGCGTGTTGGCCACGCTGTCGCCGCCAAACGTGGTTGGGGTCGCGCTCCCGGTTGTCGGTACACTGGTGGGGACGGTGTCGAGGCGCAGATCATCCACACGCAGAATGCCTCGGCCATTCAAGAGCGCACCAAGTGTAATGCTGATGGCCTCCTGCGGCACATCGAGCACCACGGCGGCCTCGTGCCAGGCAATGGTGCCGGCAATGGGGCGACCGAATCCGATCATGTTGTCAAAGCCCACCGTGCGTGTGGCCGCATCCACGCGCATCCACAGGCCGCCACCACCGCTGCTGATACTGTCGGCGTAGACCCAGCCGGAGAGTCGCAGCCGCTTGCCGCGATAGCTGGCTGCGTTGATG
>JACVCT010000324.1 GCA_016741895.1 Gemmatimonadaceae bacterium | reverse complement strand
TGGAAACGGCCGCCGGTGGCGTGGCAGCAGGCGAAGGCGCAGTTTGCGATTCAGTTCGGTGACCGCTTTCAGGTGGCCGCCTGATCATCCGTCGGCGTGCACACAAAACTCTGAACACGCCCGGCCCAGGGGGCATGACTGGTCGAATGCCCCCCGGGCCCGCCCCTCTGATCCTCCCATCCTCCCATCCTCACACCTTCAGTTTCCATCCGACAACGAGAGGCCCGTCGCAAGCGGCACGACCTCGAGGCCAAACACCTCGCCGAACCCACGAACGACAGCCCCCTGTACGGCCTCGTACGTCGGCACCGGCAAACCAAGCCCCTCACATTCTCGCGTCACCGTCGTCATCGTCACCCCATCGATCCCGCAGGGCACCGTGTGATCAAACGTCGCCAAGGAGTTGCTGACGTTGAGGGCCACGCCATGCCAGGTCACCCAGTCGCGGGCGTGCACGCCAATGCTGGCCAGTTTGCGCTGGCCGCGCTCGTCTACCCGCCACACACCCGTGAGGCCGTCCACGCGGGTGGAGGCGAGCCCCAGCGCCGCGAGTCCGCGGATGATGGACTCCTCGACCTGCCGCAGATACCAGTGCAGGTCCTGCTTGTGGCGCTTGAGATCGACAATCGGATAGGCGACCAGTTGCCCGGGTTCATGCACGGTCACGTCACCACCGCGCTCCACTTCGCGTACCTGAATGCCGCGGGCCTCGAGGGACTCGGCGCTGGCCAACAGGTGATCGGGCTTGGTGCGACGGCCGAGCGTGACCACCGGCGGATGCTGGACGAGGATGAGCAGGTCCTCGGACAGTTCGCCACTGATGCGGGCCGCAAGCGCGCGCTTCTGGTAGGCCCAGGCGTCGTCGTAGGGGCAGAGGCCGAGGTCGACGACAAACAGTGATTGCGTCATTGGCGGGATAACCGATCAGCTCCGGGTTCTGAGTTCAGGGTTCGAGTCATGAGTTGACCCAAAACTCCAAACCTGAACTCAAAACCCGGAACTGATCAGTTGAACTCAATCAGGCGTGCAGCATCTTGCCGAGGCTGTCGAGCACGGCCTCGCCGATGGCTTCCGACAGCGTCGGGTGCGCGTGCACGGCCAGATCGATTTCTTCGACGGTGAACTCGTTCTCACGCGCCACCACGAGCTCGTGAATCATCTCGGTGGCATGCGCACCAATGATGTGCGCCCCAAGAATCTCACCGTGCTTGGCGCCGCGGATGATCTTCACAAAGCCGTCGGTCTCGCCACTGGTGCGCGCACGGCCGTTGGCGCTGAAGGGGAACTTGCCGACCTTGTAGTCGAGCTTCTGTTCCTTGCAGGCCTGCTCGGTGAGGCCGATGCTGGCCACTTCCGGATGGCAGTAGGTGCAGCTCGGGATGTTCTGGTAGTTGACGAGATGCGCGTGCTGCCCGCCCAGCAGATCCGCCAGCACATGGCCTTCGCGCGAACCCTTGTGGGCCAGCATCTGGTTGCCCGCCACGTCGCCGATGGCGTAGTAGCCCGGCACGCTGGTTTCGAACTTGGCGTTGACCTTCACGAAGCCGCGCTCGCTCTTGGCAATGCCCACGGTTTCGAGTCCGATCTTCTCCACGTTGGGCGCGCGACCCGCAGCCACCAGCACCTTCTCCACCTCGATGCTGTGCGTGCTGCCACCGGCTTCCACGGTCAGCGTGGCACCCGTCTTGCCAACCTTCACGTTGGTGATCTTGGCGCCCGTGAGCACCTCGATCTTGCGCTTCTTGAAGGCCTTGGCGAGTTCGGCGCTGCAGTCGGCGTCCTCGATGGGCAGGATGTTGGCGGCCACTTCGATGATGGTGACCTTGGTGCCGAAGCTCGCGAACACGTCGGCGAATTCCACGCCCACCGCGCCCGCGCCCACCACGGCCATCGTGGCCGGCGCCTTCTCGGCCACCAGCACGTCATCGCTGGAGAGCACGACGTTCTTGTCGAGTTCGAGCCCCACCTGCGGCAGACCCTTCACGCGCGAACCGGTGGCGATGACCACGGCCTTCTTCGCTTCGTGCGTTTCCTTCTTGCCGTCGGCGCCGGTGACCGTGACCTTCTTGCCCTTCTCGATCACGCCCTCGCCGCGGATCCACTGCACCTTGTGCTTCTTGAACAGGAACTCGACGCCCTTGGAGTTCTGCGTGCTCACGCTGCGCGAGCGCTTCATGGCCGGACCGAAGTCGAGCGTGATGCCGTCAATGGTGATGCCGTGCTCGGCGGCCTTGCCCAGCTTCTGCGCGAGGCCGGCGCTTTCGAGGAGGGACTTGGCGGGGATGCAGCCCCAGAGCACACAGGTGCCGCCGAGCGCCTCGCGCTCGATGACGGCGACTTGCATGCCAAGTTGGGCGCAGCGAATGGCGCAGACATAGCCGGCGGGCCCGCCGCCTAGCACGATCACGTCGAAGGAAGCCATGACTTTCCGGGATAGCGGTGAAAGGGACCCCGGAATGTACTCAGGCTGCACTCCGAACTCACCACTTGAACTCAAAGCTCAAGGCTGACCGGGCTGTCGGTCAGCTCTGAGCTTTGAGTGAAAGTCTTGAGTTATCGGTTGAACTGGCTGGCGGCCCGCCCTACCGGATCTCCCGTCCCCTCACCCCATCCGACAACTGGACCGTGACGGCTCGACCCCCCGTCACCACGCTGCCGCCCGGGTTGCGCACAAAGCCCATGAGCTGGCCGGTGGCGGCGTCGCGTACCATGGCCATGGCGGCGGAGCCGGGCTGCCAGTTGATCCGAACACGACCGGCCCCAGGCTCAACCGTGGCACCCGTCGCCATGTCCGCGCTCGGCTGCTCGGCGGCATTGAGGCCCGCTCGGGCCGGCGCGCCAAGTCGGCGCCGAATGCCACGCCGGGTGGGCAGCCGAACGTCCGCCACTTCCAACTCCGCCAGGCGCGCGTCCAGCGCATCACTCCACGGCAGGACGACGGCAAACTGTCGCTCCTCGCCGCCCTGCGCATGGTCCACGACCTGGGCCTCGAGCGGCGCTGACCAGAGCTCGTCGCCATTGTCGTCGCGCAGGACCACCCGGTGCGTGGCCACACCAGCACGTGGCGTGGCCGGTGCCGTCACGCGGAACGCGGGCTCGAGCAGAATCTGCCCGTTGCGCACGCGGCCCCAAACCAGCAGGCCGTCGCGCGTTTCACTCTGCGCTGCCGCACGACTCTGTGCCGATGCTACATAACCGGCCCCCGCACGGTACTGCATGATGGCCGACCAGTTGTAGTCGCTGATCCAGTTGTTGTTGCAGTAGCTCATGAGATCGGTGGCCGTGGGACTCACCAGCGTGTTGCTGGCGCTGTTCCATCCCCACTGCCCGATGATGCCACCCGCGTACGGATACAGCGGATCGCCACTCACACCGCAGGGCGCATGCGCGCGTGAGAAGTTGTGGCCCCACTCGTGCGCCGCAACGTTGTCGCCACTGGGCAGATGGTCCCAGCCGATGGCCGCGCGACCCGGCTGATATCCGTAGCCTGCAATGCCGCTGGTGTAGGCCACCTTCACCACGCCGTAGTAGTGCGTGGTGGCGGGGGCGCCGTCGGTGGCGCGCAGCGCGTTGATCTCGTTGAGCACCGTGAGCCACTGCCCGTTGCCGTCGTTGTTCTGCAGATCGGTGGCCGATGACGTGAAGGGCGCGCGCACGTCGCTCACGATGTCGCGCAGCGGGAACATGCGCCGCGCCGAGACGAGGAACTGTTCCTTGTTGAGCGCCGACACGTTGCCCGCGAGGGCGCCGGTGATGACGGGCACGAAGCGCAGCGTGAACGCCGGCACACTGCTCACGGTGATGGCCTGTGTGCCGCTCGACGGCCAGACGTTGTCCGTGCGATTGCTGTCGGGCACGGCCGCCGTCGGGTCCAGCTCCACCTGCACTCGGAGACCCGGCCGCACGTTGATGCCATTCACGCTCAGGTTCCACGTGGAACCGAGGGTGCCTTCGGCCAGCGTCTGTCGCACCGAGGCTTCGGGCGCGGCAATGGTGCTGGTCTGCAGCAGGGTCGCTCCGTCGTAGAGCCGCACGCGCACGTCGGGACGCGCGGTGTTGGCCTGCTCAGCCAGCACAAACACCCGCAGCAGTGCGTCGCGGTTGGCCACCAGCGGCACACTGCCGTCGAGGCGCTGGATGGCCTGGGTGAGGTACACATGCGCGATGCGGTAGTTGGGGCCTGAGGTCCCGCCGCCTCCGCCGCCACCACCACCACCGCCTCCACCACCGCCGCCGGAC
>JACVCT010000025.1 GCA_016741895.1 Gemmatimonadaceae bacterium | reverse complement strand
CGCATGGATAGCGCACGCGCCGAGGTCAATCGGGAATGGGGTGGCAGCAGTGTGCGCGGCACCGGCTACAGCAACGCGCTCGGCACCGGCAGCCTCGGCATGCGCCTCGAAGAGGGCGGCGTGGCCGGCGTGATCACGTCGCGGCCCAAAAATGCCTGGGGCACCATCGACGTGTTCGAGACCTACAACACCAAGGCCCCGGCCATCGCGCTCTCGTGCGAAGACTACGGCCTCGTGTTCCGTCTCACCGAAAACAACCAGGGCGCGAAGCTGCGCATCAACACCGATGCCGAGTTGCTGGGCGAGCAGCCCATCTTCAACACCATTGGCATGCTCAAGGGCAGCGAAAAGCCCGACGAGTATGTCGTGCTGTCGGCGCACTTCGATTCCTTCGACGGCGGCAGTGGCGCCACCGACAACGGCACCGGTTCGCTCACCATGCTCGAGGCGTTCCGGCTGTTGGCCACGGCCTACCCCAAGCCCAAGCGCACCATCCTCGTTGGCCACTGGACGGCCGAGGAGCACGGTCTCGTGGGATCGCGCGCCTTCACCGAAGATCATCCCGAAGTGGTGGAGGGTCTGCAGGCGCTGTTCAATCAGGACAACGGCACCGGGCGCATTCAGAGCATCAACGCCGCCGGCCTGCCAAACGCCGGCGTGCATCTGCGTGAGTGGCTGGCCAAGCTGCCCACGGAAGTGTCGAGCGTGCTCACCCCGCGCATTCCCGGTTCGCCCAGCGGTGGCGGCAGTGACGACGCCAGCTTTGCCTGTCATGGCGCACCGGCCTTCGGCATGGGTGGCGTGAGCTGGGACTACGGCACCTACACCTGGCACACCAATCGCGACACCTACGACAAGGTCGTGTTCGACGACCTGAAGCACAACGCGACGCTGGTGGCCATGCTGGCCTATCTGGCCAGCGAAGATCCGAGCAAGATCACGCGCGAGCGGGCCACGGCGGCCGACATGGCGCCGCAGGGTCGTGCGGCAGCGGCGGGTGGGGCCCAGGGGGCCGGAACCTTTGCCTGGCCCACGTGTCAGAAGGCGCCACGGAAGACCAATCCGCGTCTCCGTTAGCGTACCGTCCAACGCGGCAATGACGTCGCGGCTAGCGGGTCCAGATCACAATGGACCCGCAGCCATCAAAATCGTTGAACTCAGGGGGGGCGAACGCGGCGCGATAGATCTCGATTCGCTTGGCTCGCTGCAGGAGCAGCTCTTCGTCTTCGATGTCAATCTTCCCGTTGTCGATACCATCGACATAGAAACGCGGTCGACAAGGCCCTGCACCTCGCCACAACATCAGTTGTCGGCGTCCGCGTGAGCCTGCCTCGGTTCGCGCGATCATGGATTGGCTGGCGACGAACGCGGGGGTGACCTGTGGTGTCTTGTTGAGCGTCGCCTCGTCGATATACGACCCCCGCCCCGTGCGACGTCGCGCTTCGAACGAAAGTTCCTCGGTAGAAATGCGGCGTCCTTCGACAAGCATCGTGGCCAACTGCGGGGGCACCGGCGCCAAACGGATCTCACCTATCGCAACCGTCGCCTGCGTCGGCTCAACATCGATGAATTGCGGCTGATACCCGATACCGCGTACCATCAGTTGTTGCGAATGGCCCGGTCGCTGCAGACTGAATTGTCCGTCCGCGGACGGACGACCCAGGAATTCCCCCGTTACCGCATCACCAATGCTGGCGTTCGCCATCGGCTGTCCTTGCGTGGTGACGACGCGCCCCTCGATGGTGATGTGTCGCTCAGACGTTGCTGGCGTAACAACGACCAGATTGCGTTGCAACACGAACTGGGGAATTCGAGCGAAGACGCGCACCGTATCGGCGAGTCCCTCCAAGGTGACACGAAGGACGATGTCAGCGTCAGTCGGAACGCCGCAGAGGATGAATTCGGTATCGAGTAGCGCGGACGTCGTCGATCCCATCTCGCGACGTTCGATCTGGCCGGCGCCCAAATGAGTCTCCAGCCAGAGCGCTGCGATTTCCGGTCGTACACCGACGTTGGCGGCTGCGGTGCGCTCAGCGCGGTCAGGCATCGACGCTGATTCGAGCCTGCCGCGAATGATCCCGAGATCCGGCGGAGAAGGACCGCCGCACCTGAGCGCAGAATAGCGCTGACGCGTGGGGGTTGCCAACACCGCGTCGACACTCCGACGATCCACGACGTCGACGTTTGACCGAAGCGTATCTATGCCGATCGAATCCAAGAGGGCGGCGTGCGCACTGATCTCATGGCGTCCTGAAGGAAGATTGCGGAACTCGAAACGTCCTCGCTGGTCCGTTTGCGCTTGCAGGCCAAGCGCAGCGATCCGCACGGTGGCGCCACGAAGCCCGGCACCACCATTCAAGGAATCGCGAACCATACCACGCACGACACCGCTACCTGCCGACCCCTGCGCCAAAATCGAAATCGGTGAGACCGTCGCGAGTGCGACGCCAATTATAAAGAGCAGGCCCGTCAGGCGTAGAAGACACTCCGCGCCTGAACCCACGCGCCACCAGCCGATCAAAGCCTCCAGTTTCGCAGCAGACATATGCCGTCCTGGTTCAAGCATGGGGCCAACTCACAGGCGTGCCCCAACTTCCACCGACCCGCGCTCGATATCGGCAAACGCGCGGCCAGCAGGCGAAGGTTCCCCTCAACCTGCATTGTGAAAACCTCGGTCGAGATTGTTGCCGTCTTGTCAATGATGTTGACGAGATTACGCCGCTGGAGGTGATGGAGTGTCCACCAGTTGGGCTGATGCACACTGCAGGCAGTGATGCGTACACTGAAAGGTTAGGTAGATTGTCCTACCGCCACGAATCGACAAATCGAATGAGTCCAGCGAGGTGCCAACGTATGGGGGTGAGCGAGCGTCCACCAGTGTGCGAACGCGAACTGCCAGTACAAGGTTGAGCCCGGCACCTGATGTCGTGAGTGAGATGGCAAGGAGGGCGCACCCTTCACTGAATCGAAACGCTTGGGTACCACTCGAGGGAGCCCTCTATGGAGGTCGTTCTTCGATGGCTGAATCACCACACGACGCTGGCGGCAATGTTGGCCTTTCCGGCCAGCGATGATCCGAGCAAGATCACACGCGAACGGGCCACGGCGGCCGACATGGCGTCGCAGGGTCGTGCGACAGCGGGTCCAGATCACAATGGACCAGTAGCCGTCGAAGTCTTATACTTGCGAAACCAGGAAGCCGCAATTGCAGACGTTCACAACATGACGTAGCGCGCTGAGGGTGTGTATGCGCAAGCTATCCGCAGTGCTGATTGTTGGACTCGCCGTACCGGCGTTGCGCGTCGAGGCACAGGCCGGCATCACCAGTCTACGCGGCCAGGTCGTTTCCAGATCAGGATCGCCTGTTTCCAACGCGCTGATTCGAATCGAAGGACAAAACCGAACCGTCGAGGCGCGTGCTGACAGCACTGGCGTGTTTGTTTTTCCCGGACTTTCTATAGGTCGGTGGCGCGTGGTCGTGCAGTCTCTGGGCTTCATGCCCGACACCACAATGGTGGAATTGACCGATGATCAGACCACGATCCGCGTACAGTTGCGTTCTGCGGCAACCGATTTGGATCTCGTACTCGTGTCGGCCAGGTGGTGGGGTGTGCGAGGAGTGGTCGGGACCAAGGGGTATACCCCACTTGCCGATGCATCCGTGGAGGTCGTTGGTCGAAAACGCAGAACGCGTACGAACGCGGCTGGTTTCTTTGCACTGGAGCTTTCGCGCAACGAGTCGTACTTGCTCAGAGTTGAGCGTGAAGGATTCCGTGACAGATTGTTTTCCATAAGGCTCGCGGACACACGAGTAGAAGAGCTTTCTGTCCTCCTCGACTCAGCGAACAACGTGCCTTGGGAACTGAATGCGCTGGACGAACTCGATCGGCGGCTCCGAATGGCCAGTCCCATGAGCGCGCGCGTTGCGAGGGGCGAGCTGCTCAAGTACGCCGTTGGCGACCTCAGTGATGCATTGGCGCTTTCCTCGAGCATGTTGGCGAAGGGTTTGGTCTTGAATCGCGATGCCTGCGTCTTCTTGGACGGTGTTGCGAGGCCGGGGCTGCCGGTTGATGCTGTCGATCCAAGAACGGTTGAATTCGTGGAGGTGTACGGACCCAGCGACGATCGAAGCGGAACTCTCGCACGTCGATGGCCACCGAACGCCCCCTGTGGCGTCGATGTCCCGCAACAGATGCGGCGCAGTGGGGTTCGTGGCGCGACGGTCCGCTACGTGGTCGTCTGGTCCAGAAAATGAACCGTACGTGGAGGTTCGGGTCTCGGGAACCTTTGCCTGGCCCACGTGTCAGAAGGCGCCACGGAAGTCCAATCCGCGTCTCCGGTAGGACCAACCGTTCTCCGCCGCTCGTGCGGTCCCTGGGTGCTCCGATGCCGTGGCCCCGTTGTGCAGTTCGAGTTTTCGCTGCGTTCTGCAGTGCATTGCCCGCCACCGTATCCGCCCAAGCGGCCGATACGGTGCGCGGTGTCGTCTACGACAGCCTGCTCATGGCGCCAATCGAAGGCGCGACCGTCATTGGCTCGTCCGCCGGGCAGGACGCGTCCTCGCAGGTTACAACGGACCGACTGGGCCGCTTCGTGCTGGTGTCGGTGCTACCTCTGCAGCGTATCGCAGCGTATCACGAATCGCTCGAAGTCCTCGGCGTCTCCGCACTCAGTGCTGCACGACCTACTGCGACAGGGCCTTGGCAGGTCGCACTCTCCACGCCGAGTGCGGAAACTATCTGGACGCGACTCTGCAGCGGCCGCAGGCCGCGGGACGGACGCGGAGGCATCGTGTTTGGAACGGTACGCCGCGCGGTGGATTCGTTGCCGGTGGCCGCCGCACAGCTCGAGTTGCAGTGGGAAGACATCCGCGCCATGCGCCGCCCGAGTGACACTGCCGCGGTCTATGCCGCAGTCACTACCCGGAGCAACGCCGAGGGGATCTTCGCGTTCTGTGGGGTGCAGGAGTTTGGCCAGTCAGGCATAGTCGCGAGTGCGGGCAGCAGCCGGAGCGCCGGGGTCCTCATTCCAGCCGACTTGAGGCCGGTGCGCCGAATCGATCTAAGGAAACTCTGATCAGGTAGGAATCGTAGGCTGTGTGGAAAAGTTATGCGTCAGTGGGCGCCGACCGGCGCTCGCATGATCGCGTACACGGTACGTTGCGCCCCGTTCATGGGGCGAAATCGGCCCGGAGCGGCCGATCGCGGCGCGCGCGCCGACACTACGTGCCTTGCGGCACGAGTCGGTGCCGCAGGCGGTACAGGTTCGCGAGGGCGCCCAAGGCGAAGACCCGCGCGGTGTTCTTCGCGAGGCCGCGGTACCGCCCCTTCGTGAAGCCCCACACCCGCTTGATGGTGTGAAAGGGGTGCTCGACCATCGCGCGCACGCGCGACCGGGTGCGGTTGATGGCATCCCAGTAGTCCGTCCGCTTCCCGCTCTTGTTGACTAGATATCGCCCGCCGCTGAGCTCCCATTGCAGTTTGTCCTCGGCTTTGTAGTACGCCTTGTCGCCGTGCAGCGTCGTTTCTTGGCCGTGCAGCAAGTGCGGCAGCTGCGTAATGTCCGCCGTCGCCGCGTCGGTGGTCGTGATCGTGTGGATCACGCCGCGGCGATCCGTGCCCACGTGCACCTTCATGCCGAAGTACCACTGGTTCCCCTTCTTCGTTTGTCGCATCTCCGGATCGCGCGTTTTCGTCGCATTCTTCGTCGAGCTCGGCGCGCCAATGATGGTGGCATCGACGATGGTCCCCGCCTTCAGCAGCAGCTTCCGCTCCTCGAGCAGCGCCTTCACCGCGTCGAACATCCGCGCGGTCACCTGATGCGCCTCCAGCAGATGGCGGAACTTGCAGATCGTCGTCTCGTCGGGCACCGTGTCGTGCAGCAGGTCGATCCGGGCAAAGCGGCGCATCGACTCGGAGTCGTAGAGCATATCTTCCGCCTGCGGGTCCGACAGATTGAACCACTGCTGGAGGAAATAGATCCGGAGCATCGTGGCCATTGGCAGCGGGCGCCGGCCGCGTCCCGCCTTCGGATAGTGCGGCGCCACCAGCGCCTCCACCGTCGCCCACGGAATCACCTGATCCATCTCGGTGAGAAACTGCTCGCGGCGCGTGGTGCGCCGCTTATTCGAGAGGATCGCATCCGCAAACGTGCGCTGCTCGGTCATCCGGGGGCTCCGACAAAAAGGGAAAATCGCGCGCGCCAATATTGCGATTTCCCCTCCGAAGCGCACTACTTAATCAGAGATTCCCTAACGGTTGGCGAACCACAGTCGCGCGGCAGCGTACGTGGCACCGTGGTCGATGAGGATGGTCGACCCGTAGCCGATGCCAATGTGCTGGTGGACGGACTGAGCGAAGGCGGTACGACCGGCAAAGACGGCCGGTTTCAGCTCGTGGATGTTCCACTTGGAAGCCGGATGATGGTCGCTCGCAAGGTCGGGCATGTTCCGGTCTATCGCCCACTGAATGTGTCGCCCGCCTCCGCCGGAGACCTTGTCCTGCGATTGGAGCGCGGGGTCACGTTGGAAGGGGTCAAGGTGCGTGCCCGCGCCAACGTGTCGCGCGACCGGCGTGAGTTCGACGAGCGGCGACTCGCCGGCCAGGCCCAGCTCATGGACTCCACACAACTGCGGAATTTCACGTCGCTGCAAACCGCGTTGCGCAGTTACCCGTCGCTCAACGTAGTTACCGCCAACAACGGCACAGAGTTTACGCTACTTGGACGCATGAACCGGCCGATGAGGCGCTGTCGGGTCTATGTGTGGATGGATGGTATCCTGGCCGATGAAGAGGCCCTCCGTCAGCTCCCGCTCGAGTAGATTGCAGCCACCGAACTCTTCACATCGGACGCCTTCGCCCCGGCACGCTTCCGGACCTTCGGCGATTCCTGTGCGGTGCTACTTGTCTGGACCCGCAACTTCCTCCGCCAATGGTAAGAGACGCGTTCCGGGGCTTCCCGCGGCCGGCGTTTCCGAGGTAGCGTACAGCATGATTCGATCTCTTGTCCCGCCTTGGGTGCTCGCTGTCCTGTTGAGCACCGTGTTCGTCCCTTCCCGGACTGCATCTGCGCAGGGAGCGACCACCGCCGCCGATACCATCCGCGGTCTGGCCTACGACAGCCTGTCCTGGCAGCCGCTCAAGGGCGCGCTCATCACCGCCGAGCCCACGGGGCAGACGGCAGTCAGCGATTCGCTCGGGCGCTTTTTCATTGTGGGGACGCAGCGCATCACGCGCCTCGTCGCCTTCCACGATCAGGCCGATCGCCTTGGCCTCGGGGATCTCGTGGCCGATCGACCCGCGGGTGACGGGCCCTGGGCGCGGCCCATGGTCACCACGCCCGGCATCGGCACAGTATGGCAGCGGCTCTGCGCACCGGCGCGGCGTCCCGGCAACGGCAATGGGGGCATCGTGTTCGGCACACTTACGGCCGCCGACGGCAATACGCGTGTGGGCGGACTGGGGCTCGTGCTGCAGTGGGAGAGCGTGCGCAGTCTCGCCGACACTGTGCGACGCCTGGAGACCATCACCACGCGCAGCGACTCACTTGGCAACTACGTCTTCTGCGGCGTGCAGGACTTTGGGCCCGCCGCGGTTGTGGCCTCGGGCAGTCAGTGGCGCAGCGACAACGTGCTCGTACCCGCCGACGCCTCGTCATTGCGTCGCATGGACCTCATGGTGGGGCCGGTGGAAGGGCAGGGAGCCTTCGCCACGGTGGGAGGGCGCGTGCTGGATCAGAATGGCGACTACGTGGTGGGCGCCACCATCGCCGTTGGCGGCTTTGCCGGAGAAATCCAGACCGGGCCCAACGGCCGCTTCACGCTCACCAATGTGCCCACGGGCTCCCGCATGGTCACCGCTCGGCGTGTGGGCTATCTGGGCGACGGCATCAAGGTGGACGTACCGGCCGCCGGCAAGACGGACCTCGTCATCACGCTCGAGAAGTCGGTGGCCCTCGAGCGCGTCGTCACACGCGACACGCGCCCGCGCAACCGTGATGCGGTGGAGCTCGAAGAACGCCTGCGCGCCAACAAGGGCCGCACGCTCGACTCCACCGACTTCGCCAAGTATCGCGAGTTGCGTCAGGCGCTCGACGTGGTGCCTGGCGTGCGCACGCAGGTGGGACGCGCACCCGGCGACTTCATTCTCAAGGGCCGAGGCGACTGCCTTGCGGTCGTGTGGGTGAACGGCGTGCGCGAGCCCAATGACTACGACAACATGCTCTCCCGCATGCCCAAGGACGCCATCGCGGCCATGGAGTTCTACCCCAGCGAGAACGTCGCACCTGCGCGCTTCCAGACCGGTGGCAATACCTGCGCAGTCGTGCTGGTCTGGACCAAGGCGCACATCAACGCGAGGCGTTGAACGCCGCGCGTTGCTCAGTGGCGTTCCGCTATCGGAACATGCAAAGGACACGCGACCAGCTTCGTTTGGTGTGCACTTCCGCAATGGCGTTTGTACTTTCCGTCGGTGCGATCGGCAGTGACACATTGCGCGCTCAATCAGTCGGTGGAGTCATTGTGGACTCGCTTGGTCGTCCGTTGGCGGACGCCGAGGTGATACTCGGCGCGACGGAATCGCGGACACGGTCCGATGCACAAGGGCGGTTCTCGATGGCCAACCTTGACCCCGGTAGTCACCTCCTGCGGGTCCGGCTGATCGGGTATCGGCCATATGAGACTCGGATAAGAGTGGCCTATGGTCAAAGAGCCACGCTCCGCATTGTGCTGATAAAGTATCCCGCGTTGCTGGATACGGTGCGGGTTGTGGATCAAGGGGTATGCCCGCCGACTTCATTGGACGGATTCGAATGTCGTCGGGCTGCACAAATAGGTCATTTTCGTGACGCGGGCGAGTTGCGTTCGCTGCGTCCGAACAGCTGGGCAGACATGCTCGATGGCATGCCTGGAATCCGACGGCGCGCGAGTCGCGGTCCATACGGACTCGATTGGCGCATCGCGCCTCCGCCGGGACGCTGCATAGTCGAACTGTGGAATGGGCAGCGGCCGATGCGGTCGGACGGTGCCGAGTTCCAGCCTGACGAGTATTGGCAACCCAACGATGTGGTTGCTATCGAATACTACGATGCACCGGAGAAGGTGCCAGCCAATTTTAGGGTGCTTGCGTGGCCAACCGGGAGTGAAAGGTGCGCGCTCGTGATCTATTGGCTTCGAGGGGCGCGCGCACGTGAGCAGAACCGCTAAACGGTCCGCAATTACGTTCTCCCATTTCCGCCGACGGGATACGCGGTAGCCGAGTAGCTATGGCCTCTACCTTCCCATCCTCGAAACCGCTTTCTCCGTGCCCTCGGCAATCCACAGCTCCACCGCCTTGCACATGCGCTCGTACTGCTCCTCCACGAGCGCGCGCTCATCACGCGGCATGGGGTGCAGCACAAAATCGGCCAGGTCGCCGATCTGCCGACGCTCGTCCACCGGCTTGATGCCAATGCGCAGCCGCGGGTAGGTCGCACTCTTGAGATGCGCCTCGATGCTCTTGAGCCCATTGTGCCCGCCCGGGCTGCCCGCAGCCCGCAGGCGATACTCGCCCACCGGTACGGCCACTTCGTCCACAATGACCAGCAGGTCCTGTGCGGCGCTCCAGCCTTCGCGCTTGAGATAGGGCCGCAGGATCTCGCCGCTCCTGTTCATGTAGGTCTGCGGCTTGACCAGCTTGACCTTCTTCGTGCCCACCAGTCCCGTGGTGCTCACCGCATCGCCGTCCTTGCGCCAGGCTTCGAAGTGCCAGCGCGCGGCCAGTTCATCAAGCAGCCACCAGCCCACGTTGTGGCGTGTGGCTTCGTACTCGCGCCCGGGATTGCCCAGGCCCACAATGACTTTCATGCGCAGGGGAAGACGTGCGGGGCGCGGAATGCGCCAGCGTGGGGTCACCATGCCGTGCGGACTCCGCGCCCCGCCAGTGTGTCGTATGAAACGAGACGGACCGACTTACTTCTCGTCGTCGGCCTTGGCCTTGCGAATGACCTCGGGCTCGGCCGCGCCATCAGCCGGCGTCTCGGCCTGCACCTTCGGCGGCGCCACCACGCACACCGTCGACCCGGCGTCGTCCATGACCTTGACGCCAGCGGGCAGCGTGAGATCCGACACGTGCAGCGACTTGCCAAGCTTTACGCCCGACACGTCCACGTCGATGTGGTTGGGGATGTTGCCCGGATCGACCTGGATGGTGAGCTCGTGCATGATCTGGTCGAGGATGCCGCCCTCGAGACGCACACCCTCCGGCGTGCCCACGTACACGATCGGGCACTTCACCGTCACCGTCTCACCGGCCACCAGCTCCTGGAAGTCGATGTGCAGGATGGTGCGCTTGAACGGGTGACGCTGGATTTCGCGGATGAGCGTACGGGCCGTCTTGCCGTCGATGGCCAGCTCGATGACCGTGCTCTTGGTGGAGATGCTCTTCACGAGCTTCTCGGTTTCGCGCGCGTTCAGCACCAGCGACTGCGGCTCACGATTGTGGCCGTAGATGACAGCAGGAATATTGCCCGCCTGACGGATCTTGCGAGCGGCGCCCTTGCCGGTCTCGGCGCGGGAGTTGGCGGACAGCGTGGCGTTGGCCATGGATACCTCGATCAGAAAAAGTGGTTCGGGAGTAACCGGATTGGTCGTCCCGGCCGGTCCTGCAACTACACCTGCAACTGCACAAACCTGAAGAACTCACGACTCAAAACTTTCACTCAAAGCTCAAAACTGATCAGTTCCGAGTCTTGAGTTCAGGTTTCGAGTTCTGGGTGCGTGTTCTGTGTTCTCTTCAACAACCATCAGTCGAACAACACGCTCACCGACTGATCCGCGTGCGTGTAGCGAATGGCCTTGGCCAGCAGATCACCCACCGACAGCACCTGCAGTGCGTCAAAGCGCCGCTCGGGCGGCAGGTTGATCGTGTCCGTGACCACCACTTCCTTGATGGGCGCGTTCGACAGGCGCTCCACCGCCGGCCCGCTGAACAGGGCATGCGTAGCGCACACGTAGATGTCGTTCGCTCCCAGGTTCTTGAGCGCGCGCGCCGCCTCCGACACCGTGCCCGCCGTGTCGATCATGTCGTCGGGAATCAGACAGTCACGACCTTCCACTTCACCGACCACGTTCATCACCTCGGCCACGTTGGCCTTGGGACGACGCTTGTCGATGATGGCAAACGTGGCGTCGAGCCGCTTGGCAAAGCCGCGCGCCATCTTGGCCGAGCCCACGTCGGGCGCCACCACCACCAGGTCCTTGAGCTCCTTCCGGCGGAAGTAGTTCGTGAACACCGGCGCCGCATACAGGTGGTCCACCGGGACGTCGAAGAAGCCCTGCAGCTGGTGCGCATGGAAATCGAGACCCAGCACCCGGTCGGCACCCGCGGTCTCGATGAGATTGGCCATGAGCTTGGCGCCGATGGCCACACGGGGCTGGTCCTTGCGATCCTGACGCGCGTAGCCCGTGTAGGGCAGCACGGCGGTCACACGGGCCGCCGAGGCGCGACGCGCCGCGTCAATCAGCAACAGCAGCTCCAGCATGTTCTCGCCGGGCGGATTGGTGGGCTGCACCACGAACACGTCCGCACCGCGGATGTTTTCGTCGATGCGCACGAACACCTCGCCATCGGCGAATCGCGTGCAGGTCACCTTGCAGAGCTCGGCCCCCAGCGAGCGAGCCACCTCTTCCGCCAGCGGCCGGTTGGCCGTGCCGGAGAGGATCTTGAAGCCGCGGGCAGACGTCGGAATCGGGTTGTCCGAAACGCTCATGTCGGTGACGTGCGCGAGAGAGTGAAAAGTCGAGCAAAAACACGACAGCCTCTCAAGATAGCCCAACCGGGAGGACAGAGGAACCCGCCGGACTCGGCATTGGCCACCCGCATCAATGCCGTTTGGTTGCCGAAGAAAGGCCAAATCGCGGCGTCTGGAGCACAAACGTGACACCACCGCCGTCATCTCGGGGGCGAGTCGTCACCAATTGGTGACAAAGTACGGGCACCCTTCCGCGTCCTTCCCG
This sequence comes from Gemmatimonadaceae bacterium, assembly GCA_016741895.1. Classification (GTDB taxonomy): domain Bacteria; phylum Gemmatimonadota; class Gemmatimonadetes; order Gemmatimonadales; family Gemmatimonadaceae; genus Gemmatimonas. The sequence goes on along the minus strand of JACVCT010000025.1, from coordinate 13,502 downwards.
ATCCCCGGGAGGCACGGACCCAATCCCTACCTCTGCATGCGCTCGCTTATGCGCCCCCTTTCCGTACTCCTGCGCCGGTTCGGCCGGAGTCTGGCTGTCGGTGTACTTACCGGTCTCGCCCCGCTGGTGCCGCTGTCGGCCCAGGCCACCGAGGGCTTCGTGGCCGGATCCGTGCGCACTGCGGCCGGCGCGCCTGTGGCCGGCGCGCAGGTCGTGGCCCGCAACGAAGCCACCGGCACCCAGCAGACCCGGCAGACCGACGCCCGCGGTCGCTACGTCTTTGCCCAGCTGCCCATTGGTGGCCCCTACAGCATCACGGTCAGGCAGCTGGGCTTCCGCCCGGTGCGCCGCACCGGCCTGATGCTCAACCTCGGCGACCGCGTCGATCTCGACATCACGCTCGAAACCGCCACCCAGGAACTCGGTGCGGTGGAAGTGCGCGCCGATCTCGAGAGCAAGCGCGCCGAACGCGTGGGTGCCAGCACCATCGTGACGGAAAAGGAAATCCGCCAGTTGCCCATTCAGGATCGCTCCTTCGCCGATCTCTCCATCATTGCGCCCACCACCAGCCGCGCCGGCACCGGCGGCATCATTACCTCGAGTTCCTCCATCGCCGGTGGCCGTGTGACCGGCACCGACATTCGAGTGGACGGCGTGCAGGCCAAGAACACGCTGTGGGGCGCCGGCTTCGGTCGTGGTCCCTACTCGCTGTCGGTGGAAGCCGTGCGCGAGTTCGAAGTTGTCACCAACGTTTACGACGTGACGCAGGGCCGTCAGGGCGCCGGCGCGGTGAACGTGGCCACGCGCGCCGGCACCAACACCACGGCCGGCAGCCTGTTCGCGTACAATCGCAACGAGGCCTTCACCACCAACACCAACTTCCTCGGCCAGCCTATCACCACCTTCGACAACTGGCAGTTTGGTGGGGCACTGGGTGGCGCACTGCGCAAGGACAAGCTGCACTACTTCGTGGCCTATGATCGCCAGCAGGTGGCCGAGCCCTTCAGCACGCTGCAGGTGGAGAACGCCGCCGACTGGGCGCGCACGCAGGTGGCGCCCGACTCGGTGGCGCGCTTCCTCGATATTCTCACACGTCAGTATGGTCTGCCCACGGGCCGACAGGTGGGCACCTTCGATCGCGGCAACACGCTCAACACCGTGTTCGGTCGTCTCGACTGGCAGATGAACGAGGCGCATCGTGCCACGCTGCGCACCACCTACTCCGACTTCTTCTACGACAACTCCATCCCCGACCGCGAGCTGTCGGTACTGGAAAGCCGAGGCAACCAGAAGTCGCGCGAGGTGCAAGTCATGGCGTCGGTCAAGTCGAATCTGGCCTCGCGCACGACCAACGACTTCCGCCTCGCCTACACCAATCGCATCCTCGAGAATCAGGCCAACGTGCGCCTGCCGCGCGCCTGGGTGAACGTGAGCTCGGCGCTGCCCACTGGTGGTACGGGCACCAATCAGGTGCTGCAGTTCGGCGGTCAGCGTACCAGCCCGGAGCTGCAGACCGAAGTGTCGTACCAGCTCGTGAACGTGCTGCGCCTCGACCGTGATCGCAGCGCCTTCACCCTGGGCACCGATCACTCGCTCAACGACCTCTCCATGTTCGTGTCCATCGAAACCGATGGGCTCTTTCAGTTCCCCAATCTCGCAGCCCTCGAAGCCCGGCGGCCGTCGAGCTTTGCCCGTCTCGTGCCGCTTCAGGAACTCGAGCCGCGCATGAATCAGTGGGTGTACGACGGCGGCGCGTTCGCGCAGGCCGAGTTCCGGCCGCGCAACAACCTCACGCTGTCCGCCGGTCTGCGCGCTGACGTGTCGGCCTTCCTGAGCGCCGCCAATCGTAACGAAGCGGTGGAGCAGGCCTTCGGTCGTCGCACCGACGTCAAGCCCACGGACTTTGCCCTGCAGCCGCGCGCCCAGGCCACCTGGACGCCGGGCACCAGTGGGCGTCATCTGCTGCGCGCCGGGTCGGGCTACTTCACGGCCCAGCCGCACTACATGGTGCAGATCAACCATCTGCTCAATGACGGCTCGCAGTTGGCCGACGTGCTGCTCACGGGCGCTGCCGTGCCGACGCCCGACTTCGTGTCGTATCGCGAAAGCTTTGCCAACGTGCCGGGCGTGCCCGCCGGTGCCACGCAACGTCCGCAGTACATCAACATGTTCGGCGCCGACTTCAAGGTGCCGCGCACCTGGAAGAGCGACCTGGCCTACCAGCTGCGCCTGCGTGACGGTGGTCTGACGCTTGGTGCCTCGGCGCAGTATGCGCACACCTCCGAGCTCTATCGCTACGTCGATCTCAACCTGCGCGACCAGCCCGAGTTCCGGCTGGCCAACGAGGACAACCGCGCCGTGTTCGTGCCGGCGGGCAGCATCACGGCCACCGGCGGCCGCAACCCCGTGCTGGCGCGTCCGTTCTCGCAGTTCCAGCGCGTGCTCGAGCTGCGCAGCGACGCCGCACAGCACCAGAAGGCCCTCGTGTTCGACGCCGCCGTCCGTCTGCCGCGTGGCGGTTCGCTGACCGGCTCGTTCACCTTCAACGAAACGCGCGACAACAGCTCGTTCAATTGCTGCATCGCCATCACCTCGGTGTTCACGCCGGTGCCCAGTGATCCGCGCATTGCCAGCTGGAGCGCGAGCAACACGGACTTCCGTCACAAGCTGGTGCTGTACGGTGCCACACCCGAAGTGGCCGGCTTCCAGTTCAGCGCGCGGGTGATTGGCCAGTCGGGTTCCCCGTGGTCGGCCACGGTGGCGCAGGACATCAATGGCGACGATGTCGGGGCCGGCAGTTCGTTCGCCAATCAGAACGACCTCGCCTTTGTCTTCGACCCCAACACCAGCGGACTGCGGCAGGGGTTCGCCGATTCGCTGCGCCTGGTGTACAACAATCCGGCCAACATTGCCGGCAGCTACCTGCGTAGTCAGGTGGGCCGCATTGCCGATCGCAACGCCGTGCGCAACCCCTTCGTGACGCAGGTTGACGTGCGCCTCTCGCAACGCCTGCCCAGTGTGCGCGGCCAGAAGGCCCAGCTCACGCTCGACGTGTTCAACGCCGCGTCGCTGATCAACCACAACTGGGGCGGCGTACGTGTCGTGCCGGCGGCCAACCAGGCGCTGCTCAACGTGATTGGCTTCGATCAGGCGGCGCGCGAATACCGCTACCGCGTGAATCCGAACTTCGGGCGCACCGTCAAGAGCGGCAACCGCTACCAGATGCAGCTCGGCATTCGCTACGAGTTCTGATCGCAATCAATTGACCAGGGGTGCGTTCGCCCCGGGTGTTCGTGGTCCTCGGGCCGCGGGCATCCGGGGCGAACGGCGTATGCCGCGTCGCCGCCCGGCACAGGCCCCTTGGCCACGCCGCCCCGACCTCGTAGTTTGACGAGGCGCGGACCCTGCTGGCCCATCGTATAACGGCTATTACCCCGGCCTTTGGAGCCGGAGATCTTGGTTCGATTCCAAGTGGGCCTATCCCGCGCATCTGCAACATGTTATCAAGTGCCTCCGGGCGATTGCCTAAAGACGTCCTCGATGGTGAGCTGGTGCTCGAGTTCGCATCCGCTTGTGTAGTCCGATCTTGCAAAGCCTCGGCAAGGGAGAGGTTCCGCTATGCGATCGCAAAGAGTGAGTGGGATTGTGCAGCGTACTGCCGCGACGCTGAGCGGTCTACTTCTGGGATATGCCGCCAGCCTCGGCGCGCAGCCGAAACCTGCAGCACTCCAGTCTCTTCAAGAGGACCTGCGACTGGATGCAAAGAAGGAGGACTTTTCGGTGGTAGGGCCCGTGCATGTCAGCGCGAGCGGTTCGTTGGCTATCACGCTACGGCAAGACTTCAACGTGCGAGTCTACGATCGGAGCGGAAGGCAAACTGCCGTGTTTGGGAAACGCGGATCCGGGCCGGGCGAGTTTGTGGAGCATCAGGTCACCGGGTGGGTGGGTGACACCGTATTGATCTATGATGCCGCGCAAAGGCGCTTCACTTACGTCACCAACGACGGGAAGCTCGTTCGGACCGAGGCTTTGTCCCGGCCTCCTGCTCCCGTACCGGGGAGTGACCCACAGGGCTCATGGAAGCTCGATGGCGGCTTCGTCCCGCATGCGAGATCAGCGGACGGCACATTGATCGGGATCTCCATGGCAACACGTTCCTTGTCCGGGTCAACCGAGCGGTCTCTCGCAATCGTCTCCAGAGCTCCAGGGGCCGACCCTCGACTGGTCTCCACGATCCCGACCCCGGATGGCAGGTGGCAGGCACCGTTCGGGCCGGCGATCATTGTTGCCTTCTCCAATGACGCCAAGCATGTCGGCTACGTAGATGTAGACCGCATGGCGCTAACCGGCGGACGATTCCGTGTTACCAAACTTCAGTCTTCGGGCGACACGGTCTTCACCAGTGAGTTCCCCTACGCTGGTGTTCCCTTGCGGGCCTCCGTCGTCGATAGTGTACTAGCCAAGGGAGTTGGTCCCGACCGCATTCGTAGTGCCCGGCGCGATCGAATTCCACCAGTCCTCTCGCCCGTCGTGACTCTTCGATTCGGTGACAACGAACTCACATGGGTGATTCAACGCCAAAGTGAATCGAGAGACGTTGCGATCCTTTTGGACGCAACGGGAAAGGAGATTTCAAGATTTGCCAGCCCGGAACGGTCGGAGCTCGTGGGTACAACCAGCACGCATCTCTGGTTCAAGGAGCTCGATGCAGATGGTATGACTAGCCTCGTCCGCTATCGATACAAGTGTCCCGTTCCGGTGTGTCAGGGCGCTGTCTCGCCCAAGCCAGCCGTTCGGAAGAGGTGAGTGATGCTCCAGCAGCGCGGTTGGAGGCTCAAGCCTTGGAGCCGGAGATCTTGGTTCGATTCCAAGTGGGCCTACTCCGTCGCCTTACCGCTGCGCCTCGCCGCCCGACCGCGCCGTGGCCTGAATGGCCTCGAGCAGCTCCATCTGCCGACGCTGGAGCGTCACGAGCTCGGCAATCTGCATGGCGCGTAGCTCGTCCAGCTTGCGGTGCACTTCCAGAACCTGCTCCTCGGCAATCAGGTTGACCTGGTAATCGTGCTGCGCCTCCAGCCGGTCGCGCGCGGCCTGCCGGTTCTGACTCATCATGATGATCGGTGCCTGCAACGCCGCCAGACAGGACAGCACGAGATTGAGCAGAATGAAGGGGTAGGGATCGTATGGTGTCTGACTCCGCGCGTTGATGAGCATCCACACCACGATGATCAGCGCGAAGAGGCCGATGAACCGCCAACTGCCGCCAAACGATGCGACACGATCCGCGATGCGTTCTCCGAATGTGGGCGCGTCGGACAATCCAGGAGGCGTGTGCTGCTTGAGCGACGGGAACGACCACGAGGAGCGGGTCATCTCGACTCCGAAGTGAGAGGGGTTGGCCAGAGCCAGGCCGCGCCGCGCACGCCGCTGGCATCACCATGCACATGACGTCGCACCGCCGTGGTCACGACATCGGAAAACACCCAGGCGCCGAGCCGCGCGCCAATATCCTCAGCCAAACGCGGGCTGTTGGATACGCCGCCACCCAGCACGATCACATCCGGGTCGAGCACGTTGACGATGGTGGCCAGACTGCGCGCGGCGCGGTCCACCATCAGCTCACGCGTCTGGCGCGCACCCTCATCGCCAGCGAGCGCCGCTTCCATGAGATCCGCTGCCGTGCGCTGCTGCCCCGTGCGGCGTGCGTGATCGGCAGCAATGCCGGGGCCGGAAATCCAGGTCTCAATACAGCCGCGCTGACCGCAATAACAGGGCGGTCCCTCGAACTCCTCGGCCCGCGGCCAGGGCAGGGGATTGTGGCCCCACTCACCGGCAATGCGATTGCGACCCACCAGACACTGCCGATCGATGACGATCCCGCCGCCCACCCCTGTTCCCAGAATGACGCCGAACACCACACGGCCGTCGGCGCCGGCGCCATCGCTGGCTTCGGACAGCGCAAAGCAGTTCGCGTCATTCTCCACACGCACCGGACGCGCCAGCCGGGATTCGAGATCGGCCTGCAGCGCCTCCCCAATGAGCCAGGTGGAGTTGGCGTTCTTCACGCGACCGGTCTCCGGAACGATCGTGCCCGGGATGCCGAGGCCGACGGACGCGCCGCCTCCATGCATGCCGGCCCGGCCCTCGAGCGCGTGCACGAGAACGGTGAGGGCGTCGAGCGTCGTGGCATAGCTGCGTGGCGTTGACACGCGCTCACGCGCAAGCACCTGGCCCGCGATGTCGAGCGCCACCCCCTCGATCTTGGTGCCGCCGAGGTCGATGCCAATGCGTACGGAAGTCGTCATGTCGCGACTATGGGCAGGCGGCAGACGGGCGGCAAGAGGGAAATGACCGACGTCACGGCCCGCGCTGCCGCGACGGCAACGCGGCAGTAGATTGCGGCTTGAGAGCCCGGCCGTCTGCCGGGCGTACGAGTCCGGACATCTGCCTGCCACAATGCCTGCCCAATCCGTTCGCGATCTGCCCGTCGTCCCCGTGCCGCGTCGCCTGTTCAAGGCGCTGGCTTCGCTGACCCAAACGACCGTCGTTCTCGCGGCACTCGCCGCTTGCAGCGGTGGTGACAGCCCGACGGGACCGGTCGAACCACCCCCACCGCCTCCACCGCCGCCGCCCGCCACCTTCACGGTGCCGGCCATCGAGCGCGAGTTCCGCGGCATGTGGATTGCCACGGTTGCCAACATCGACTGGCCCACGCGCGCCGATCTCACCGCCGCGCAGCAGCAGACGGAAATGAACGTGCTGCTCGACGCCGCCGTGGCCGCCGGCCTCAATGCGGTGGTCGTGCAGGTGCGTCCGGCCGGTGATGTCATTTATCCCTCCACGCTTGAACCCTACGCGCGTTCGCTCACGGGCGTGCAGGGACAGGGGCCGGGCTACGATCCGCTGGGCTACATCGTGCAGCAGGCGCGTCAACGCGGCCTCGAAGTGCATGCCTGGTTCAATCCGTTCCGCGCCGGCAACCTGCGGGACACGCTCACCATGTCCCCGCAGCATTTCTCCGTGCGCCGTCCCGATCTGGTGCGCAAGTGCGGGCAGCTCTGGTTCGACCCGGGCGAGAACGCCGTGCACGACCAGGCCATCGCCGTCATCAGGGAAGTGATCACGAAGTACAACATCGATGCCGTGCACATCGATGACTTTTTCTATCCCTACCCTGAGACCTGCAGCAACTTCCCCGACAGTGCGACCTACCGCCGCTACCAGACCGGCGGCGGCACCTTGTCGCTGGCCGACTGGCGCCGCGACAACGTCAATCGCTTTGTCGAACGCATGTACCGCGAGGCGCACGAACAGCGCAGCACGGTGCGCGTGGGCATCAGTCCGTTTGGCATCTGGCGTCCGGGCAATCCGCCGGGCATCACCGGGCTCGACGCGTATACCACCATCTACGCCGATTCGCGGCTGTGGCTGCAGCGCGGCTGGGTGGACTACTTCGCGCCGCAGCTGTATTGGAGCATTGCCAGCACCGGACAGAGCTTCCCCGCACTGCTGGCCTGGTGGGGACAGCAGAACACGCAGCGCCGGCATCTCTGGCCCGGGCTCGCGTCGTATCGCATTGGCGCCGATCCGGGTCCGTTCTCGCCCACCGAAATCCCGAATCAGATTCAGCTCATCCGGAGCGGGGCGAATACGCCGGGGGCTGCCACCGGCAGCATCCTCTACAACGGTTCGAGCGTGCGCAACAATCGCGGCGGATTTGCCACGGCGTTGGGCGGTGGCCTGTACGCCAATGGCGCCATTCCACCAGCATCGCCCTGGCTCGGCAACACGCCGCCCTCGGCGCCCGGCATGTCCGTCAATCCCGGCATGCTGGCCACGCAGGTCATCATCAACCCCGCGGGCAGCGATGCGTGGTGGTGGCTGGTGCGCTGGCGCCGCGCCGGCACCTGGCGTCAGCGCCTCGTGCCGGGCACGCAGTTGCAGGTCAACATCGATGCCACCAGTCTCGAAGGCATTGTCGTGAACGCCATCGACAAGACGGGCAATGCATCAGCAGACGTGGTGTGGCGACCGTCCTGAAGAATGCGTGACGGGATCGCGGGGTGGCTCCAGGGGAACGCCCGGAGTCACTCTGCGGCCATCAAGCCACTCTTCGAACTCTCCCGCATGGTGGCGTACACCAGCAGCGACAGGGCGATGCAGCCGGTCACGTACCAGTAGAACCACGACTCGTGGCCGATGCTCTTGCACCAGAGGGCCACGTATTCCGCCGTGCCGCCAAACAGCGACACGGTCACCGCATACGGGAAGCCCACGCCAAGGGCGCGCACACCGGTGGGAAAGAGCTCGGCCTTCACCACGGCGTTGATGGCCGTGTAGCCACTCACGGCCACCAGCGCGAGCATCAGCAATCCCACGGCCGACGGCACCGTGCGCACCTGCTCGAGGGCGCGAAACAGTGGCACGGTGCCCAGCGTGCCCACCACACCGAAGGCCATGAGCACCGGTCGTCGCCCCACCACATCGGACAGCGCGCCCACCAGGGGCTGCAGCAGCATGTAGCCACCGAGCGTCACGGCGTTGATGAGCGTGGCCTGCTGCGCTGTAAAGCCGGCCGTGTTCACCAGATACTTCTGGGCGTAGGTGGTGAAGGTGTAGAACGCCACCGTGCCACCGGCCGTGAGACCCACCACCGTGAACACCGCGCGCGGGTGCGCCGCCAGGGCGCGCAGTGATGCGAGGGGCGGCGCGCTCGCCGCGCGCGAGGCGCGGGCGCTTCGCACCGCCTCAAATTCCGCCGACTCTTCGAGTGAGCGCCGGAGCCAGATGGCGACCACCGCGCAGAGTGCCCCAATGACAAAGGGAATGCGCCAGCCCCAGGCGCGCAGCGCCTCCTCGTCCAGCACGCGCTGCAGTACCAGCAGAACGCCCAGGGCCAGCAGTTGCCCCATGATCAGCGTGACGTACTGGAAGCTCGACCAGAATCCGCGATGACGTTGGCCGGCCATTTCGCTCAAGTATGTGGCCGATGCGCCGTATTCCCCGCCTACACTCAAACCCTGCAGCAGGCGCGCCAACACCAGCAGCGCAGGGGCTGCGAGGCCGATGCTGGCATAGGTGGGGGTCACGGCAATGAGCAGCGAACCGCCGCACATGAGCAGCACCGACGCCGTGAGTGCCGCGCGTCGGCCATGACGGTCGGCGTAGCGGCCCATGAGCCAACCACCCAGCGGTCGCATGAAAAAGCCCACCGCAAAGACGGCAGCTGCATTGAGCAGCTGAATGGTCTGATTGGCCGGCGGAAAGAACGCGCGCGCGAAGTACAGCGAGAACGCCGAGTAGGCGTACCAGTCGTACCACTCCACGAGATTGCCAACGGAGCCGCCGAAGATCGCGCGCAGGCGGCGGCTGGTGCCGCTCATGCTTCGCGCCTCATGCGTTGCGCCTCATGCGTTGCGTCTCACGGGTTGCCCCGATCGATGGCGCGGGCCAGCAGGTCGAGCACGTCGTCGGCATTCTGCACGCCGGGCACCTCATCCATGTCGATCACGTAGCCGTGACGTGCCGCGATGGCTTCATACAATGGCTGACGGTGCGCCAGCAACTGCTCGAAGCCCCAGACGGCAAAGTCGTCGGGGTCCACGTCCTCCGGCGCCACGCCGCGAGTGTCCAGATAGGTCTGCCATGTGGCGGCCAGAAACGCCGGCTGGTAGTACATGGGCTTGGGATGCGCACGAAAGCGCTCGACCAGCATGCGGGTATGGGCCGCCGTGCCCCGGATGTACACGAGCATCGTATGCTCGGCGAGACAGCGCAGCACCGGATCCTGCGGATCGTTGACGTCCACCACCTCGCAGAGACTGCCGCCGGAGTCGCACACAAAGTGTGCGTAGCCATAGATGGACGTGGCCCGCTCGATGAACTCGGGCACATCGAGCAGGGCACGAATCTCCGCCGTGCGGTGTTGGGCCTGACGGCGCACATATTCGGCGTAGGGAATGCCGCCCAGGTCCTCGCGCCCCGGCTTGCCGAGATAGGTGGACAGCGGGCTCAGGTTCTCGAAGGACAGGTTCGAGCGGATATAGATGGAATCCGAGCGCAGCAGCTGCCGCAGGAAGGGCACCTTCATGGCTTCGCGCTTGAAGTTGTCCACGATGTGCTCATCCATGTACCGCGTCCCGATGCGGTAGTCCACGGAGTACTGGAACCAGTCGTGGCGCTGGAGCAGGCCCGCCAGCGTGGTCTTTCCCACACCGGACATGCCGAAGAAGGTGACGGCATGAGCCGGCTGTTCGCGCAGGGCGCGCCCCGAAGAGAATCGCATCCTGCTAAATTCCGGCCCGTTCCACCGGACCTCAAGCCCCTCTCCCGATGTCGTTCGCCAAGCACGGCCTGCAGGTTTTTGACATCCCCATCAGCATTCTGCCCACGGACATCGACGACAACGAACATGTCAACAACGTGGTCTATCTGCGCTGGATCTTCGACGTGGCGCTCGCGCACTGGAATGTGAGCGCGCCCGACGACATGAAGGCCACCTACGGTTGGGTGGCCACGCGCCATGAGATCGACTACCGCCGGGAGGCCGTGCTGGGCGACGAGATCATCGCGCGCACCTGGATTGGCGCGGTGGACTCCCGGCGCTTCGAGCGCCACACGGAAATCGTGCGTGGCCAGGACGACCACGTGCTGGCGCGGGCGCGCTCACTCTGGACCCTCATTGCTCGCGACACGGGACGCATCACACGCATTCCCCCGCACATGGTGGAGCTGTTCGCCGCCTACATGCACCCGGGGTGATGGGCCGCAGGTCGGTGCTGGCGCCCAGACCAATCAGCCCAGGCGGCTACCAGTCGGCCGACACGCGCAGCACCATCGCGCGCCCGGCGGCGTCGGCAAACTCCTTGTAGCGCGACATGAAGTCACGGTATCGCGCGTCAAACACGTTGCGCACGCTGAGGTCGAGATGCACCAGACCGCGCGGGGTGAGGCGGCTGGTGCCGGCGCTCAGGTGCACGGCGTGCCAGGATGGCGGCGCAAAGTCGTCGCGGAAGGTGCGGGTCTGCTTCGCGTGCCACTCGCTGGTCAGTGAGGCACTGGGCCCCAGCGCGGCGCGGCCCCAGCGCAGCGTTTGCTGCACACGCAGCGGCGGAACAAAGGGCAGGGCCGTGCCGTCCACCCGGTTGCTGGCGTGCGTGTAGTCACTGCTGCCCTGCCAGCTCCAGCCCGCAGGCAGTTGCCACTGCAGGGCCAGCTCGCTGCCCACCAGCCGGGCGTTGCCCTGCCGCACCTCGAGCGAGTCGAGTGCACGGCCCGGCTGCCCGATGGGCGCGAGGTAGATGTAATCGGCAATGCGATTGTGGTACACGTTCCACTCGCCCTGCACCCGTGAGGTATTGAGCCGGAGCCCCACGTCGGCATTGATGCTCGACTCCACGCGCAGATCGCGGCGGCCAATTTCAAAGGCGCGTGTGCCCTCGTGGAAGCCGTTGGCAAACAGGTCGGACGCGCTGGGCGCGCGGAAGCCCCGCGCCACGTTGAACGCCAGCGCCAGTGGTCGGTCATGCCGGTAGACCGCGCCCAACGTGCCGGTGAAGGCGTTGAACTGCCGCGCCGTGGCGTCGAGGGCGAGCACGGCGTTGCCCGGTGTGGTGAGACGGCGCCAATCGTAGCGTGCGCCCGTGGACAGCGACCAGGCGCCTCGCACCGTCTGCTCCATGACGTAGAGCCCGAGAGTGCGCGTGGTGTTGTCGGGGATGAGCGTTTCCTGCCCGAAGGTGGTGAAGCGTGTCTCCTGCGCGGCCACGCCGATGGTGCCACGCAGGCCCCGCCAGGGCGCATGGTGCCAGTGCAGGAAGGCATTGCTGTTGTCCGAGTTGAGACCGAGCGTCACATCGCGGGTGTCACGGGACTCGAACTCGGCGCGCCGATTGGCCTCGAGCCCAAGCTGCAGTTGCAGGCGCTGCGCACCGCGGCTCCAATCCGCGTCGAGCGTATGGCGCATGGTGCGGATGCGCTGACGGCCGGTATAGCCCGGTGAGGTGAGGGGATCATCGGCAATCTCGATGGTCTCGTCGCGCCACGAGCTCACGAGCGAGGCACTGCGCGCGCCGCGGCTGGAGTTGCCGCGCGCGCCAAGGGCCAGCTCACCGTATCCGGTGCGATTGCCCGTGTTGGCCACCGCGCCAGCTGGTGTGCGCAGATCCCCGGCCGTGCGGCCCGTGGCCGTTGCCCGCCAGCCGAACACCCCGCGCGCGCCTTCAGTGGCGAGCGTGGTGGACGGCGCGCGGTTGGCGCCGTGATAGGCCATGCTGACCCGGCCGCGCCAGAGCGTCACGTCGGGCTCGGATACCGGCAGCGGGCGCCGTACGACATTCACCACGCCGCCCAGCGCATCGGATCCATACAGTACCGACGCCGGTCCCTTCACCACCTCAATGCGCTCGGCGTCCGCGCTCTCGACGTTGGGTGAGTGATCGTGTCCCCACTGCTGCGTTTCCGTGCGCTGTCCATTGGCCAGCGTGACCACACGATTGTTGGTCAGGCCGCGAATGACCGGCTTGCCGATGCCGGTGGTCATGGAGAGGGAGCGCACGCCGGCCATGCCTTCGAGCGTTTCGCCGAGTGAGGCACTCTGGCTGCGGCGCAGCGAGGCGCCGCTGAGCTGCGCGGTGGGCTGCGCGATGCGCCGGATATCGGTGGCAACGGCCGTGGCTGTGACCTGCATGGTGGGCAGGGCCTTGGCGAAGACGAGGCGAATGGAATCGGCGCGCAGGGAGTCGGCGCGGGTACTGTCGGATTGGGCGTGAGCGGTGGCCGGGAGCAGGAGGAGCAGGGCCAGGGGGAGATGAAGGCGGTGCATACGATTAAATTAGGACAGACTAAACATTATGGCAAGTAAGTGCGTAAACGCGATCCGCTGCTCTGGGCTCTGCGCTGTGGGCTGTGAGTGAGAGTGGTTCAGGCCGCGGCATCGCGCCGTCCACCAGTTGCGGATAGCGCGAACTCGCCCATGCACCACCTACACCCATAGCCCACAGCCCAGAGCGCAAAGCAGCGGATGGCGAAACCGCAGTTCACCCAACGTGCCCTTCACAACCCCCCGTTGACTTTCCCCCGTCCCTTCGCCATTCTCCCCGACCCGCCAAACGCGCCGCGGTTGTGACGTTGCTCAGCGACGTTCGTACCGTGTGAGATGCGCCGGCAGGGGACCCGCGATGCGGGTCGTCGTTCGGATGAGGAATCCCATCGTGGAATCCCCCGGATGCGCGCGGAGGGCACGCGCCGGCACGGTTGAATCCGTTGCCGTTTCGATCACGAAACAGATCGAAAAAAGCGAGCTCGACCGCTTGACTGCGAAAGCAGAACAGGTTATTAGTTAGATCTGCCGCCGAAACGGTGGCTGACCAACAAGATGTAACTTGCGTAGCTGCTTGCAGTTACGCGCAGGACGGAGCCCTTGGGCTCACACGCTGTTTGACAATCGAGCAGAGATCGATGGATGTGCGGGGCGGTCCCTATGCTGTCCCTTTTACACATTT
>JACVCT010000323.1 GCA_016741895.1 Gemmatimonadaceae bacterium | reverse complement strand
CTGCTGTTCTGCGGCACCGAACTGGCCGCTGCGATAGAGCAGCCCCACGCAGTAGTCGCCCACCACCACGAAGGCCACGGCACTTGGCACCACGTAGAAGAGAATGCGCTGCCACCCGGCCCGCAGCCGTTCGCGCAGCACGTCAAACGCCATCGTGGAGGAATCACGCGACAGATCAGGCAATGCCGCCGCGGCCACCGACACGCCAAACAGGGACACGGGCAGCAGCGCCAGCGTATTGGCGTAGGTCATGGTGGTGGTGGCGCCCACCGGCAGATACGACGCAATCTGCAGATCCACGAACGACGAAAGCTGCACGACGCCAAGCGCGGTGAGCACGGGCGCGAGATGCCCCAGGATTCTGCGCACACCGGCATCATTCCGGTCGAGCGTGGGGCGCACGGCGCCGAACACCCGTCGGACCTCGGGCCACTGTCCCGCAACCTGCAGCACGGCACCCACCAGCGTGGCCCACGCTAGCGCGACGGCCAGCGCGGCCGCCGAATCGGCGCGCGGCCCCCAGACCAGCAGCAGCACGATCTGCGCGATGGACCAGAAGGCCGCGCTCGCGTAGGACCAGAAGAAGCGTTTGTGTGAGTTCTGAATGCCCAGACACCAGCCGCTCAACACCATCACGGCCGTCATCGGAAACAGAATGCGCACGAGACGGGTGGTGAGGTCGCGTGCGTCCGTATCGAACCCGGGCGCGAGCACGGTGGTCAGCCACGGTGCGGCCAGAATGCCTGCGAGCGTGAGCACACTGACCACGGCCATGAGCAGGCCCAGCACGGCATTCGCGAGCGCGCGCGCACCACGCTCGTCTCCGCGCGCCAGCGCCGCGCTGTACACGGGCACGAAGGCCGCCGACAGCGTGCCCTCGCCGAGCAGGTTGCGCATGGCGTTCGGGATCTTGAACGCCGCGTTGTAGGCATCCGAGGCCACACCGGCCCCGAAGTAGTGCGCAAAGACCGTGTTGCGCAGCAGGCCCACCAGGCGGCTGACCAAGATGCCGGCGGCCACCACCATGGCGTGTCGGCCGCCGTCCTCCCGCCCCGACCGCGCGTCGGTCATGGGTGCGCGGCAGTCTCCGCGCGCGTCGTCGCCGACGCCAATGACGACGCGCCCTCGGCTGCCCCGGACACGGAGCCATGCAGCAGGGTCTCGGCGTGCCCGGTGGCCGCCTCGCGCATGGCCGACAGCACGCGCGGACCATAGCGCACGATGAGCGGCATGAGATTGAGCACACGCTCCGGAGGCTGACCGTTCGGTCGCAACGCCGCGCGCACCGCCGCGACCTGCGCCAGCAGCTCGGTTTCGCGGCGCTTGACGCCCGCCACCACCCGGCGCTCAAAGCGATCGATGCGATGCGTGAGGTCGCGGGCGAGACCGTCCACCACCTCGGCGGCCAACGGAGTCGACGGTGCATTGGCGGCATCGTGCAACGCGCGCAGCTGTGCGTCCACGGTGACCCGCAGACGTTCAAGCGTGTCGGCCAGTTCGGCATCGACATGCGCGTGGGCCACGCGCTGTTCGGCGCGATGCGGGTCGAGCAGATCCTCTTCGCTGAGCCCAAGCTGTTCGAGCTGCGTCAGGCTGCGTGTCTCCACGAGTGCACAGGCCCAGCGCGGCGCGGCCACGGGAACAGCGGCCCCAAGAGCCGTGGCCACCGGCGACACCTGCGCGAAATACGCGTACTCCCCGGGTCCCGCCAGATAACACACGGTGGGCAGAATGGCGCGCTCGAGCACGGGACGCAGCAGCACGTTGGCGCCGAGTGATCCGGCGCCGGCCTCACGCGCGACCTGCATGGCCTCGGCCACCGGCACCCGCTCGCGCACGCGCTGCACCTGCCCACCCTGACTGGCCGTCTCCGTGCGAAATACCAGTGACAGTCCATCCACCACATCGACCTGCGGCGCAAAGCCAGCGCTCTCGATGGCCTGCGATCTGGCCTTCACGGACTCGAGGATGTGTGCGCTCTGTTTGAGCGCGCGGCGGAGCACGGGATCAGCCGCTTCGCGCAGGGCCGGATGTGCCGCGTCGAGCACCGCCATGCCCAGCGGCTCGAGCAAGGCCCGCAACAACTGCAGATAGGCGCCGCCCACCGTGGCCTGTGGCACATAGCTGCGGTCGATCAGATCGATCACACTGCCGTGGGCCGCCGAACCGAAAGCGCTGCCCAACACGGCACGCGCAGCAGCGAGATCGCCGAGCGGCACATCTGCCATGGCCACGCCGTCCGTTGCCGGTCCGACCATTTGCGCCATCGACAGCCCTCGCGCGCCGGCCACCCAGGTCACAGCGGCTTCCATCCAGTCGGCGTCATCGGTGGCGGCCCAGAACACCGGCGCCACCGGGATTCCCAGTGCGGCTTCAAGGGCATCGGCGAGCGCAATGGCGCCCATGGCCTTGCTGAACGTGTAGGAGGGGCCGCCAAAGAGCCCGGGCTGCTGGCCGGTGGTGACCACCACGCCCGACTGGGAGGCACGCTGGAGGCGCTCAGCCGCCGCCCCCGTGGCGGCGAACGCCGGCGCCAGGCGTCTACACCACGCGTCATCGGGGAAGTCGGCCCGCACGGCGTCCGCGTGCGCGCGCCAGGCGCTCAACGACTGGGGGCGCGGTGCCATCCACTCCGTGCCCACCTGCCCCGCCTGCAGGGCGCGCGACAGGGCACTGCCGCCCAGCGCCGCGGTACGGATCTGCAGGCCATCCTGCCTCAACGCTTCAAGGTCGCTCACGCGTTCGGATTCTCGTTCGGGTCGGTGGATCAACTCGCAGGCTGGCTCAGTACCGGACGCGAGCCGCTTATTTGTGATAAGGCTCCCCGCGCACGATGGTTCCGGCGCGGTACAACTGCTCGGCGAGCACCAGACGTGCAAGCTCGTGAGGAAGCGTCCACGGCGCCAGTGAAAGCCGCCGTGTGGCCCGCGTGCGCACAGGCTCCGACAGCCCATGGGCGCCCCCGATCAGGAAGGCCACGTGGCGCGCGCTTTCGCGCTGCTGCTGCAACCAGGCGGCAAACTGGGCGGAGTCCTGCGACATACCACCCGGATCACAGGCCACCACGAGGGCATCACCCGGCACGCGCTCCAGCAGTCGTGCCCCCTCGCGATCCTTGACCTGCTCGGGGCTCAGGGCCCGGCCCGACTCCTCGCGCAGCTCATGCACCTCGAGTGGCCAGTAGCGCTGGGCCCGCGACTCATAGTCCTGAATGGCATCGGCCAGCCCCGCGTGGCGAGGCCGGCCGATGACACACAAAAGCACGCGCATGGTGCGGAGCCGTCAGCGCCGGACCCGGCCGAAGCCGGGAGCCGACGCCAGAGTACAGCCAGGCATTACGCGTAGATCCCGCGCAAGCGATGCACGGTGGCCACACGGCTGATGGACAGCATGTATGCCGCCGTGCGCATGTTGACCCGGTGCTGCTTGGACAGCTGCAGCACATCCTGGAAGCTGCGCGTCATGATGCCACCGAGGCGGGAGTTCACATCCTCCTCCGACCAGAAGTAGCCCATGCGATCCTGCACCCATTCGAAGTAGGACACCGTCACGCCGCCCGCATTGGCGAGAATGTCAGGGATGACGAAGATGCCCTTTTCGTCGAGAATGGGGTCGGCTGCCGCCGTGGTCGGGCCGTTGGCGCCCTCGCAGATGACCTTGGCGCGGATCTTCGGCGCGTTCTTGGTCGTGATGACGTTTTCGAGCGCTGCCGGCACGAGCACGTCCACGTCGAGGGTGAGCAGCGTGTCCGCGTCAATGGCGTCGCCACCGCTGAAGCCCTCGAGCGACCGGTGCTTCTGCACGTGCTTGATGGCGGCCTCCACATCGATACCGCCGGCGTTGTGGAAGGCACCGAAGCGGTCGCTGATGCCGACGATCTTCGCGCCCTGCTCGGCCAGCAGCTTGGCGGCGATGGAGCCCACGTTGCCGAAGCCCTGCACGGCCACGGTCGCGCCCTTGATGTCCATGCCGAGATGGGCCAGCGCTTCCTTCGTGACGAGCATGCACCCGCGTCCGGTGGCTTCCTTGCGGCCCAGCGAACCACCCATCTCCACCGGCTTGCCGGTGGTGACGGCGTTCTCCGTCCGGCCGACATGCATGGAGTACGTGTCCATGAGCCAGGCCATGACGCGCTCGTTGGTGTTCACGTCGGGCGCCGGCACGTCGGTGTCGGGGCCGAGCAGGGAGATGATGCCCTTGGTGTAGCGACGCGTGACGCGCTCGAGCTCACCCACGCTCATCTGCAGCGGAT
>JACVCT010000322.1 GCA_016741895.1 Gemmatimonadaceae bacterium | reverse complement strand
CTCGTCGAACGCCACGCGGGCCCGCCACACGAAGATGCCGGTGTTCCAGAGCGCACCTTTTTCGATCAGCACGTCGGCCAGCGTGGCGCTGGGCTTCTCGACGAAGTGTTCGACATGGCAGGCGCCGCCCTCGGCGCGGGAGACCAGCGGATCGACCAGGGCGGCCGGCTGCAGATAGCCAAATCCCGTCTCTGGGCGGGTGGGGGTGGCGCCAAGGGCCACGAGGCGCGGCTCGTTGGCGGCGAGTGCGGCGGCCCGACGCAGTGTGTCCCGCAGCACGTCCGGATATCCCACCGCGAGGTCCGCATGCAGCGCCACAAACACGGTGTCCGGACCCGCACGGCGTCCGACTTCGTGCGCGCCCCAAGCCAGTGCGGCGGCCGTGCCAAGCGGACGGGGCTCCACCAGCATGTTGCCACGGGGCACCTCGGGAATGGCCTCGTGCAGGGCATCCACGATATCCGCGCTGGTCACGATCAGCACCCGCTCGGCGGGCACCAGCGGCGACAGCCGCGCCACGGTGTCGGCAATGAGCGGCCGTTCGTTGACCAGCGGCAGCAGCTGTTTTGGCCGCTGCGGGGTACTGAGGGGCCAGAAGCGCGTGCCGATGCCACCGGCAAAGACCACCGCCCACATGGCGGTGCCCACATCGAGCAGCGGGTCCAGCTCGAAATCCTCAAGGGTCCCGACGGCGACCGCCGCCTCCGGTGTTGCAGTGGTCGGGGCGCGGGGCGTCACGATGCGGGGCTCGGACATCGGCGGGGAACCTGGGCGCAGGAATCGGGGACGGGTAGTGGCGCATCCCGTGAGGACCCGCCAACATAGAGAGTCGATTCGTGGAACATACGTCATCTCATGCGAACCCTGCACCTCACCAACGGCGATCATGCCGCCGACGCTCTGGGCCAGTCGGGCCTGACAGGGGATGTTCTCCCCTGGCGTGACATCCTGCACGATGGGCCGGTTCCCGACGATCGGGATTCGGACGCCTTTCGGCGGGTGCGCGCGGATTTCCTGTCCGGGCGGGGTTGGAGCAGCAGCGATTCCGTCCTGCGCTCTCTCATCGATCGCGACCAGCGGCTCGACGGGGTGGCCGATGACGACGAGCTGGTGCTCTGGTTTGAGCCGGACCTCTACGATCAGCTGCAACTCATGCAGGTGCTGGCGCGTCTGGCCCGCCGCGCTGGGCCGCTGCCTCGAGTGAGCATCGCGCCGGCCGACTGTCTGCTTGGCCCGCTGGCCCCGGAGAATTTCCCGGCGCTCTACGAGTCGCGACGCGACCTCGATGCCGACGATGTGGCCACCGGCGCCGAGGCCTGGCAGGCGTTCACGGCCGACACGCCGGATACGCTGCTGGCGGTCACCACGCGGCTCGACGGGCAGCGCAGTGCCCGCACCTACGCGGACGACCCCGCCGTGCGACTGCCGTATCTCACGTCGGCGCTGCGCCGTGTGCTCGAGGAGTTTCCCGACACGCAGGCCGGGCTGTCGCGCACCGAGCGGCAGGTCTGCGAAATTCTCGCCAACGGTCCGCGCACCCTGCGCACGGTGTTTCAGGCACAGCAGAAGGCCGAATCCTGGGTGTGGCTCGGCGATTCGAGCTTTGCGTGGTACGTGCAGCGTCTGAGCGACTGCGCCAATCCGCTGGTGCTGCACGCCAACGGCTCACGTGTGGTCACCTCGAGCCGTTCCACCGGAGGCAAGAGTTTCTGGGATCGTCCCGTGGAACTCACGCCGCTGGGGCACGACGTCGTGCGCGACCGCGCCGATCAGGTGCAGCTCAACGGCATCGACC
This sequence comes from Gemmatimonadaceae bacterium, assembly GCA_016741895.1. GTDB lineage: Bacteria > Gemmatimonadota > Gemmatimonadetes > Gemmatimonadales > Gemmatimonadaceae > Gemmatimonas. Next base: position 2,458 of record JACVCT010000322.1, on the reverse strand, counting down.
GCTGGATCGGTGGCGTGCACTGCCAGACCACCCGGCACTGGCGCTGGGATCCGCATCATCATCATCTCGCGCCGCGGCGCGTTTGAGTGACGCCTCTGCGTGCGGCGTCTGCGTGACGCTTTTGCGCGACGCGTCGGACCTTCGGAGTCACCATGGCGTCGGACCCGCGTCCGCTGACTGAGCCGCCAATCGATCCGCTTGCGCTGCTCGAGGCGGACACCACACTCGAGGCGGCCCGGCCGTTGCTGGAGCTCGTGGCCACCTACTTCGCCGAAACGCGGGCGGGCGAGGGCGGGGTGAGCACCTGGCACAGCGCCGAGGTCATTGCCGACCGTCTGGCCACCGAGATGCCGCGCAACCCGCGGCCGCTGGCCGATGTGGCGCGTCGTCTGGCGTCGCTGCTTCTGGTCGATGTCAATCGCCTCGCGCACCCCATGTACATCGGCCATCAGGTCTCGGCGCCGCTCCCGGCGGCGGTGTGGACCGAGGCGCTCATCAGCGCGCTCAATCAATCGCAGGCCGTGCGCGAGATGTCGCCGTCGTTCACGCCACTCGAGCATCAGGTCATCGAGTGGATGACGGATCTCATTGGCTGGGACGCGCGCGCCGGTGGCACCATGACCAGCGGCGGCACCGAGGCCACACTCACGGCGCTGCTCGCCGCGCGGGCGCGCGCCATTCCCAACGTGTGGGATCGCGGTGTGGGGCCGCGTCCGCCGGTGCTGGTCTGCGGCGAACACGCCCACTATGCGGTCACGCGCGCGGCCGGCGTCATGGGTCTCGGTCAGTCGCATGTGGTGGTCATTCCCAGCGACGGGCAGCGCATGAGCGTGCCGCAGCTGCGCGCGCGACTGGCCGAGTTGCAGCGTGAGCACAAACCGGTCATGGCGGTGGTGGCCACGGCCGGCTGCACGGCCACAGGCGCCTTCGATGATCTCGAGGCGGTGGCCGACGCCTGCGACAGTTTTGCCGACGCCAACGGGCCGTTGTGGATGCATGTGGACGCGGCGCACGGCGGCGGGGCGCTGCTGGCGCCGCGCGAGCGTCCGCGCCTGGCGGGGCTTGCCCGCGCGCGATCGGTGGCCTGGGATCCGCACAAGACCCTGCTGCTGCCACTGGCCGCCGGCATGCTGCTCATGCGTGAGGAGCATGATCTCGAGCGCGCGTATGCGCAGAGCGCGCCCTATCTTTTCACGCCGTCGGAAGACGCGCGCGCCTGGGACATGGGGCCGCGCAGTTTTCAATGCTCGCGCCGCGCCGACGTGCTCAAGGTGTGGGTGGCCTTCGAGCGCTACGGCAGTCAGGCGCTGGGTGCGCTGTACGAGCGGCTCTGCGACATGGCGCGCTATCTGCACGAGCGTCTGTCCTCGCACGCGCAGTTCACGCCGCTGCACCTGCCCGAGTCCAACATCCTGTGCTTTTCCTGGCAGCCGCCGGGCGTGGTGGATGCGGCCGAGCGCGATGCCCTCACCGATGCGCTGCGCGAGCGCTACAACCGCAGCGGGCGCGGATGGATCACGGCCACATCCCTGGGCGGGCGGCGCGTGCTGCGCATCACGGTGATGAACGCCCGCACCGATCGTGTGCATCTCGACGCCCTGGTGTCGGGGCTCGAGGCCGAGGCGCAGCGGGTCCTGCAGCATCATCGCTGATCACATGTCCACACTGACCGACCCCGCGGCGCGCCGTGAGCTCATCGCGCGCCTGCAGCAACTCGACCTCGACGCGCAGCCGGCCTGGGGGCGCATGAACGCGCCGCGCATGCTGGCGCACTGTGCCGATGCCCTGCGCATGGCGTATGGAGACCTGCACTGCACGGCCAAGCGTGTGCCGCTGGTGCGCACGGCGCTGGTCAGGCGCCTCATGTTGTACGTGCTGCCGTTTCCGAAGAACGCGCCCACCGCGCGTGAACTGCTGGCTCGTGCGCCGGGCGAGGGCGAGGCCGAGCGCGAAATGCTCAAGGCACTGATTGCGCGCTTCGAGAGCGAGATGGGACGGAGCTCCTGGCCCGAGCACCCGCTGTTCGGCGCGCTCGATGAGCGCGAATGGGGAAGGCTGGCCTACAAGCACCTGGACCATCACCTCACGCAGTTCCGCGTCTGAGATCTGGGATCTGAGGCCTCCGGTCTTTGTGGTCCCTGATCTCGCGCCAGGCCTTCGGCCCGACTTGAGATGTGAGTCTTCGAGGGAAATGCGAAGCCGGATGGGTATGGAGATGAGAGACCAGCCAGCAATGATGTGGGAGATCGGACCGCGTTGCGCACTGGCCATCAGTCGCCGCAACCGCGAAGGCGGTCTCGGCGGTCCCGACCAAGACCCCGACCAAGACCCCAACCAAGACCCCGACCCCGACCAAGACCCCGACCAAGGCCCCGACCCCGACCGCAACCGCAGTCCCCAGACGCCGAGATTCCCGTCTCTCAACTCATTGGTTGCTCATCTCTCATTGATCTATTTC
>JACVCT010000024.1 GCA_016741895.1 Gemmatimonadaceae bacterium | reverse complement strand
CCCCCATCGCGCGCTCAATGACGGCCTTCTTGAACGACTGAAACACCGCCTGGACTTGGGCCGGACTCATCGGCCCCTTCACCACTTCGTCCAACAGGGCGGACGGAATAGGGACGAGCGGAGCAGCCTCAGCCGTCGCTTTCGGTTTGCGTGACATACAGACTCCGGTCAGGTGTCATGATATGCCGCGCACACAAAATTTCCGATAGGTCCCTTTGGTGCGCAGGCATCAACCGCGCATCCTTAACCACGGAGCTGAAATCGGCCGCAAAACCTTTGGCGGGCCGCCTCTCGCAAGGAAAGACGGCCCGCCTCTCGCAAGGCAAGACGGCCCGCCTCCACGTCCGCGACGATCCGCTGCTTCAATTCTTCGCTGTGCCGCCGTTGGGCTCGGTCCGACATAGACACGTCTCCTAAAGGAGGGGGGACGTGTAGACATTAATTAGGACGCGACAATCACCTACTTCGGCCAGAATTTGCGGCTGGACTATTGACAGAACGGGGGGGGGGGATAGCGTGGGGAGCGCAATCATGATTTCTGCTTCACATTCCTCTCACGGAGGCAAAATGTTGGCGATCGGGAAGCGGTCGGTAGTAGTAGGTGTCGCCTTGCTCGGCATGTTGTCAGGTATCGCAACGTCGGTCGAAGCGAAACGCTCTGAGAGTACGAGTTTCTGCGAACAGGATCGGTGTGTGTTCGGATTCGCCTACTGCGTCAACGCTAGCGGGCAGAACACCGGTTGTAACACGGGCCTGTCAGGCCTGTGCGACACGTATCAGTGCGAGCCTGAATAATCGGATACACTACGTGAGCGCCCGGCCGACTCAGTCGGCCGGGCGCCTTCTTCTCGAGCGGAGAACGTCGACAATGAGTTGGATTCGCCATGTGTTGGGCGCTGCCATCTTCCTGACAGCAGTATCAGCAAGAGCGCAGGAAGTGGTTGTGCACCCCACAAAAGAGAATCTGAGCACCGTAGGGCTCGTGCGAAGGGTCGGTCGCCAAGATCTCCCGACTTTGCCTGCGACACTACTAGCGCTAAGGCGTCAATTGCGCGCAGCGGAACGAATCGACTACATAGGCACGCTTGATGGTTCGCCGGAAACGGTTCTTGGGCAGATTCGCGATGTCACTGTGACCCCAAAGGGCACGGTACTCGTAACTGATCGTGCGAATCGCGCGATTCGCGCGTTTGACGCGCGCGGCACGCCCCTGTTCGCCGTGGGGCGCGACGGAAGCGGCCCCACCGATTTGCGAACGCCAATTGCGAGCTGGAGCACGGGCGCGGGCAGTGACTTTGCAGTGTTCGACGCCGCGCTCGGCATCAAGTACTTTCACCGAGACAGCCGGGGCACAGTCACCCTCAAGAAGGTCGCTCCGCTGACGGTGGCCATGAGCGCAGCGTGCGCAACCGGCAATGGTATCATTGCCCTCGCGATGCCAAGCGCCGATGCGGGCGATGCTGCTCATCTAGTTCGAGTGCTAGACAGCGATGGACACCAGATCAGATCGTTCGGCAGCAGCTACTCATCTGCAACTCGACTCGTTAGAACCGAGATGTCCGAGGGGCAGATTGGCTGTACCGCAGACGGCACGGTCCTCACTTCGATGGTGAAGCTTCCCTACGTTGTCGCGTACGATACGGCGGGTCGGCGAATGTGGACGCTTCTCATGAACGATTTTCAGATCGGGCGCCAGCTTGAGCGGCGCATGCCCGACGGTCGAGCACGTTTCGGATTGGATCCGGATAACCCGACGGCGTCCTTCACATTGCAACTGCGAGAGATCAGTCCGGGTTTCGCCATTGTGCAGGTCGGACTGATGACACCTCAATCTTTGAAGGATCGTACGATTTGGTCTCGGATCGACACTTACCTCATCGATACGCGCAGCGGTAGCGCTGCATTCGTCTCGTCGACGCTTCCGCTGATTGCTGGAGTTGCCTCCGGGCGCCTCTTCGCATTTGAGAACGACCCGTATCCGCGCGTTCTCGTCTATAGGCTGCCATGATTGAAGACTCTATCCTCGCTTTGCGCAGGTGGCCGTCCAGTGTTCGCTGGATCGCCGTGAGTTCGCTCGTCGCGATCTCCACCTTCGCAGCCGGTCGTCTGCTGGGGCCACGACTTCGTAGTGCCCCTTCATCATCGGCTGACCAAACCATCCAAGTGGCACCGCGTTCAGGAACGCAGTTGCTCCTCGTGTATGTCGGATCCTCACGATGCGGGGCCTGTCGTGCGCCCGAGTTACCCGGCTACTTGTCCGCTATCGAGCGGCAGCTGCGTAGCAAGGCACGAAGCGACTCGATGTCCATTGTGAAGATCGGTGTTGCCAGCGAGTTGAGCGCGCAGGCAGGTGTCCAGCACCTGTCTGCGATGGGAGTATTCGATGAGGTCGCGGCTGGTCAGGGAGTCCTCAATCATGCGAACTCGCATTTCGTCGCCTTGCGACATCCTGGCTTGCAGGCTACGCCACAAGTGATCGTGCTCAAGCGCACAATACCCGAGGCACCCACTGGTGGCATCGATCAAGCTGGCGTTCAGGAGCAGGTACTAGTGAGGAAGGTCGGCCTCAGGGAGCTGGAGCTCTGGATCAGCCAAGGTACCCCGCTGCCAGCGACTCGATAAGCGAACCGCGGGACAGCCTGCTGGCGTGCAGCCCCGCACAAACGGCCATTGTGCCAAATATGGAGTTGAAGAGCATGCGCAAACCCATCGCGATATCGGCCCTTCTGGTCATTGCGAGCATCGGACTCTCCTCCGGTGTTGCAGCTTCCCCCTCTGCCAACCCGTCGGTTCCCGCGTGTGAAAACGACAAGTGCATGGCGATGACTTACTGCGAGCACTTCTCTAACTCCAACACGGGTTGCAACCACGTCGGATTCGGCGTCCCCTGCGAAACGTACGAATGCAGGGTCGAGTGACCAACCGGCCACTTTCACCTTAGGTGGTCAGCCGTCACGGGGACGTTTGGACCACTCGCCGCGAGAGTATCGCATGCGGTACTCTCGCGGCGGGTTTTTCGAACATCCGAAGGGGTGGATATGGCTCCCTCCATTGAGAGATTGGGAGCACGTCATGAGACAGTGGGATCGGTCGGAAGCCGCGTATGCCCTTTCCCCAGAAATCCCGAGAGCAGGCAGCACGGCTGGCACGCCAAGTCGATCGCGATTCTGGAAGGCGGCGGGACTGCCAGTGATGAGCGAGACCGGTTGAAGCATCTGAAGCGCGAGAATCGGGAGCAAAAGTGGGCGAGTGAGACCGTGCGGTAAGCCAGCGAGCTTTCCGTCTTTGCATAGCTCGACAGTTTTTCGCTGTTTCCCGCGCCGCGATGGCCGCGATGGCCGCGATGGCCGCGATGGCCGCGATGGCCGCGATGGCCGCGATGGCCGCGATGGCCACGTTCATTGGCGCGCATCAAGCGGAGTGCGGAGTCCAGTCGATCTGCGGGCTGGTTGCAACTACTCCGTCGGGCAATTGACGCCGGAGTGGCAGTCTACCGCAGATCCGACGCAGCGGTCGGCAGGGGCTCAGCGTGACGAGCCGCGGCATGTAGCAATACAGACCGTGTTCACCCAGCATCACGCGGTCTGAGGGCCGTGAGAATCATAGCTTCCGCTCCGACGCGATGGAACGGAGATCGCACGCGGGACCGTTGACAGGCGGCTGGTGCGCGCCGGGAGGCTGTAGCGCGCTGTGCACAGGTGCTAGGGAACCACTGATCAAGCAGTGCGCTATCGATGAGAAATCGCAATCTTGACGCACGCGATTTCCCCTTCTTTCGGAGCCCCCGGATGACCGAGCAGCGCAGTTTCGGCTGTAGGTCCCGCCATCGCTGTAGGCTTATCAGATCACCGCGAGGGTGTTCGACGCTGTCAAAGCGCAGCTTGAGCATCGGAAGTCCTCGTTGAAGGCCGGTATTACCTTCGATGCCACCAACATTGGCACGCTCGGCTCGAGACAGGAAGGCCAGTCGGCGCCCGCCGACGCACATGTTTTCCAGGTCGCCCGCGACTACTGCCAGACCAGAGTTTTCCTACTGGTCTTTCCCTCCCCGCCGCTCCTGCTTGGTCTCGGAGCGGCGGCGTTTTTCATCCAGCCGACGCTCCACGGACCCACGTGTGGGCTTGGTGGCCTTGCGCGTACGTGGCACGATGAGCGCACGCTGCACCACCTGCTGCAAACGCTCCAGCGCCGCGCGCCGGTTCTGCTGCTGACTGCGGTACTCGCCCGCCACAATGCGCAGCGCACCCTCGCCATCGAGGCGACTGGCCAGCTTTTCCAGCAGGCGCGCCCGTTGCTCGTCGCGCAGCGCGCGACTCGTGCGCACGTTCCACACGATGGCCACGCGCGTCGCGCTCTTGTTCACGTGCTGTCCACCGGGCCCGCCACCCGAAATGGCCCGCACCTCCACCTCGCTGAGCGGGATGAAGGTGCCCGGTGCCACCGACAGGTCGCTTTCGATGCTCATAAGGCCGACCTCACTTGGACTCAGCTGCCTCGGCGCGCTTGTGCACCCGGAGTGCGGCCACACGCCGACCATCCATGGCCACCACTTCCAGTTCGCCGCCCGGATAACTCACCCGGTCGCCGACCTTGGGCAAACGGCCCAGCGCAGCAAAGGCGTAGCCACCCAGTGTGGTCCAGTCGCCCTCGGGGATGGGCAAGCGATGGTCGGAGCGCACATCCACCAACGAGAGCGAACCCGCCAGCTCGAGCACGCCGTCAAAGACGAAGGCGTCACGCGACTGCAGGTCGTACTCGTCGGCAATGTCGCCCACGACTTCTTCCACCAGGTCTTCCATGGTCACGATGCCGGCCGTGCCACCATACTCGTCGAGTACCACGGCCAGATGCGCCCGCGTCTTGCGCAAGTCATCCAGCACACGCTCGGCCGCGCGTGTGGCCGGCACGAACAGCGGCTCGCGCAGGTGCTCGCGCAGCTCGAACGTTTCCGGGTGCTCGGCCAGCCAGAAGTCCTTGGCCAGAAACACACCCACAATGTCGTCGGCCGTGTCGCGGTACACCGGATAGCGCGAGTAGCGCTCGCGCCGCAGGATCTCCACCAGCTCCTCGCGGTCCACGTCTTCCGCGATGGCCACCATCTCGGTGCGCGGGCGCATCACGTCTTCGGCGCGCTTGTTGTGGAAGTCGAAGACGCCGGCCAGCATGGCCGAGTCGGACTCGTCGAGCGTGCCATGGGCACGCGCCTGCATGACCAGCAGCCGCAACTCTTCCGGGCTGTGCACGTGCCCGCCCTCGCTGGCCGGCTGCACGCCGACCATGGCCAGCATGCGATTGGCCGTGCCGTTCAGGAAGCTGATGAACGGCGACATGATCTGGGAAAACAGCATCAGGGGCCGCGCCACCCAGCGACTCACGTCTTCCGGCATGGCCAGCGCGATGGACTTGGGCGCCAGCTCCCCCAGCACGATGTGCAAGAAGGTGATGACGAGAAACGCCACCGCGATGCCGGCGCCCGTGTGCGCCGCGCCGGGCGGCACGTCCACGCCCACCGCGTGCAGCGCCATATCCACCAGCACGGCCACCGCAGGCTCACCAATCCAACCCAGGGCCAGAGAGGCCAAGGTGATACCGAGCTGGGTACCGGAGATGTAGCGGTCGAGCTGGCTCAGGGCCCGCTGGACCACCAAGGCACTCTTGTCGCCGTCGGCCACCATCTGGTCGATCTTGCTGCGACGCGCCCCCACAAGGGCGAATTCTGCTGCCACGAAAAAGGCATTCAGCAGGACAAGGATGAGCACGAACAGGAGCCGGACCGATATGGTCCCGAAGGTCAGGTCCGGCTCAATGGACAACGGAGGGTCGGAAAGCATGACGAAAGGAAACGATGAAACGACTGGTTCGTCCAGATAGTGCAATCTGCAAGACCGGGTGGCATTCCGCGCCTCTTGCATTCTGCACGAATCCGTTTCTCAACCGTTCCCGGCACCCGGACCAGCGTGCGTTACACGCCGGCGTTTCCGCAGGACCCCATTCAGGAACTGCTCGAGCCATCCCGCGTGCTGCGCTGGGTGTGGCTCGGGCGCATGGCGTTGGCCTGTGCCATTCTGGTGGCGGCGGTCTTTGTCTGGACACAGGCCGCACCAGCTGACACCCTGGTCGCGACGCTGGCCTTTGCCGTGGCCACCCTCTCCACCGTGGGTTCCGCAGCCTACGGCACCGACGGCAAGCCGTTGGGGCGTCTGTACTTCGCGGGGCAGTGCATCATTGACCTGCTGCTGGTCACCAGCATCGTGCACATCACCGGCGGCTGGAGTTCGCAGTTCGCCGCTCTCTATATCCTGGTCATTGCCAGCGGCGCACTGCTCCTGCCCATGCGCGGGGGACTGGCCGTTGCCGCCGGAGCCTGCGGGCTTTACGCCGCCGATGTGCTCTGGCTGCGCGGTGGATCACCCGGGCTTGGCTTTGCCGTGCAGACGGCCGTGTTCATTGTCGTGGCGCTGGGGACGGGCTTTGTGGCCCAGCGGCTGCGTCAGGCGGGCTCAGGGCGTGAGGCGCTGGCGGCGCAGCTGGCCAAGGTGCAGCTGGAAGCCGCTGACATTCTGCGCACCATCCGCTCGGGCATTCTCACCGTCGATGCGCAGGGGCGACTGCTTTACGCCAACCCGGCGGCGTCGGACCTGCTGCAGCTGGATCTGCGCGCCTACATCGGTCGCCCTGTGCTGCCCACGCTGCGCCGCGTCTCCCCGCAGCTCACCGACCTGGTGGAGCGCAGCGCCCGCGACGGGGTGCGTACCACGCGCGCAGAAGGTGTGATTCGACGCGGCGATGACGATGTGGAGATTGGTGTCACCACCACCGTAGCCGAAGGGGTCCGTCCGGACAGCAGTACCACGGCCACCGCCATCTTTCAGGACATCTCCGACAGCAAGCGGCTGCAGGCGCTGCACGTGCGCGCCGAGCGACTGCAGGCGGTGGCTGAACTGAGCGCGTCGTTGGCGCACGAGATCCGCAACCCGCTGGCCAGCATTCGCAGCGCCACCGAACAGCTCGCGCGCCGGCAGGCCGTACGTCAGGCCAGTCAGGGGCAGGCTGAGGACGACGACGAGCGCATTCTGCACGGGCTCGTCGTGCGTGAGGCCGATCGCCTGAGTCGCCTGCTGGCCGAGTTCCTCGATTTCGCGCGTGCGCGGGTCACACATACCGCGTCGCTGGATCTTGGCGCCGTCGTGCAGGCGGCGGCCACATTGGCCGCGTCACACCCGGATCGCGGCGACGATGTGCAGGTGCAGGTGGATGTATCCCCCAATCTGCCGCCGCTGACCGGAGACGAGGACCTGCTGCATCGGGCCGTGTTCAATCTGGTGCTCAATGCGGTGCAGGCCGTGGGGCCAGGCGGCCACGTATTTGTGAACGTGTTGCGTCACACCCACGACGGCGACTCACGCAATCACCGCGCGATTGCCGGTGAACTGCTCGCCATTACCGTGACCGACGACGGTCCGGGCGTGCCGGAAGACCTGCGTGGTCGGCTCTTCGAGCCCTTTGTCTCGGGCAAGGCCAGTGGGAGTGGGCTGGGCCTGCCTGTCGTGCACCGCGCCGTGGAGGCGCACCGCGGACTTGTCACCGTGGATCACCTGCCCAAGGGCACCCGCTTCACCATCGTGCTGCCCACTGCGCGGGCTGCCGCTGAGTCGTCCCCCGTTCGTGCAACCGGAGTTGCTGCATGATTGCTCCCGCCGCTGCGGATCTGCCGCGCGTTCTCATCGTTGACGACGAATCGGGCATCCTCGATTCGCTGCGTATTCTGCTCAAGTCCGAGGGCTTTGCTCCGCACGTGGCACAGGGAGGACGCCAGGGCATCGAAAAGCTGGCCGAGCTGCAGCCGGATATCGTGCTCACCGACGTGCGCATGCCCGATGTCACGGGCGTGCAGGTGCTGAGTGCCGCGCGGCAGAGCGATCCGGACATGCCGGTCATCCTCATGACCGCACAGGCCACCCTGCAGTCGGCCATGCAGGCGGTGAACGAGGGCGCCTTCTATTACATCCAGAAGCCGTTCCGCAACGACGAGCTGGTGGCCATCCTCCGGCGCGCCGCCGAGCACCGCAAGCTGCGCATCGAGAACCAGGAGCTCAAGCAGGAGATACGTCGGCGCGAGCGCAACACTGCCGGACGACCGATCGGACGGAGCAAGAGCTGGAACGATGTGCTCCGCCTTGCGGAAACCGTGGCGCCCACCGACTCCACCGTGCTCATCACCGGCGAGTCGGGCACGGGCAAGGAAGTCATCGCGCGCTACATCCACGAATTGAGTTCACGCGCGCCCAACAACTTCCTCAGTATCAACTGCGGCGCGCTGCCGGAGTCGCTGCTCGAGAGCGAACTGTTCGGACATGTGAAGGGCTCGTTCACTGGCGCCGTAAAGGACAAGACGGGTCTCTTTGCCGCGGCAGATCAGGGCACGTTCTTCCTGGACGAAATCGGCGAGACCACGCCCTCCACGCAGGTCAAGCTGCTGCGGGTGCTGCAGCAGCGCGAAATCATTCCCGTGGGCGCCACCGAATCGGTGCCCGTGAATACGCGCGTGCTGGCCGCCACCAATCGCGAACTCGAGGAAGAGATCAAACGGGGCGGTTTCCGTGCCGATCTCTACTACCGGCTCAACGTCATTGCCGTGCATCTGCCGCCGCTGCGTCAGCGCAGCGACGACATTCCGCTGCTGGCCGAAAGCTTTCTCAATCGCTCCGCCATGTTGCGGGGTGAAGAGCCCAAGGTCCTCGGTGAAGACACGCTCGACGCCATGATGGCCTATGGTTGGCCAGGCAATGTGCGCGAGCTCGAGAACGCCCTCGAACGTGCCGTCATCCTGTCTTCGGGGCATGTGGTAAGGCCCGAGGCCCTGCCCGAGCGCGTCACCTCACGCCGCGCCGAGCCGCTGGTCAGTGAACGCACCCCCGTCACGCCGACACTCGAAGCCATCGAGCGGGCCTACATCCAATGGGTCCTGCAGAACGAAGGCGGCAACAAGAGTCGCGCCGCCGACATGCTGGGAATTGATCCGTCCACCCTGTACCGCAAGCTTGCCCGCTACGGAGACGCCTGATGTCACAATCCCTTTCGCGACGCCGCGCCGGATTCACATTCATTGAAATGTTGACCGTCGTCGTCATCATCGGCCTGCTGGCCATGCTCGGCATCACCAAGTTCGGCGACTCCAAGAAGCGGTCGCACTATGCCACCATGAAGTCCGATCTCAAGCGGGTGGCCACCATGGCGGAGACGGTGTACTCCCAGGATCAGTCCTACGCCAACTTCACGCCGCCGCTGGGCTCACAGGGGGTGACGCTGTCCTTCACACCCAATGGCCAGGGTTGGACGGCCACCGCCAGCCATACGGCGCTTCCGGGTGTGCAGTGCACCCTCACGGCCGGGCCAGGCATCAAGAGCAGCACCATCTGCAACTGAGTCAGCGTCCCGTCGCTGGACATGTCGTGCCGACAGCGCCGTCACAGCCGTGACGGCGCTGTTTCGTTGCCGGCACAGGCGGTCGGCACCGGCGGGATGGTCGGATTGCACGCTGCAAGGAATCTTGCGAAATCCCAGCGCCGTCGCGAAGACCCCATGCGCGTCGAAATGATGCAAGTCGTTGTGTGGCAACAGCTTTAATTGGGGCCGCCGTGCTGGCAAGGCAGTTGCCATTCTGCATGGCGTCGAAGGGCGCGTCACCTAGGACGAGCCCGACGCACCAACCCCCATTGGAGATTCCACCATGAAGCGCACTCGCAAGGGTTTCACCCTCATCGAACTCCTGATCGTCGTCGTCATCATCGGCATCCTGGCCGCGATCGCGATCCCGAAGTTCGCTGACACCAAGCGCAAGGCCTACGTGACGGCCGCCAAGTCCGACCTCAAGAACCTGATCCCGGCCGCCGAGGCGCACTTCTCTGAAGGTGGCACGTACGCCGGCTGGACGATCCCGGCCAACTACGGTTCGGAAGGCATGGTGGTGACGGTGACGCCCGCGCCGGACGGCTGGAGCGCGCAGGCTGCGCACGCGGCCTCGGGTGTGACCTGCCAGATCGCCGTCGTCGCCGCCGCGGTGGCCCCGATCGAGGAAGGCATCCCGTACGGCCCGAACTGCCGCTAAGCCTTCGGGCACGCAGGCAGCACGCAACGCGGACAATCCAACAGCACGGCCAGCTTCGGCAGGCCGCACTGGTTGGGGGGGAGGGGTCGGGCGAAAGCCTGGCCCCTTTGCCGTTTCCGGTTGCCCCACTCGCGCCCGCGCTGCATCCTCCCCGCGTGAGCGAAATCAAGCGGCCCAGCATCCACGATCGCCTGCAGCGTGTCCTCGTCCTCGCCAGCAGCGGTCTCATCATCGCCATCATCACCACCATGTGGTTCACCGAGCAGCTGCCCGCTGCCATCCGGTGGCCCATCGTGGTCCTGCTGGTGTTTCTGATTGCGCTGGTCTCCGCCAGCATGCTGCAGCGGCAGGTGTCCGAGCTCATCGAACAGCCACTTGGACACTGCGTGGAGGCCGCCGACGCCATGGCCAAGGGGGATTCCTCGCGCACCGTGCCGCCGGCCAGCACCGAAGAGTTCAATCGGCTCGCCGACAGCATCAATCGCATGACCGAGCAGATGAATGCGGCCACGCAATCCAGGCTGCGGGTGGAGAAACTCGCCACCATGGGGCGCATTGCCGCCGGCATCTCGCACGAAATCGGCAACCCCGTCTCGGCCATCGCCAACTACGCGCACCTGCTGCGCATGCGCACGCGCGAGGTCCCCGGCACCGCCGAGCCCATTGACGCGCTCGAACGGGAAATCACGCGCATCGATCGCATCATGCGTGGCCTGCTCGACTACGCGCGCCCACGTCGCCTGACACCGAAGCCCATTGTCGTCGACGAGGTCATCGAGGACGTGCTGCGTCTGCTCGGCGACCAGGGCATCGTCCGACGCTTCCGCGTGGACCGCGAACTCGAGGCGCCTGACGGCGTGGTGTACGCCGAGCGGCATGACCTGGAGCAGGTGTTTGTGAATCTGCTGCTGAATGCCGTTGATGCGATGGACCGCGAGGGTGACATCGTCATTCGCTCTCGCATCAACGAGGCCTCGGCCTTCACGGAGTCCATTGAGAAGCGGCGCACGGACCCGGAGCCGAAGCGCTGGGCCCACCGACCCAGCAAGCGCGCGCTGGCCTGGCTGGCCAGACCCGAGTCGCCATCACGTTTTCTGCAGGTGGTCATTGCCGACTCGGGTACCGGCGTCTCGCCGGAAGACGAGGAACGCATCTTCGAACCCTTCTTCTCCACCAAGCAGCCGGGGAAGGGCACCGGTCTCGGGCTCGCCATCGTGGCCAGCACCATCGAAAATCTTGGCGGCACGATCTGGGTGCAGCGGGCCCGCGAAGGCGGTGCGGCCTTTGTCATTCTGCTGCCGCTGCACGCCAGTGGACTGCGCCGCGTCGCGGCTGATGTGCCACCTGCGTTCCCATGATCCAACGCGCAAGCTTCTGATGACATAGACGGGGGCCACGGGTGATACCGTGGCCCCATGTCGCTTTCCTCCATTCAATCGGCGCGTGCCACACCGCGTCGTCCACGTCCGTCCCGCGCCCATCAGGGCCGCGCCCACGATGGCCGCGCCCACGATGGCCGCGCCCACGAGGGCCGCGCCCTGGTCGAGTGCTGTGTGGCCATGCTGCTGCTGGCCGGTACGGCCACCGTGGTGCTCCTCCTCGGCAACACCTCGGCGCAACTGGTGAACGGCGCGCTGGCGCAGGATGTGGCGCAGCGCACCATGCTCTCCCACAGCAGCGCGCTGCAGTTGCACGCCTGCCAGACTGCAGCGTCGGTGAGCAGTGAGGCCGTACGCAATCGGTATGTCGTAAACGGCGCAGAGCGGCCCGATGGTCTGGCGCGGCATGAAGCCCTGCATCTTCGCTGGCGGCTCAGCGCCTTGGGCACTTCACAAACCGGTCGCGCCTGGCACGAGCTGTTCTCACAAGGGGCGGCGTTGTGCGAGTGAAGCGTGGTGGGAATCCCCGGGTGAGGCGAGCACCCATGCGCCGCGGCAGCAGCCTCATCGAGCTGCTGGTGGCACTCCCGCTCATGGCCCTGCTGGGCAGCCTGGCGGTGCTGCTGTTGCTGTTTGTGGCGCGTTCGGCACGCACCCAGGGGCGCACGTTGCAGGTGTCGCGCGAACTGCGCCATGCCGTGCTCGTGCTGTCTCACGACATCGATCGCCTGCGCCCCGGCGACCTCGTGTCGGTCAGCGATACCCTGCTCGAGTTTGATGCCGTGCTGGCGGCCGCGGTCGTGTGTGATCGGCCCTCCGCTGATCAGCTGGTGCTGGGGGACGTATCGGCCCTCGTTCCCTCGCCGCTGAGCACCGTGCGCGCGGGCGATGCGCTCACGGCATGGCAGGTGTCGGCAACACGATACGGAGGGACTGCGGGCGACCTGCCAGCACCTGTGCACGCCACGGTGGGCGACTGGTCAGGACTTGGCCAGGGACCCTGCGGCGCTGCGGGAGACGCGCTGCGTGTTCCGCGCTGGCGCATGGCCGTCGATTCCACCTGGGCCGCCGGGATTGCACCGGGCACGCCCGTTCTGCTGCAGCGCCGCACGCGCTACACCCACTATCGCAGCGACGGCCACTGGTGGGTCGGGCGCCGCACGCTGGATGCGAGTGGTTGGGAAACCGTGCAGCCGCTGGCTGGTCCCCTGCACAGCGCGGCCGCCAAGGGCATGACGGTGCAGGTCTTCGACCTGCAAGGTGCGCCCACGTCCCAGCCCGCTGAGGCGGCACTGCTGCAGGTCACCCTGCGCGCGCCACAGACCACCGGCGGTCGCATCGTCGGACCCGGTGATTCCGTGCAGGTGCAGTTGGCCCTGCGCGGTGCACCACAACCGGTTGCGACTCTGCCACAGCCATGACAACGCGCAAGAGGATGCGACGCGGCAGCACTCTGCCGCTCACCATCGTGGTCCTGGCCGGCATCAGTCTGCTCGCCAGCAGCCTGCTGCACTCGGCGTGGCGGGCGGCGCGCAGTGCGGATTCCGCGCGTCGCGCACAACAGGTCATGCGCGCTCTCGATGAAGCGGCGGTGCAGGCCGTGGCGTCCTACGCGTCCGACTCACTGACTCGGCATGACCTGGCACACCGCGTGTGGCGGCCCGACCTGCTGGTGGAGACCATCCGCGTGCGCAGTGCGTGGCAGCGCACACATCCTCTCGTGGCTTGGCTGGAGCTCGATGCACAGTCGGTCGGGCCGATAGGCGCGGGCGGCACGCTCACGCCCCGTCGGACCGAGCGACGGGCCTTCTGGTTGTCGCCACCGTCTGTGCCACGCGAAGCTCCGCTCATGGCGTTGGCCATGGTGGAAGGTGAGGACGGTGCGATCATCTCCGCCGACGCCCCGGCACACAGTCCATGGTGTCCCGGTCCCTATCTGGCGCCGGCTGTTCCGCCCGTGCTGGCCGGCGATGTGGCGCCGGCCAGTGGTCACCTGTGGGCCACTGCGCCCGAGTGGCGCGCCATGACGCCCGGGCAACGGGAAAGCGTGGAGCGCGCCTGGACTCAAGTCCTTTCGCGTGTGCCGACCTACGCCAGCGCAGATGTCGTGCAGTCGCCGATATCCGATCCCGGGTGGCGCGCCCGGCGATTCGATGTGCCGACCCTTACCCTTCGCGGCCCAATGCGCTGGCAGGGCCTGCTGGTGGTCAACGGACATCTCGTGATTGACGGAGCCGTGGAGGTGGACGGCGCACTGATGGTGCGTCGATCGCTGGACGCGCGAACCGGACACCTCACCGTGCGTGGTGCCGTGATTGCCAACGATGCCGTTACCGATGTCGTGCGACTTGGCCCCTTCTCGCGCCTGCATTTCGATGCCTGCGCCTTCGATCTCGCGTTGGCCACGATCGCGCAGCCGCGGGCTTCGGTGTTCGGCATACGAACGCCCGGGCGGGGTTGGTGACAGGCGTCACCGGATTTCCGATGGCCGGTCAGAAGGACCGACCCTCACGCGTCCGAATGGGCCCCCACTGTCACAAAGTGGCAGTGCACGCCCCGCTGCCGCCCTCAAACCAGCGTTACCTCGTGAGGCGCGGGTCGTTTCAAGGGAGACAAGTCAGGTCCTGACAGGTCAATCTGTCCCTCGAGTCGTACGCCGCACGGGACAGGCGGAATGCTCCTCACTGTGCAACCCCTCAGTCCCATGGCGCTCTTCGGTCGGAAGAAACTCACGGTCGGACTCGATGTCGGCTCGGGCCTCGTCAAGGCCGTCGTCATCGATCACAGCGGATCGAAGCCGGAGCTGGCGAAGGTCGTCATCACGCCGCTCAACGACACGGCCATCGTGGAAGGCGAAGTCATGGACCACGGCATTGTCGCCGAGGCCATTCGCCAGACCATCGCCGCGACGGGCGTCAAGACGAAACACATCGTGGCCGCCGTCGGCGGACGTGATGTCATCGTCAAGAAGATTCAGATGGAGCGGGTGAAGGAGCAGCAGGCGCGCGAGCTGATGCGCTGGGAAGCGGAACAGCATGTGCCCTTCGACATGGACTCGGTCGAGCTCGACTTCCAGGTGCTCGATCCCGATGGCGACGGACTCGACATGAGCGTGCTGCTCGTGGCCGCCAAGCGTGAGCTCGTCGAAACGCGGCAGAATCTGCTGCAGGAAGCCGGCGCGCCGGCCACCGTGATCGACGTGGATGCCTTCGCGCTGCACAACGCGTTCGAGACCAACTATCCCGACGCCATGAACGGGACGGTGGCGCTGCTCAACATCGGCAACGAAGCCACCAACCTCAACATCCTCGACGATGGCACGCCCATCCTCACGCGTGATCTGGGCGTGGGAACGCGGCGCTTCCGCGAGGATCTGCAGCGCGAGCATGGGCTTGGGGCCGACGAGGCCGAAGACCTGTTGCGTGGCAGCGAGACGCATCACCTGCTCGACACCATCATCGCCATGCGCGGTGAAGAACTGGCCATCGGTCTCGAGCGCGCGGCCACCTTCCTTGCGACGTCGTCGCGCAACTTCGGCGCCATTCGCGCGGTGTATGCCTGCGGCGGCGGCAGCCGCGTGCCGGGTCTCCTGCCCTGGCTGGCCGATCGCCTGCGCATGCCGGTGCAGCCGGCCAACGCCCTTGCCCAGCTCACCGTGCGTGAGGGGGCCATGGAATTCCTCTCCACGGACGAAGTCGCCCCGCTGCTCATGCTGCCGGTGGGCCTCGCCCTTCGCGCGGCCGCCTGAGGACCCCGACCATGATGATTCAGATCAATCTGCTGCCCGGCGCCAAGAAGGGCACACGTTCGTCCGGCGCAGCGGGCCTCGCGGCGTCGCTCAGCGCGCTCGGTGGCGGCGTCAAGGATCCCTGGCTGCTCGGGGCCGCGGCCTCGGTGGTGATTGCCGTGGCCTCGGTGGGACTGCTCTTCACGGCCCAGAACGCCCGCGCCTCCGAACTCGGCGAGCGCCTCGAACGCGCCGTGCGCGATTCGACGCGCTACGAGAAGGTGCTGTCGGCGCGCCACAGGCTCACCTCCGAGCGGGACTCCGTGTACCGCCAGCTGCAGATCATTCGCACGATCGACGACAATCGCTACAACTGGGCGCACATCCTCGACGAAGTGAGCCGCGCGCTGCCGGCGTACACCTGGCTGACGTCGCTGGAGCAGACCAGTGACGCGCCGCTGCCTCCGGGTGGCGACACCGTGAGCACCAGCACGTCGCCGGTGGCGGCCGGTGCTGCGGCCAAGAAGGACGCCAAGGCCAAGGCGGTTGCCGATACGATTGCGGTGCACCATCCGCTCGTCTTCAAGCTGGTCGGACAGACGGTGGACATTCAGGCGCTCACGATGTTCATGCGTCAGCTCGAGAGCTCGCCCTTCATCCAGAAGGTCGCCCTCACCAAGTCCGAGATCGTCATCGTCGACAGCAAGGACGTCACGCAGTTCGAACTGTCCGCCGAATACGAAGTGCCCCCTGCGGGCGTCATTCAGACGACGCCGCTCGTCGTCCCCGTGCGCTGAACCGAGCCGATCATGTCCATTCTCCCAACGGCCCAGCGGGACCAGGTCAAGCTGCTGATCGCCTTCTCGGCGCTCGCCCTGGCATTCCTGTACTGGATGTACCCCTACGCCTCCACGAACGAGCAGCTGGCGCTGGACGAGGCCCGCGTTGAACAGCTCGAGGAAGCGAACCTCAAGGCCGCCCGCGAGTTCGCGAGTGGGTCCATCGAAACACTGCGCACCCAGGCCGCCGAGAATCGCTCGGCCCTGACGGTGATGCGTCGCCTCGTGCCCACGGGCAACGAAGTGCCGGCGCTGCTCGAGGAAGTCAGCACGGCCGCGCGCCGCGCCGGACTGGACGTGGGCGGCGTGATGCCGGAGCCGGTCATCGCCGGTGAGCGCTTCGACACCTACCGCTACACCGTCACCATCATCGGCGGCTACCACCAGGTGGGCGAGTTCCTCGCCAACGTGGGCTCGCTGCCGCGCATCGTGGCGCCGGTCAAGTTCAGCATTGCCGTCGGCGCGCAGCGCGCCAGCAGTCTGCGCACCAGCCAGAAGGACGCACTCGCGTCCACGATCACGCTGCAAACCTACGTCGAGAAGACGGCGGCGCCGCGCGCCGCGAAGGAGCGTTCGTCATGATGCGATCCCTCGCACTCTCCGCCTTCGCCGCCGTCGCCCTGTCAGCGGCCACGCTGGGCGCCCAGTCCGCGCCGCCGGCCAAGGCCCGCACCGTCTCCGGTGAGTCGGCCGGTGTGGTGGCCGCCAGCGCCCGCCCCGCCGTCAACGCCAAGGGCGACAAGGCCCCCTCGGAAATCGTCATCGCCCGCGAGACCTACTCGTACAGCAGCGGTGGTCGTCGCGATCCGTACAAGTCGCTCATGTCCAGCGCCGACGTGCGCCCGCTGCTCAGCGACCTGCGCCTCGTGGCCGTGGCCTTCGATCCCGTCGGCAACAACTCGGTCGCGATCCTCCGCGACAGCTTTTCGAAGGTGCAGTATCGCGTGCGCACGGGCCACCAGCTGGGCCGCCTGCGCGTGAGTGCCATCAAGCAGAAGGCTGTGCAGTTCACCATCGAAGAATTCGGATTCAATCGGCAGGAAACGCTGCCGCTGAGCAGCGACACGACGAAAGCGAGGAACCCATGATGGGACCGACGACCGTTGCGGTGATGACCGCGCTCCTGGTGCACGGCGCTCCGGTGCCCACCGCACCCTCCGCGCGCACCGTATCTCCGGCCCCCGTGGCCACCACGACTGACGATGCGGCCCGCGGCCGCGTGCGCGCCATTGAAGTGGCGCCGTCCGAAAACGGCGCAATGGTGGCGCTGGCCGTGGATGCCGGGGTGAGCCTCGCCCATTTCACCCTCGACAACCCGGCCCGCATCGTGGTGGATCTGGGGGGCGCCAGCCTGGCCATCCCCTCCAACTACGACGGCAAGGCCCGCGGCGCCGTGCGCAACGTGCGCCTGTCGCAGTACCGCGCCGACACGGTGCGGATTGTCATCGACCTCGATCAGGCCCACTCGTACGTCATCGAACGTGATGGCGACATCGTGCGCCTGCTGCTCGATGCACCGGCCGCGCAGTTTGCCCGCTGGGGCTCGAAGAATTTCACCGGTGCCGCCACCACCGCGGTGGCCGCTGGCCGTCTGGAACTGAACACGGCGGCGCCCGCCGAAACCACCGCCGTCAAGACCGCTGCCGTGCAGGCTTCTGCCGCGCAGGCCCCTGCGGTTGAGACTCCCGTGCTGTCGGCGTCCGACGCACAGGCTGCCGCTGCCGCTGCTGCAGCGACTGCAACCGCAGCCGACAACGCTCCACTCACGCCGCGCACCGCCGCCACGACGGAGACGCTTGCCGCCGCGCGCCGTCAGCCGCAGAAGCCGCGCATCACCGTCAGCTACGACGGCACGAACATCCGTGATGTGATTGCGGCCTTCGCCACCTTCTCCGGCCGCACCATTGTCGTCGGCAAGGATGTGGACGGGCTCGTGACGGCCGACATCGCCGACAAGCCCTGGGACGTGGCCCTCCAGGCCATCCTGCAGTCGCAGGGGCTTGCGGCCACTGAAGATGCCAGCGGCATCATCACCGTGGACAGCTACCAGCGTCTCGCCACCAATCAGGCGCTCGAGCCGCTGGTCACGCAGATCGTGGACATCAACTACGCCAAGGCCGCCACGCTGCGTGGTACCGTGTCCGCGCTGCTGGCCCGCGATTGCTCCCAGATCTCCACGGCGCAGACCGGGCAGCAGATGGGCCTCCCCATGCAGGGACAGATGGGGGCGCAGGGCAATCAGCAGAATCAGGGCGGTCAGGGTTGCGTGGTGCGCGGCTCCGTGGCGGCGGACAGCGCCACCAACAAGCTGATCATCACCGAAGTGCCCTCGCGTCTGCCGGAGATCGTGGCGCGCATTCAGCAGCTCGACATTCGCACGCCGCAGGTGGCCATCAAGGCCAAGATCGTGTTCGTCAATCGCACGGGCATCCAGGATATCGGTCTCGCCTACGACCTCGGCACCGGCAACAAGCAGTTCTTCCAGCAGCTCGTGCCGCGCACCGATCCGAACACGCTCTCGCCGGTGGACACCGACGGTGACGGCGTACCCGACGCCATGGGTGGCGGCACGCCCTTCCAGGGGCCGGCGCGCATCAACCTCGGTGGCAACGCCATCGCCGGTATCGCGAACGCCAACAACGCCATCAAGCCGAACGCGCTCAACCTCATCTACAGCACGGCGCTTGGTCGCTATCAGCTGACGGCCTTCCTCAACGCGCTGCAGACCTCGTCGCTGGCCGACGTGCAGTCGGAGCCCAGCATCACCATCCTGAACAACCGCAGCGCCGAGATCTTCGTCGGTCAGGAAATCCCCATCCGCGTCATCGACGCCGGTGGCCAGGGTGCGCAGGGTGGCCAGGGTGGTGGCGGACAGGGTGGCCAGGCCCCCAATGCGGCGGCCTTCTTCCCCCGCGCCGCGGTCTCCAAGGAAGAAGCCGGCATCAAGCTCTCGGTCACCCCGCAGATCACCAACAACAAGATGGTGATGCTCAACATCAAGGCCGAGAACTCGAGCGCCGAGCTCGCCGCCACCGATGTGGGCGTGATCTTCAACCGCCAGCGCGCCGAGTCGCAGGTGCTGGTGGCCGACGGCGAGGCCGCGGTCATCGGCGGACTCACGGTAACCGAGACGACCCGATTCCGCAGCGGCATCCCGGTGCTCATGAACCTGCCGTTCATCGGCCGCCTGTTCTCGCAGAACACCAAGAATGAAACCAAGCGCGACCTGCTCATCCTGGTCACGCCGCACATTCTCGACGAAGGCATTTCGCCGCCGCCGGGCCGCTGACGCGACGAGGACTTGAATCCCATGCCCGCACATTCGCCCCGGGGCGCCCACGCGCGCCCCACACCCCGCCGGCTTCTCGGCCTGGCCGTCCTCGTGACGTCCGCGCTGCTGGGTGCCTGTGAAGGTGATGAAGTGATCGATCCGCCCTTCCGCGACGAAATCAAGCCGCGGGTGCAGATGGCCAAGGGCAATCCCACCGCCGACTCGCTGTTGGCGGTCACCATCAACGCGACCGACAACATCGGACTCAAGCGCGTTCGCCTGATTCTGGCGGGCGGCGTCTCAGCGCAGTACGACACCGTCATGACCAGCGCCGTGACCTCGCTCACGATCAACGTGAACGTGCGGGTGCCGGTCAACGCGCCTCTGGGCGCCACGGTCACCGCGCAGGCGTTGGCGGTGGACGGTGCCGGCAATGCTTCCGACACTGCGCGCATTGCGCTTACCGTCGGAAACCTCGAGCCGCCCGTTGCCGCCATCACCAGTCCGACCGCCGGTTCGCCGGTCGTCAGCGGCAAGGCGGCGGTGCTGTCGCTCGCCGGTCGTGCGCGCTACAAGATCCGCACCATCGGCTATCAGATTGCCGGCGCGTACAACTTCAGGGACTCGCTGGTGTTCACCTCGCCGCTGCGTGACTCGGTGGCGGTGCTGGACACGCTGGTCATTCCCGATTCGGTGCGCGGCGCGACCATCCAGGTCACGCCCTTTGTCACCGACTCGCTCAATCAGCGGGTCACCGGACAGGTCGTGAGCTACGCGGTGCAGAGCCCGGCCAACGCCAACACGGTGCCGGTCGTCCGCACCGGCGTGACGGCGCGCATCGAAGTCAGTGACACCATCTTCGTGGAAGCCACCGACCCGGTGGGCATCGCCACGTTGGGCTACGAGGTGCGCACGCTTACCGGCCAGCTCGTCACGGCCGACTCGATCTCCAGCAACGGCGCGCTCACCACGCTGCTGCGCACCTTCCGCACCCGTGTCCCGGTCAGTGCCTTCCCCACGCAGGTCACGGTGGCGGGCTTCGCGCGCAACGCGAATGGCCGTCGCGACGTGGCGCGCTTTGGCGGCGGTGGCGTCCGGCAGGACACGGTGCAGGTGGTGGCGGGTTCCACGCGGGCCTTGCCGAACGGCGGCCTCATTGCCGACGCGCTCTACGTGCCGCGGACGGATCGCCTGTACCTGTCCAACATCGAGCGCAACACGCTCGAGGTGTTCAATCTCGCCGACTCCACCTTCCTTGCCCCCGTCATCGTGGGCTCGCGTCCCTGGGGCCTCGCTGCCTGGCCGCGCAATCGGGACGGAGTCATGGGCGACACCATCCTCGTGGCCAACTCCGGCGGCACGAATCTCAGCTACGTGAACCTCAATGCGGGTGTCACGGGGCGCGAGGTCTACCGCTACCCGCTGCCCAACCTGATCGCGTACAGCATCACGACCGTTCGGTCGGCCACCACCGATCAGCTCATCACGCAGCGTACGGTCTACGACTTCTCCGACCGTCCGCAGTTCCTTGCCGCGACCTGCGACGGCGGCACCACGCCGGGCAGCCCCTGCGGTGACGTGGTCGTAGCCTACTCGACCACGCCCACACCGGGGCAGTCCCGTCCCTTCCCGAATCAGGGCACCCGGCGCAGGGGCAATCTGAGCAAGGCTTCGCCGCACTTCTTCTTCGAGCCGGCCATGGGCCACGCGGAGGGACGGGCGGACACGCTTGAAGTCGAGCGCTTCGCCGCGGGTGGTGTGGGCAGTGACTCCATCCTCGTGCCGTACAAGCAGCGCGTGCGGCGGCCTGATGGCAGCACGTTCGACTACTCCATCGTCGTGCGCATCGACCAGCTGGCCTTCCGCGACACCACCTTCACGCGCAACTCGGGCAACTTCCGTCGCGCCGTGTTCGGTGAGGGCGGCCCCGTGCGCGGGAGCCGCGCCATGACCTACGATGTCACCATGGGCTTCGATTCCACGCCGCCCCTGCCTGTCGTCGATCGCGGCATCTCTCGTCCGCTCGACGTGACCGACTTCATCGCCAACACCTTCGCCCGCGTCCAGGGCGTCGGCGTCAACTTCGACGGCGAACTGAATGCGGTGAAGGGCGACTCGACCTACCTGTTCGATCGCACGCTGCGCCTGCAGGGTATCCTGCAGTCCCGGCCCAGCATGGGTGGCCTGGATTTCCATCCGCACAATCGCGGGGCGAACTCCACGCCGCTGCGCACCCGACTGGCCTTCGTGGCCTCGAGTGAGGCCGTCATCGATGTCTTCGACACGTACTGCTACCGGCAGATCGCACAGATCCCGGTGCGGGACCCGATCATCGGACCCATCAAGTCCACCATCCGCCCCAACGGCCAGCTGGTGCTGGTGGGCGCCACACAACGAGGGGTGACTCTCGTCTCCCTCGGCGACAACTTCACGACCACCTGCCAGTAAAGGCAGGGAGGAGTGGAGGAGGAAAAGGCAGGCGGTCCCCCCGGGGTCGCCTGTCTTTTCTTTTGTGGCCCTGTCTGCCTACGTTGCGACATGGCCTCGCTTCGCTTCACCACCGCCGGGGAATCCCACGGCCCCGCACTCGTCTCCGTGCTCGAGGGCATGCCCGCGGGCGTGCCCGTGCTCGCCGCCGACATCGACACCCAGCTCGCCCGGCGTCAGCAGGGCTATGGGCGCGGCCGGCGCATGCAGATCGAAACCGATCGCATCGAGTTCCTGTCCGGTGTGCGTGCCGGCGAGACGCTCGGTTCGCCGGTCGCCATGCTCATTCGCAACACCGACTGGCGTAACTGGCATGAGATCATGGACCCGGCCCCGCGCGAGGGCGACGCCGAGGGCCCACGCAAGCGCCACGTGACCCGCGTCCGACCCGGGCATGCAGACCTCACGGGCCTGCTCAAGTACGACCGCCAGGACGCGCGCGACATTCTTGAACGCGCCTCCGCGCGCGAGACAACGGCCCGCGTGGCTGCCGGGGCGCTCTGCCGCGTGCTGCTGCGCGAGGTCGGGGTGGCCATCGGCTCCCATCTCGTACACCTCGGCGGCATCGACGCGCGTCGCCCGTACGACATGCCCGCGGATCTGAACGCGGCCGCCGATGCCTCGCCGCTGCGTACGCTCGACGCCGAGGCCGAGGTGCAGATGATTGCCCGCATCGATGCCGCCAAGAAGGAAGGCAACACCCTGGGTGGAATCTGCGAAGTGGTCGTCACCGGTTTGCCGGTGGGCCTGGGTTCGCACGTGTCCTGGGACCGTCGCCTCGATGGCCGCCTCGGCCAGGCCATGCTGTCCATTCCGGCCGTGAAGGGCGTGGAGATCGGCCTGGGTTTCGAAACGGCGCGCCGGACGGGTGCCGAGGTGCACGACGAAATCGAGGCCGCTCCGGGCCGCACACGGGCCGGCCACGTGCGACGTGCCAGCAACCGGGCCGGGGGCACCGAGGGGGGCATGACCACCGGCGAAGACCTGGTGATTCGCGTGGCCATGAAGCCCATCTCGACCCTCATGCGCCCTCTGGGCACGGTGGACGTGGCCACGGGGCAGGCGGCGCAGGCCGTCGCCGAACGCAGTGACGTCACGGCCGTGCCGGCCATGGGCGTCATCGCCGAGGCCATGGCCGCCTTCGTTCTGGCCGATGCGCTGCTGGAAAAGGTTGGCGGCGATTCGCTCGCTGAGGTTCAGCGCAACCTCGAGGCTTACCTTGCCCGGCTCGATGAACGTGTCGAGCGTTGACGGGCCGCAGATCGACGGGCACCTGGTGCTCGTTGGTCTACCGGGTTCCGGGAAGTCTACGGTGGGGCGGACGGTCGCCAAGCGGCTGGGACGCCCCTTCCTTGACTTCGACGTCGAAATCGAGCGGCGGGTGGGCATGTCGGTGGCCCGGCTGTTCGCGGAACGGGGCGAGCCCGCGTTCCGGGCGCTCGAGGTCGACCTCACGCGGGAGCTGGCTGCGGCCCCGCCCATGGTGCTGGCTCCGGGCGGCGGCTGGGTGACCAATCCGGGGGTAATGGAACTGCTGAGACCGCCTGGGCGCATCGTGCATTTGCGCATCAGCCCGGCCGAAGCCGTGCGTCGCCTGTCGCGATCACGGGTGGTGCGGCCTCTGCTGCAGCAGGCGGACCCAGCCGTAAAAATGCAGGCTCTGTGGGAGGCCCGAGGTCCGCTCTACGCCCGGGCGGATCTGGAGATAGACGTGGAAATCCTTTCGCAGCAACAAGTTACAGAAACTGTCCAGGCGCTTGCCCGCGAAGGGACGCCGAGGATAGGTTAGGAAATGGACGAACGCTGGACACCGGTTGTTGCCGAACTACGGGAGCGCTTTGCCGCCGACACGGATATCGTGGAGGTGGAAGCGTATCTCTCGTCGCAGGGATACGACCGTCGTCAGATTGGTGAGATTCTTTCCTTACTGTATCGCGATACTGTGTCGACCCGGACCTGGGTCGACACCGCCGGAACGCGGAACGTCCCGTTGCGGGTACAAGGCCCACATGAGCGCGGCCGCTTTTCGGCTGAGGCCTGGGGCTACCTTGTACTGATGCACGCCTCGGGGACCGTGAACCAAACCGACTTCGAGCAACTTGTGGAGCGTGCGCTCGTCCATGTGGATGGTCGCATCGGGCTCGCTGAAATCCGCGCGGTCGCGGAGCAGAGCGGGTTCGACGATGGCGCCATGGGCGGCGAACGTCCCCTGATTCACTGAACTGATGCCAGCAAAAAAGGCAGCACCCAAGAAGGCCGCCAAAACGGCGAAGGCCGCGGCGCCGGTGTCATCGGCTGCCGCGCCAGCCCGCAAGGCCGCCAAGAAGGCCGTCGCCAAGAAGGCCACCGCGAAGAAAGCGGTGGCCAAGAAGGCGGCGGCCCGTCGCAGCGCAGCCATCGAGGAGCCGGAAGATCTCGAGCCGGCGCCTGCGGGTGGCACGGCGCTGGTCATCGTCGAGTCGCCCACCAAGGCCAAGAACATCGGCAAGTATCTGGGGCGCGGCTACACGGTGCGCGCCACGGTGGGCCATGTGCGTGACCTGCCCGCCAAGAAACTGGGCATCGACATCGACAAGGGCTTCGCGCCCGAGTACGTGACGATCGAGGGCAAGGAGGACATCCTCACGGACCTCAAGAAGCTGGCCAAGGGCGCCCGCGAGATCTTCATCGCCACCGACCCTGATCGCGAAGGAGAGGCCATCGGCTGGCACGTGGAGCAGTATCTCACGCAGCCCAAGCGCCACGCCGTGTCGGCGCCCATTCGTCGCGTGATGTTCCACGAGGTCACCAAGGACGCCGTCATCCGCTCGCTGGCCAAGCCCATCGACATCGACACGCGCAAGGTGGAGGCCCAGCAGGCCCGCCGTGTGCTCGATCGTCTCGTGGGCTACAAGGCCAGCCCGGTGCTCTGGAAGACCGTGAAGAAGGGCCTCAGCGCCGGCCGTGTGCAAACGGTCGCGCTGCGTCTCATCGTCGAGCGCGAGCGCGAAATCCGCGCCTTCACGCCGGTGGAGTACTGGAGCATTGCCGCCGACCTGCAGAAGGGGCAGCAGCCCTTCACGGCCAAGCTGCATCAGATCGACGGCAAGAAGCCGGAAATCCCCAACGGCAGCGAAGCCGATCGCATTCTCGCCGACCTCAAGGGCCGCAAGGAACTCGTCGTCACCGAGGTTAAGCGCCGCGAACGGCGCAAGAATCCGGCGGCGCCGTTCACCACCTCCACGCTGCAGCAGGAAGCGGCGAAGAAGCTGAACTTCGGCTCCAAGCGCACCATGCGCCTGGCGCAGGATCTGTACGAAGGCATCGACATCGGCATCGACGGGGCCACGGGTCTCATCACCTACATGCGTACCGACTCCACGCGTGTAAGTGAGGATGCCGCCAACGCGGCGCGCGATACACTGCGGGCCCAGTTCGGCGACGACCACCTCGCGCCCACGGCGCAGCTCTATCCCAGCGCCAAGTCCAATGCGCAGGACGCACACGAGGGCGTGCGTCCCACCGATCCGTCGCGTCGTCCGGAATCCGTTCAGAAGTATCTCACGGCCGATCAGTTCAAGCTCTACCAGCTCATCTGGCAGCGCTTCATGGCCTCGCAGATGGCGCCGGCGGTGTTCGACACCACCAAGTGGGACTTCGAAGTACCCCCCGGGGGCCGCCGCTTACTGTTCCGCCCCCCGGGCCGCGGGGTCCAGTTCCCG
>JACVCT010000321.1 GCA_016741895.1 Gemmatimonadaceae bacterium | reverse complement strand
CACCACCCCAGCGGCGTCGCGCACATGCACCTGCCACCAGCGCTACCCCGGACCTGCGGTCCGGAAGGCCCCGCACGACCGGTACATCGCCAAGCCCTCGCCAAATCGTGCCGGGGCCGTCGCGTGCCTGTGAAGGTGCGGAAGGGCCGAGTTGCCGGAGTTGCCGCAGCGCCCGATTTCACGACCAGCCTCCACAGCGTCCCCCGTCCGCACGGACACAGTGCCTCGGCGGAAATGGGCGAGATAGTAGAAGCGTCCCCCACTGCCGATGACGACGTGATTTCCCAGCGGATTTGCCCGGTCATGCGTGCCGAGCGGATTGTCGGGAAACGAATCCGCCATCTGCACCACCTGACCACTCACCGGCGAAACCACCGGCGTGTCCCAGCAGAAGAACTCCTCGATTCGGCGTGCGCCGGGCGACGCGAGCTCCCGCCCGGACGCTCCGCCCACCACACCGAAGTCCACGCCAAACGCCTGGGAAGCCACCGTCATGTGATGATTGACGTTTGGCGTGTCTCCACCCTGCAGCACGAACAGCGGCTGGCGCGACGGGAGGCCAACCGTCTGGGCACCAAGGGGGGCAACGAGCGTGCTCAAAAGCACAAGACAGGCAAGCCGCGACATCGAAATGGGGGTGCAGGTTGGACGTGCGCAATGACCAGCGTTCTTGAAATCTACCTGCGGCGCTGACCGAGGGCCGAAAGGCAGACCCGCAAATGATCGCCCCCCCCACGAAACCCGGAACCCCGCCCAGGCATTCATTTCCTGAGCGGGGTCCGCACGGCGGCGTCCCCAGCCACTTTCCCCTTGCCCTGCCCTCCTGTGTCCACCCGACGCCTTCCCGTCTACATCCTTGCCGACGTGTCCGGTTCGATGCAGGGCACGCCCATTGAATCGGTCAAGTCCGGCATCCGCCAGTTGCACCGCGATCTGCTGGGCGACCCGCAGGCCATCGAAAGCGCCTATCTCGCCGTGTTGACCTTTGGCAACGCCGCGCAGCAACTCGTGCCACTCACCGAAGTGGCCATGTTCAATCCGCCCGACCTCATTGCCAACGGCGCCACCAACTTCGGCGAAGGGCTGCGTCTCCTGCTCGAGTCCTTCGACCGCGAGCTCGTGCGCACCACCGCCGACCAGAAGGGCGACTGGCGACCGCTCGTGTTCATTCTCTCCGACGGCGCGCCCACCGATGTGGAGTGGCCCATGTACGCGCAGCAACTGCGTGAACGACGCCCCGCCAACATCATTGCCGTGGCCTGCGGTGATCAGGCCGACACGCAAGTGCTCAAGCAGGTCACGGACACCGTCATCCAAATGCAGGACATGTCGCCCGACGCCTTCAAGGCCTTCTTCCGCTTCGTGTCAGCATCCGTCAAGCAGACGAGTGCCAAGGTGGGCGCGATGGCCGACGGACAGGGCATCACGCTGCCGCCGCCACCGCCTGGCATCACGATCGTTCCGTAAGGCGCGTGTCCTCACAACTCCCCACGCCGGTCTCTGTTGAGCCCGCGCCACCCGACACGCCGCCCGCAGACGCACCACCGCGCGCCGTGTGGACTTCGGCGCCACCCACCACAGCCTGGTGCCCCGACGAATGGCGTGAGCACCTCGAGGCGGTGGCGCCGGGGCTCGTGGTGCCCACAAGTGATCAGGACGGCGACGCCATCGGCGAGCAACTCGCTGCGCACCAATGGCAGTTGCTGCTCGTCTCGCGGCGCGGTCGCGTGCACGCGCACCGCGGTGAACACCGCGAAGATGCCGGCAGCATCACCATCACACCACGCGGCTGGTGCGCCGCTGTCGCCGACGGGGCCGGCTCGGCGCCATATAGCCGACTCGGTGCAGCCATTGCCACGCAGGTGTTCACGCGCAGTATACAGGCGGCACTGAGCGCAGACACCAGTGCATCCGCCGCAACGGCGAACGACATCCTGGCGAATGCCGTGCAGCATGCCGCCACGGCCAGCAACGCTGCCATGCGTGACTTCGCCGAACGCACCGGGCTCGCTCACCGCGATCTGCGCACCACCTTGCTTGCAGCGGCCCTGCACGGCGATACCCTGGCCCTCATGCAGGTTGGCGACGGCGCCATGGCCCTGCGGCATGCCGACGGCCGCATGTCACACCCGCACGCCGTCGCCACCGGCGACTATTCGGGCGAGGTCGCGCACTTTCTCCCCGACGACGGCGCGCTGGAGCAGCTGCAGCAGTCCCTCGCCCTTCAGTCGCGCGCGGACTGCGTGGGCCTCGTGCTCGCCACCGACGGCGTGGAAGACCCCTGGTATCCGTTCACACGCCATGCGGGCACGCTCTTCTCGCAACTGGTCCGCGGCAGCAACGAAGCAGACGCGCTGCCCACCGGCCTCACGCCGGCATGGCACGAGCCCGTGCTGTCTGCACCCGATCCGGTGCAGGCCCTCAGGGCGTGGCTGGGCTTCGAAAAGCGCGGCGAGAATGACGACCGCACGCTCTGCGTGATCTGGCACGAGCAGGCGTCGTGACCACCTGGTTCACAACAGCAGGCCGGCGGCGCGCATGAGCGGCGTCAATGTCCGTCTCACCGACGGCCGCGTGCTGCAGATTGACGACGAACCGGTGGGCACCGGCGCCGAGAAGCGCGTATTCCTCACACGCGACCGGCAGCTGGCGGTGGGCTTCTACTACGGCACGTTGAGTGATCGACGCGAACGGGTGGACCGGCTCACGCGCATCCTCACCAACTACAACCCGACACTGGCCAGCAACGGCGCCTACTGGTCGCCCTACTTCTGCTGGCCGGTGGGCATGGCCGATGGCGTGAACGCTGTGCCACAAACCTTCGCGCAGCGGCAGCAACTCGTCTGGCCGCCATTGGCGGTGGTCACGCCCACCTATCGCAACAACTTCTTCTTCCACGACCGCTTTGGCGGCCGGCAGGAGAAGGAGGTGCGCTGGTTCACCGGCGGCAAGGCTTCGAAGTTCGTGCCGCAGGCCGAAACCGGCTCGCTGCTCACCCGTTTGCAGGTGGCCGTGCGTCTCGCACGCGCCGTCCGTCGACTGCACATGGCCGGGCTGGCGCACGCCGACCTGTCCAACAAGAACGTGCTGGTTGACCCCAAGGGCGGCGATGCCTGCATCATCGACATCGACTCGCTCGTCGTGCCCGGTGTGGCACCACCAGCCGTACTCGGCACACCCGGCTACATCGCCCCCGAGGTGCTGGCCAACAAGGCGCAGCCCGGCATTGCCACCGACAAGCATGCGCTGGCCGTGCTGCTCTACGAACTGCTGCTGCAACGGCATCCGCTGCAGGGCAAGCGTGTCAACAGCACCCGCTCGGCCGAAGAAGACGAGCAACTGTCCATGGGTTCACACGCGCTGTTCATTGAGCACCCCACCGACCGGCGCAATCCGCCGCACAGTGCGCTGACCGTGCCGTTCACGCGGCTCGGGCCCGCGTTGGCCGCGTGCATGACACGCACGTTTGTTGACGGATTGCATGCGCCCGGTGCGCGTGCCGACGCCGCCGAGTGGGAAGTGGCCCTCTACAAGACCCTGCAGCGCGCCTATCCGTTGCCGTCGGGCAAGTGGACCATTCTGGGCACGGGCTTGCCGCGCGCCACACTGCACGGCGACGAACGCATTGCCGGGCCGGTGCTGGCCGCGCAGCTCTATCGTGAAACGCCGCAGGGGCTGGTGGACGAGCAGGACTACTTCGTGCTTTTTCATCACCTCGCATTGCACGACTGGCATCTGCGCATGGGCACCCTGCCCAACGAGAAGGCCGATCGCACGCCGCGTGGCTATGTGGCGCAACACGAGGGCAAGTGGTGGCTGGTGAACACAAGCGACACGCCCTGGGACGTGGTGGATGGACCGCGCATCGGCCGCAATGCGTCGGTGGAGTGCGTGCTGGGTCTCACGCTGCGCATTGGTGATGAACTGCCGGCGCGCGTGCTGCGCATCGGCACCTTGTAGGCGGCTCGCGCAATGCACCACGCACCGCATGACGCCTTCGCCCGCGTGAGCGCGGCGCTGCTTGCGGTGTGGCCACAGGTGGCCAATCAGACCGCTGGAATGACCACTGCCGAGCGTGGTCTCCTGCTGGACCACTGTGGCAGCGATCACCGTCCACTGGTGGACTTGCTGCTCGATATTGGTCCTCAGATTCTTCCACAGTTGCTGGCCCTTGGCCGCACACCGCATCGTGCGGCCTATTGGGTCAACACGCTCTCGCCTCTCGTGCACAAGCTGGTGTCCACACGTTATCTGCAGCCCGACGTCGCACGTTGGGCGGTGGATGTGTGGGGCAC
>JACVCT010000320.1 GCA_016741895.1 Gemmatimonadaceae bacterium | reverse complement strand
CTTCACGCCCGCCGCCTCCAGCATCTCGGCCATCTCCACGGTCATGTCCTTGCGCATGAGCTGCTCGTTCTCCTTGATCTCGCAGTCGATCTTGAGCACGGGCAGACCCCACTTGTCCTTCTTCGTGTCGTCGAGCGATACCATGTTGCTGTGGTCGGGCAGCATCTCGCCGAATGCCGTGGCCCCGATGCTCCACTGGCCCGGCTGCGCAGCTTCGTCCTTGAAGGCACCGCCAATACCCAGTTCCGCGACCGCGCGTCCCCAGCCGGCGCGACTGGCACTGCCCTGATAGCCGAAGCCCCGCAGATACGGCCGCTTGTCGCCGAAGAGATTGGTGAAGCGCGGGATGTAGAAGCCCGACGGCCGGCCGCCGTAGTAGTACTGATCGTCAAAACCCTCCAGGCGGCCACTCGCGCCCAGACGGAAGTGATGATCCATGAGATTGTGTCCCAGCTCTCCACTGGCACTGCCCAGTCCACCGGGCCAGATGTCGGTGGCGGAGCGCATGAGCAGCCAGGTGCTGTTGAGCGTGGAGGCGCAGAGGAAGAAAATCTTTGCGGTGAACTCGAGCGTTTCGTTGGTGAGCGCGTCCTGCACACGCACGGCCTTCACACGCTTGCTGTCCTTGTCGTACACGAGTTCGTGCACGATGGAGTGCGGTCTGAGCGTGAGATTGCCCGTGGCCATGGCCGGCGGCAGCGTGGAGCTTTGCGTACTGAAGTAGCCGCCCAGCGGGCAGCCCAACCAGCAGGCGTTGCGGGTCTGACACTTGCCGCGTCCCGGCAGGGGCTGCGTGAGGTTGGCGCTGCGACCGATGAACAGGTGCCGCTTGCCCTTGTACGCCTTCTTGAGCTGATCGCTGACGTGCTGCTCGCCGCAATTGAGCGGAAAGCCAGGCAGGAACTCGCCGTCGGGCAGCTGCGGCAGATTCTGCTTGGTACCCTGAATGCCGGCGTGCTTCTCGACATAGCTGTACCACGGCGCGATCTCGCGATAGCGGATGGGCCAGTCGACGGCGATGCCTTCCTTGAGGTTGGCCTCGAAATCGATGTCCGAAAAGCGATAGCTCTGGCGCCCCCACATGAGCGAGCGGCCGCCGACCTGATAGCCGCGATACCAGTCGAAGCGCTTGACCTCGGTGTAGGGGGAGTCCTTGTCGCTGGCCCACCAGTCGAGATTCTTCTCGTTGAGCGGATAGTCGCGCTTGAGCACCGGGTAATCGGCGATCATCTGCTGCGTGCGCCCACCGCGATGCGGATACTCCCACGGCCCCTTGGTGGCGTTGGTGTAGTCCTTGATGTGCTCGACGTTGCGTCCGCGCTCGAGCAGCAGGACCTTGAGGCCCTTTTCCGTGAGTTCCTTGGCGGCCCATCCCCCGGAGATGCCCGAACCGACGACGATGGCATCGTATGCCGTGGTCTGCGTGTCCTGCACTACGCCTCCTGTGTGCGGCGATTGTCCGTGTTCAGCCAAACTGCGCCCCGTGACGCGGGATGGCGAGGGGAAGGGACAGATTGACCGCTTGACGCGCGGCGCTTGGCCGTCAGGTTCGGGCCATGACTACTCCCACGCCTTTGTGCACTCGCCGCCCGCTGCGCGGGCTCCTGGCTTCGGCCCTCGTACTGACCACTCTGGCCTGTGCCGCCGGTGACGCGCCGGCGCCGAGTGCTGACACGCAGCAGCGCACTGCCTCCACCGACATCGTGCACATCCAGCCGGATGGCCCGCCCGCCAATCCCTTCTCACCAGCGGTGCGCGTGGGGAATCTCGTCTTTGTGTCGGGCACGCTGGGTACGCTCCCTGATGGCACGCTGGTGCCCGGCGGCATTGAGGCGGAAACCCGCCAGGTGCTGGAGAACATCAAGGCCGTGCTCGCGTCGGACGGGCTGGGCATGGACCGCATCGTGCGCTGCACAGCCTACCTCGCGGATCTCGCGGAGTGGCCGGCCATGAATGCGGTGTATCGCAGCTACTTTGCGGACGGCAAGTATCCCGCGCGCGCGGCCGTGCAGGCAACGCTGCTGTTTGGCGCACGCGTGGAACTGGAGTGCGTCGCCGCCGCAAAGTAGCGGAAGCGGCACGCGGGTCCCCCGCACGCCGTCTCGCATGCCGTTCCTTCCCGCTGTTCCCCTTACGCCGTCTCGCGTGCCGTTCCTTCCCGCTGTTCCCCTTACGCCGTCCACCTAACGCTTCTTGTTGTCATGATTATTTACGACCCGAAGAACTGGCTGCGCATCCTCTTCGATTTCCCGCGCAGCCCGGTCTTCCGCATCCTCTTTCTCGACGTCATCGCCGCCGGTGTATGGGCCGGACTGGTGGTCTGGATCGAGACGGATGTGGTGCGCGTGGCCGTGCCGCTGGGGCCGAGCTTTCTCTCGATTCTCGGCATCATCCTCGGTCTCCTGCTCGTCTTCCGCACCAACACGTCCTATGACCGGTGGTGGGAAGGGCGTCGGCTGTGGGGGCAGCTGGTGAACATCTCCCGCGGGCTGGCGCATCAGCTCGATGCGCTGCTGCCGGCCGGTCACGCGTCGCGCGCCGTGTGGGCGGATCAGCTGGAGCGCTTTCCGGTGGCGCTGACGGAGCATCTGCGCGCGCCGCGGGGTGAGGTGCGGCCCCATGAGCCCAACGCCGTGCTGCAGCAGATGACTCACCAGATGCATCGCCAGGTGGCCGCCGGTGAACTGCCCCGCGAAACCATCGTGTCGCTCACGCCCGTGCTGCTGGCCTTCGACGACGTGACCGGAGCCTGTGAGCGCATCCGCAACACACCCATTCCCTTCTCGTACAGCTCCTACGTCAAGCAGTTCGTGCTGCTCTACGCGCTCATCATGCCCTTTGGGCTGGTGCGCGAGTTCGGCTACGGCACCGTGATCGCCTGCATGTTCACCTTCTTTGCGACCATGGGGCTCGAGTTGCTGGCCACGGAGATCGAGGAGCCCTTCGGTACCGATCGCAATGACCTGCCGCTGGAAGGCATCTCGGAGCGCATTGCCATGGATACCCGGCATCTGCTCATGGGGGGCGCCATGGAAACGGGACCGGTGCCCGAGGGCTGACCGGTCCCGCTGGTGTCACCGTGGCATGAAGTGCGCGCCTATTCGTCGAGACCGGCCGAGGCGATGTTGTGCCCGATGGCCTTGAGCTTCATGGCCATGTCCTTCTTTTCGACCGACTTGTTGTAGGCCTCTTCGGGCTCCACCTGCTTGGTCTTGACCAGATTGAGCAGCGCGTCGTTGAGCGTCTCCATGCCCAGCTTGCGCTGCGTCTGGATGATATTGGGAATCTGCACCGTCTTGCCTTCACGAATGAGCGCGCTCACCGCCTTGTTGACGATGAGGATTTCGCGCGCGGCCACCCGGCCACCGCCGATCTTGCGGCAGAGCACCTGGGAAATGACCGCCTTGAGTGACTCCGAGAGCATGATGCGGATCTGCTCCTGCCGGTCGGCGGGGAACTGGTCCACGATGCGGTTGATGGTGGATGCGGCCGTGGACGTGTGCAGAGTGCCGAACACGAGGTGACCGGTTTCCGCCGTTTCCATTGCAATGGCGATGGTCTCGAGGTCGCGCAGCTCACCGACGAGAATGATGTCGGGGTCCTCGCGCAGCGCCGCGCGCAGTGCGCTCTTGAATGACTGCGTGTGCACGCCCACCTGGCGCTGGGTGATGAGACACTTCTTGCTCTGGTGGACGAACTCGATGGGGTCTTCGATCGTGATGAGGTGATCGGAGCGCGTGCGGTTGATGAGGTCCACCAGTGCGCAGAGCGTGGTGGACTTGCCCGAGCCGGTGGGGCCGGTGACCAGCACCAGGCCCTTGGTGAGGTTGCAGAGCGCCTGCACCTCGGGCGTGATGCCCATCTGCTCCACGGTCACGGTGGTGCTGGCAATGGTGCGCATGACGGCGGCAATGCCGTAGCGGTCGCGCAGCACGTTCACACGGAAACGCGACAGGCCCTCGATCTCGTAGGCGAAGTCGGTGTCCCAGAGCTCCTCATACTCGCCCTGGTTCTTCTCCGGCATGATGGAGCGCAGCATGGCCTCGAGGCCCTCGGGCGTGAGCGGCGCTTCGCCCTCGAGCCGCACCAGATCTCCACCCAGACGGAAAATGGGCGGCTCACCCACGCGCAGATGCAGGTCGGCGGCCCCGCGTGAGACCTGGATGCGCAACAGGGCGTCCAGCGCCTCGCGGGCGTCGCTGTGTTCGGCCGACACCGCCAGCGGCGCATCGTCCGCGCGGCGCGGCACACTGCGCGCGGGCTCCGCAGCGGGTGGCGTCGAGGAGGGCGTGGCGGTTGGCGTCACGCTGGCCACGCCGCGCGGGGCCGTGTTG
>JACVCT010000319.1 GCA_016741895.1 Gemmatimonadaceae bacterium | reverse complement strand
AACGGGTGGAGCACGAGTTGGTGCTCGGAGCCCGGGCCGGTGGACAGCGCTTAACCGAAGTGCGCTTCTGTCCGGCGCTCAATGTCCGAGACGGTCTTTCGCTGTCCGATGTGATGGACGCGGTGCTCAAGGGTCTCGCGCGGGGCGAACGCGAAACGGGCACGGTCGCGCGCCTCATCGTCTGCGCGCTGCGCAGTCTGCCCGCTCCCCACGCCCAGGAAATGTCGGAGCTGGCGGTCGCCTACAAGTCGCGTGGTGTGGTGGCCTTTGATCTCGCCGGCGGTGAGGCGGGCAATCCTGCCGTGCAGCATGCGGCGGCCTTCGACCATGCGCGCGCCCACCACCTGGCCGTCACGGTCCACGCCGGTGAGGGCGATGGTCCGGAGAGCATTCAGCAGGCTGTGCATCGCTGCGGCGCCATGCGCATCGGCCATGGCACGCGGCTGCATGAGGATGCCGAACTCGAAGCCTGGATCGTGGACCGGCAGATACCACTCGAGGTCTGTCCCACCAGCAACGTGCAAACGCGAGTCGTGTCGTCGTTTGCCGCGCACCCGCTCGCGCGTTATGTGTCGCTCGGTGCGGTCGTGACGCTCAACACGGACAATCGCCTGGTCAGCGGCGTGTCGCTCACCGAGGAGTATCTTGGCTGCATGCAGCACCTCGGCTTCGATCTGGCGGGACTGGGCAGGCTCGCTGTCGCGTCCTTTGGCGCGGCCTTCCTGCCGCTGGCGCAGCGCCGCAGTCTGCAGGATCAGGCGGAGCGCGACATCGCGCGACTGCTGGCCGACACGCCGGAGTCGCTGCATCGCACGCAGCCCGTGGAGCGTGTGGCATGACGGGCGCGGCGAACCTGACCGAACCGTCGAACTACGGGGCCGCGGCCGCCGAACAGGCCGCGCGTTACGTGAAAGAGCGTGCGGGGGCGGCATGGCGTCGGCCCGTGGCAGGCATCGTGCTGGGTTCGGGCCTTGGCGGCCTGGCCGATCGCATCGAGGATGCCCTGCGCATTCCGTTCTCGCATGTCCCCGGCTTTCCCGTGGTCACCGTGGCCGGCCACGCCGGGCAGTTGCTGGTGGGCAGCCTGGGTGGGCAGCCTGTCGTGGCGCTGGCCGGACGCTTCCACATGTACGAGGGCCACGAGGCCGCGCTGGCAGCGTTCCCGGTGCGCGTGCTACATGCGCTCGGCGCGCCCGTCTATCTCGCCTCCAATGCGGCCGGTGGCGTGCGGCGCACGTTCTCGCCGGGTGACCTCATGGTCATTGCCGACCACCTGAACCTCATGTTCCGCAATCCGCTCATCGGTTCCGCCGAGCCGGGCGACGAGCGCTTTCCGGACATGTCCGACCCCTACGATCGCGGGCTGCGGGCGCTGCTGCACGCGGCCGGCGCCGCGGTGCAGGTGCCGCTGCAGGAGGGCGTCTACTGTGGTCTGCTCGGCCCCACCTACGAAACGCCGGCCGAGGTGCGCATGCTCGAGCGGCTTGGTGTGGATGCGGTGGGCATGTCCACCGTGCCGGAGGTGATCGTGGCGCGGGCCTTGGGCATGCGCGTGGCGGCCGTTTCGTGCATCACCAATGCGGCTGCAGGCCTTTCACCCACACCGCTCGATCACCATGAAGTCATGGACGCCGGACGCAGTGTGGCCCCGCGTTTCGAGGCGCTGGTGACCGAGTTCGTGCGTCGCCTGCCCGCAGTAAGCGGCTGAGATTCAGAACCTGAGACTCAGCGCGGCCTGACCGTGCGGGGCAGGCCGGCCAATCGCCGCTTGAAGGCCTGAAAGGCCGGCGTGTCGCGGGTCAGCGAGGACAGCACCACCGGGTCGAGCTTGGCGATTTCTTCCTCGGTGGTGCGCACGCGCGACTCCTCCACCGGGTGCGAGGCGAACCAGCCTTCCACAGAGCCCGGATTGCGGTCGCGTTCGCGCAGCAGGATGCGGAACATGGACGGCATGCCGCGCGGGTCGATGCCGCTGCGCGTGACGAACTTGACGCCGTAGCGGTCGGCCTCGGTCTCGTCGTCGCGGCTGAACTTCGCAAAGCCCAGCTGGGCCACCGCCGACACGCCCGTACCGGCCAGACCCTGGCAGGCGGACGGCGCGAGAATGCAGCCAAGACTGAGCCCGATGTTGGCCCGTTGCGCGGCAGCCATCTGCTTCATGCTGTGTCGCTGCGTGACGTGGGCAATCTCGTGGCCCAGCACCCCGGCCAGTTCGGACATGTTGGTGGTGCGCTCGATCAGCCCGCGGTTCACGTAGATGTGACCACCCGGCACCGCAAAGGCGTTGATTTCGGCCTCGTCCACCACATTGAAGCGCCAGGACAGTTCCCGGTTGTCCACCACACGGGCAATGCTGTCACCCAGCACGTTGATGTAGCGCACGATTTCCGGGTCGCGCACGATGGGCAGCTGGCGCTCGATCTGCTGGGCGTAGTCGTTCCCCATGGCCACTTCCTCGGCCGTACCCGGCACGCAGGACGTGGT
Organism: Gemmatimonadaceae bacterium; assembly: GCA_016741895.1. Classification (GTDB taxonomy): domain Bacteria; phylum Gemmatimonadota; class Gemmatimonadetes; order Gemmatimonadales; family Gemmatimonadaceae; genus Gemmatimonas. The sequence continues at coordinate 1,854 of JACVCT010000319.1, read as the reverse complement.
CACGATCGCTGTGGCCAGAACAAGGCGGAGGGCGAGCGACATGGATTGGCGCATGGCCGATGGACGCGTATTGTGTGCGAGACCTGTGTGGGCGGAGTCGGCACCGGTGCCGCCCCGCGCATCATACCCCTGAGGACGCCGTGAAGTTACTGACCCTTGCCAGAGACCTGCAGCGCCGGAAGGCCCGGGAACGGCAGCAGCTGTTTGTGGCCGAGGGCGTGCGCACGGTGGAATCCCTGCTGGCCAGCGGACTGCCGGTGCAGGGGCTGCTGGTTGCCGATGATGCCGCTGCCAACGAGCGGGTGCGCGCCGCGCTGGACATGTGTGACGCGCGCCGCATCGCGATCGCCACCGTGTCGGCCCGTGATCTGCAGGACGCGGCGGATACCGAGTCGCCGCAGGGGATACTGGCCATCGCGCCCATTCCTTCGTGGGAGATGCCGTCGTCCCCCTTTGCCGAGGGTGCCCGGTTTCTGGTGCTGGACGCGCTTCAGGACCCCGGCAATGTGGGCACGGTCGTCCGCACGGCGGCGGCCATGGGGGTGCGGGCCACCTTCGCCCTGCCCGGCACCGTGGACGTGTGGAACGCCAAGGTGGTGCGCGGCAGCATGGGGGCGCTGTTCACGCACCCGGTGCACCTGCTGGACTGGACGGCGGTGGCCGGGTTCATGGCGCAGCACGAGGTCACGCTGTGGGCGGCCGACATGGCCGGTACCCCGCTCCCCCAGCTTCGGTTGGATGAGGTGGCGGCGCCGCAGGCCCTCATCGTGAGCAACGAGGGGGCAGGATTGACGCCGGCGCTGGCCGCGTCGGTGCAGCGCACGGTGGCCGTGCCCATGGCCCCCGGCGTCGAGTCGCTCAACGTGGGCGTGGCCACCGGCATCCTGTTGTATGCCATGGCCTTCCGCGGGATGAAGCCGGGATACGCCGGCGCCGTTTGATCGTCCTGTGAGCATGTCCGTCCATCCCGTTCTGGCCGCAGTGCAGGCCTCGTTCACGCAGTCTCCGCTCATCGACACGGCCGCGCCCTGGTATTCGCCCGCCATGGTGGCCATGGTGCTGGTTCTGACCTTTGTGGTTGGCGCGTCCATCGGGTCCTTCCTGAATGTCTGCATCTCGCGCTGGCCGGCCGAACTGAGTGTGGTCTCGCCGCGCTCGCGCTGCCCACGCTGCAGTCGCCCCATTGCCTGGCACGAAAACATTCCCCTGCTCAGCTGGCTGCTGCTGCGCGGCAAGTGTCGCGGCTGCGCGCTGCCCATCTCGGTGCAGTATCCGGCGGTGGAACTGGTGGTGGCGTTGGGTTGGCTGGCGTCCGTGTGGGCCTTCGGGCTCAGCTTCGAGGCGCTGCGCGTGGCCATCTTTGCCACCATTCTGCTCGGCATCGCCATCACCGATGCCAAGCACTATCTCATCCCCGACGGCTTCACGGTTTCAGGCCTCATCCTCATGCTGGCCTTTGCCTTTGCCAACGTGTTCGTGGGCGAAGAGAGCCGCTTTGCCGCAGCCTGGCCAGCCGTGATCGGCGCCTGTGTCGGCGCGGGGGGCATCACCATCATCGGCTGGTTGGCGGAAGTGGTCATGAAGCGCGAAGCCATGGGCTTCGGCGACACCACGCTCATGGCTGTGGTGGGGGCAGCGCTTGGCGCGGAACGCTCCCTGCTCACCATTGTGGCGGGCGCCTTCCTTGGCGCGGGGGGGGTGTGCGGCCGTTTTGGGGCCCATTGTCCAATACTCGGTGTTGGGCCGGGCGGCGGGGTGGGGGGTTCCGCTAGTGCCCTCTGCGGTGTGCTGTGTCCCGCTCGCGCCCCGGGCTTTCTTTCGTGCGAGTGGTCCGTGGGTGGTGTCTTCGGGCCG
>JACVCT010000318.1 GCA_016741895.1 Gemmatimonadaceae bacterium | reverse complement strand
CGATGGCATAGGGCACACGTTCTCTGGTATCAAACGGCTGCATGCGCAGTTGGCCGGGGTCGCGCAGCGCGAGACCGAGGGCGTGAGCGGCGCGACCAAAACCGTAACGACGCAGCAGCCAGAAGGCCCCGAGCAGGCCGCCGGCTGCGCCGGTGACCAGCGAGGCCGTGAGAGCCCCTTGCCAGCCAAGCCATGCCGAGGATGCCGCCATGAGTTTCGCGTCTCCCGCTCCGATGAGGCGCAGTGCAAACATGGGGAACCAGATCACGAGGGCCACCAGCACACCCAACACCGCGTGCCACAGTCCGAGGCCGCTGCCGGGCGATACTGCCTGAATGAGGCCCAGCACCAGAACCAACAGGTTGATGGAATTGGCAATGCGTCGCGCTCTCAGGTCGCTGACGACGGCCGCTCCAAGGAGCACCATCAGCGCAAGGCTGAACGTCAGCACCATCCGTCGTTCCGTCTCACTACGGACGACCGCGCGGAGGTCCGCCTCCCAGGCCGGGCGGAGTACCGCCGCCGAGTCCCGGGGGGCCATTGCCACCCTGTCCCGGCGCACTGCCAGAATTCCCCGGCGATGTGCCACCGCTGCCGCCGGGGGTTGTGGCAGTGCCACCACCCGTTGTTCCACCCGCACCCGACTGCCCCGCCCCACTTTGCGATGATGCCAGGGCCGTCGTACTGCGCGAGATCACGTTGCCGATGGCTCCGCGAAACGACACGAGGACGGCGACGAGCACCACCGACACGACGCCGAGGACGAGCGCATACTCGGCAAGCGATGCGCCGTCCTCGTCACGCCATCGTCTGTTTCGTCGTACGGAGCTTGGGTCGGCCACGCTACCTCATGGCACACCTTCAGGCGCTGGACGCCGAATTGAAGGTGTTGGTCGTGCGGGTGAAGATGCCGCCGATTGCGTCCTTGAAGAGGCTGAACACGCCGATCATCGCCACGGTGATGATGCCGAGCAGCAAGGCATACTCAGCCAGCGAAGCTCCGTCCTCTTCCCTGAGCAATTCCCGGAACGCGTTGATCATGACACACGCTCGCTCGTGTAGGTGATCCAGCACTCATGAAGTACTGGTAACCTACACAGAGCGAGCGGGTCATGCGATCAGGTCGTGCCAGCGGAGTTGAGCGTCGTCGTCGTGCGGTTGAAGATGTTCGCGATCGACTCACGGAAGGCCGTGATGATCCCGATGAGGGCGACGGTGATGACACCGAGCAGCAGGGCATACTCGGCCAGCGAGGCACCTTCTTCTTCGCGGACGAAACGGCGGACGATGGACGTCATGGTGCGGGACTCCGTGCTGTAGGGAGGGATCTACGTCGATCCGAGGGGCCGGAAGCATTCGCGCCGGACTCGCCTCTGTTCTGTAGTACGCGCAATGGTTGCGCCACGCAGCTCAACGGTTGCCCGTTGCTGAACTGACGCGGCTGGCCAACCGGCCGTCACCAGAACGACAGACCCAAGCTGAGCCGTAAGTTGTTGAATGTCAAAGATCTAAAACATGAAATTTCATTAACTTAGAGCAACTGGTCCAATTTCTCATCAAGACGGACAGATGATAAAATCATCACAAAAATGGCGGACGTTGCGTATCCACAACACCATGTGTCGTTCACGCAACGAACCGCCAAGTTGTTGTGCCACCACCACGTATGGTCCAGACTGCCGGTTCAACGACCGCTGGACACTCCGCAGTTGGCGTCGAATGCAGCAACCAGATCGGCAGCGATCTCCTGCGCGCTGCGTCCCTCGATCTGGTGCCGCTCCAGCATGAACGCCACATCGCCGTCCTTCATGAGCGCGATGCTGGGCGAAGACGGCCGATAGCCGGTGAAGTACTCCCGGGCCCGCTGGGTGGCGTCGACATCCTGGCCCGCAAACACAGTCACCGCGGCGTCGGGCCGGGTGGCGTGCTGCAGCGCGATGGCCACGGCCGGCCGGGCGTTCCGCGCCGCGCAGCCACAAACCGAATTGACCACCACCAGCGCCGTGCCCTGGTGATTGGCGAGAAGGGCGTCCACCGATTCGGCGGTGCGCAGTTCCTGCACGCCAAGGCGCGTGAGCTCCTCACGCATGGGGGTCAGCAAGTGTTCCGGATACATCAGACGACGGGTCCTGTGTTGAAGGGCGTGAACAGGGAATGACGTGTGGCGCGCGCCAGGTGGCGCAGGCTCCCCTGCTCAGTAATCCGGAATGTCCTCGCGCGGTTCACGCACGAGGGCAAGCAGGGCGGCCTGGGGCACCACGAGGTACTGCTGCCCCTCGAAGGTGATCTCCACCGCCGCCTTGCGGAAAAACAGGGCGTAGTCGCCCACCTGGGCCTGCATGGGCACGAAGCGCGCCTCGCGGCCATTGCCGGTGATGCGCCAAGGTTCGTCGCCCTGATCGGTGAGATCAGGGAGCGCGAGTCACGGTCCGGTGGACACGATCTCTCCCCCCTGCACCGCCTGGTTGTCCACGGCCGTTGGCGGGAGATAGAGGCCAACCTTGGAGCGCTGTTCGCCGTCCTCGAGCTTCACGAGGACGCGGTCGCCCACCACGATGAGTCGCTTGTACTTGCTCATTCCTGAAAGTTAGTGCCCGGCGGAAGGGCCCCGGGCCGCGTGGTGGGCCCGGGCAAGGTGCCGGGCCCCGCGCCGAGTCGCCCTTCCACGCGCGCGACGATGCGCTCCATGACTTTCTGGAGCTCCTGCTCCTTCTTGCGCACCTGCCGAACGTACAGGACACGCGCCAACCCCAGCGCCGCCACGGCCGTTCCCACCCAGGCCGTCAACGCCATGGGCAGTGGCGCCTGCGCCTTGATGGTGAGACCCATGATCATGGCCCCCAGTCCGCCGCCCGCGCCGCCACCCAATCCGCCAAACAAGCCACCAGCCAACTGTGACACGTCTTCGAAGGCGCGCACGGTGGTGCGGCCATTGCGCACCAGCACCTGAATCTGCGCCGCCCGCGGAATGCCGGACTGCCCGGGACGCAGCACGTTGGTCATGACGGTGAGCGTGCGACCCACGGCGCTGACGGTGACCATCTCGCCCATCACCTCGCGCACATCGTCGGCAATTTCCTCGAACAGGGCGACGTCGATTTCACGCGGAATGGTGGCATGAAAATCGAGCTTGGTGTGCGCGCCCAGAAAGATGTTGGGACGCGATTGCTGTTTCTCGCCGCGCTCGATGACCACGGTGGACGGCGCACCGGCGACCTGAGCGCGTTCGGCGAGCGCGCGCTCAACATAGCGCGCATCGATGCCGGCCTCCTCGGCGGCCGCCTTGACCAACGCCGCATCGTAACCGGAGGTGACCGGTGCGGCATCGGGCGTGGAACGCCGCAGCACTTCGGGTGGCGGCGCCTGCACACCGGTGTAGGCCTGCAACTCCGCGGCACGCGCCCACACGGCCTGCGCCTCGGTGGACGAAAGCGGCACGGCCGGCAACGAGGACGGGAGCAGAGACGTCTCCACCGCGAGCGCCGCAGCGGACCAGACTTCGGCGGGCAGTTGTGCGATGGCATCGAGCAAGGCGCGCGCATGCGCCGGCCGTGCCGCGGCCTGCTTCTCGAGCAGCTGCATGACAAGCGCCGCGACGGACTCCGGCACCTGCGGCGCAACATCACGCAGTGCCACCGGCCGGCTGTTCACATGCGCCACCAGAATGGCCGACGAGGTGGGGCGCTCGAACGGGAAGCGCGCGCTGAGCAGGTAGTACCACAGCACGCCGAGCGCGTAGAGATCGCTGCGGCCGTCAATGGTCTCACCCGTGACCTGCTCGGGACTCATGTAGTGCACACTGCCGAGCACCGTGCCCGTGGCCGTGAGTGGCTGCACTTCCGCCACACGCGCAATGCCGAAGTCGGTGATGTGCGCCTGACCCGCAGCATCAAGCAGCACGTTCTCGGCCTTGATGTCTCGGTGCACCACGCCACGCGCGTGCGCGGCGTCCAGACCCTTCGCCACCTGCTGCACCACGCGCAGGGCGTCGGCCACGGACAGCGGGCCGTCACTCGCCACCCCCTCGGCCAACGAACGGCCGTTCACGAAGCCCATGACGAAGTACACCACACCATCCCGCTCCGCCGCGGCGTGAATGGGCACGATGTTGGGGTGCGACAGGGCCGCTGCCGTGCGCGCCTCACGTACGAAGCGCTCCCGCACCTGCGCATCGGCCGCGAGATGCGGTGGCAGCGTCTTGATGGCCACATCCCGGTCGAGCCGTGTGTCGCGCGCGAGATACACCACGCCCATGCCGCCGCGTCCGATCTCGCGTACGAGACGGAACTCCCCGGCCACGGCGCGCGCGAGACTCGGGGCCGGCTCGGGCCAGGACAGCGCGTCAGTGTTGGT
>JACVCT010000317.1 GCA_016741895.1 Gemmatimonadaceae bacterium | reverse complement strand
TGTTCAGAGTCCTCCGTCGCCCGCCCCTTCAATCCTCGGATCCTCTGATCCTCACACCTTCTGTTCAACGGTCTGGCCGCTCAACGAGTCTCCGCCGCCGCAATCACCCGACGGATGGCCTCCCTCAAATCCCCACCCGCCGCCACGTACACCGAGTCGAAGTAATCCAATCGCTCGGCATACACCCGCCGCGACATCAGCACCGCGTTGTTGAGCGGCACCCGCTCCACCCAGCCCGCCGGATAGCCGCGCAGCTGCGGCCCGATGGAATCCACCAGGCGCCGGCGCGCCGCGGCGTACACCGTGTCACGCGCGGCAATGCGGGCGCTACGCGCCGAGTCGGGCAACTGCGCAAACACACTGTCGATTTCGCGCGCCGTGCGCTCCCAGAATGCCCCGAGCAGCAGGTCATCGTGCCAATCGTCTTCGGCGCGGCGCAGCAACACCGTGTCGCCCGCCGCACGATAGAAGTGCTCGGCGCCCCGTCCACCGACAAAGGTGGCGAAGGACTCATTGAAGCTCACGCGACCCTTGGCAAAAAACGTCGTGTGCAGCAGCTCATGCAGCACGGTGTTGACGAGCGTGACCGAGTCGGCCTTGACCGTGGTGCTGACCAGCGGATCGTTGAACCAGCCCAGGGTACTGAAGGCGCTGGAGGGGCCCACCACCACGTCGTAGCCCTCGTCACGCAGCTGCTGTGCCGTTTCCTGCGCCTTGCCGAAGTCGAAGAATCCCTTGTACGGAAAGCGGCCCACCACCGGGAACCACCAGGTCTTGCGCTCGAGGCGGTCGGGAAAGGCGGCGGACACCACCAGTACCAGCGTGTCGCGATCGAGCTGCGAGAAGGTGGTAAAGCTCTCCTCGGCCTTGAGGCCCATGGAGTCCATGGCGAAGCGCCGCGCCGCCAGTACCAGCTGCAGCTTGGCGCGCAGCGCCGGGTCGGTGCTTTCGCGCACCACCAGACGCTCGATGGGCTGACGCTTGGCAAGGATGCGCGCTTCTTCATACGCGGCGCGCGACAGGTAGCAGCCCATGGGCGTGAGCGCAAGGAACAGCACGACGAGCGTGCCGAGCAGGGCACTTCCGCGCTTGAGCAGCTGCCGAGCGGAGAGGGTTCGCTGTATCATTCAGGGTTATGTCGTTCGTTCACCTGCACTGCCACTCCGAGTATTCGCTCCTCGACGGCGCGAATCGCATCGATGACCTGATCAAGCGCGCGCAGCACTTCGAGATGCCCGCGCTGGCCATCACCGATCACGGTAACATGCACGCCGCCTGGGAGTTCCAGGAGAAGGCGCGCAAGGCGGGGGTGAAGCCCATCCTGGGCATGGAAGCCTACGTGGCGCCGGGTGACCGGCGCACGCGCGGCCGTCCGGCGCCCGGCGTGAAGCCCTACTACCACCTGGTGCTGCTGGCCCGCGACATCACGGGCTACCGCAATCTGGTCAAGCTCACCTCGCTGGGGTACACCGAGGGCTTTTACACCAAGCCCCGCATCGACCGCGAGCTGCTGGCCCAGTACAGTGAGGGGCTGATCGTGAGCTCGGCCTGCCTGGCGGGCGAGGTGGCCAGCCACCTGATGGACGACCGGCTGGAGCAGGCGCGCGAGGCGGCGGCGTGGTATGCGGAGCTGTTCAAGGACCGCTACTACCTCGAGGTGCAGGCGCACACCAGTGAGGGCCAGGCGGCGCTCAATGCCAAGGTGCTGGGCCTCGCGGACGACCTGGGCCTGCCCGTGGTGGCCACCAACGATGCGCACTTCCTCAAGCACGAGGATCACGACGCGCACGACGTGCTGCTGTGCATCGGCCTGGGCAAGGATCGCAACGACCGCGATCGCATGAAGTACGACGACGGCCTGTACTTCAAGTCGGCCGACGAGATCCGTCCGTTCTTCCCCGGCCGGGACGACGTGCTCACGAACACGCTGGCCATTGCCGACAGTGTGGACGTGCAGTTCGCCAAGAAGTACTACGTGCCCTCGTTCCCGCTGCCGCCGGGCGTGGACACCGAGAACGACCTGCTGGTGCAGTTGGCCACCGATGGCGCGAAGGCACGCTACGGCGATCCGTTGCCCGCGCAGGTGCAGGAGCGACTCGACTACGAGCTGGGTGTCATCACCAAGACGGGGTACGCGGGCTACTTCCTGATCACGGCGGACTTCATCAAGGCCGCACGTGATCTGGGCATTCCCGTGGGCCCCGGGCGCGGTTCGGCTGCCGGCTCGCTGGTGGCCTATGCCACGCGCATCACGGACGTGTGTCCGCTCGAGTTCGATCTGCTCTTCGAGCGCTTCCTGAATCCGGAGCGCGTGTCCATGCCCGACGTGGACGTGGACTTCTGCTTCGAGCGGCGCGGCGAAGTCATCGAATACGTGCGGCAGAAGTACGGCAAGGACAGCGTCGGCCAGATCGTCACCTTCGGGACCATGAAGTCCCGCGCGGCCATCAAGGACGTTGGGCGCACGCTGGGCTTCACGCCGGGGGAAACCGACGCCCTGGCCAAGCTGATTCCCAACGCGCCCAACAACTCGCTCACGGTGGCCGAGGCCGTTGAACAGGTGCCGGAGGTCAAGCAGTTCTATCAGACCGATCCGCGCTACCGACAGCTGCTCGACTTCGCCATCAAGCTCGAAGGGCTCTCACGCCATACGGGCGTGCACGCGGCCGGTGTGGTCATCGCGCCCGGTCCGCTGGACGAGTTCGTGCCCATCTGCACGCAGGCCAGCAAGGGCGCTGGCGGCGACGGCGACGAACGCGTCATCGTGACGCAGTACGACATGACGGCGCTCGAAAAGGCCGGCATGCTCAAGATGGACTTCCTCGGCCTCACCACGCTCACAGTCATCACCGACACGCTCAAGAACATCAAGGAGCGGTCGGGCAAGGAGGTGGTGCTGGAGGAACGCGGCTTCAGCGACGCGGAGACGTATCGCGTGCTGCGCGCGGGCCGCACGGGCGGCGTGTTCCAGTTCGAAAGCCCGCTGGCCACCGACGTGCTCAAGCGCATGCGCTGTGACCGCTTCGACGACCTCGTGGCGTCGAACGCGCTGCTGCGTCCGGGCCCGCTCGATGCGGGCATGCACAACGTGTACATCCGGCGCAAGCGCGGCGAAGAACCCACGGTGTATGCGCTGCCGGAGCTCGAGCCGATTCTGTCCAACACCTACGGCGTCATCACCTATCAGGAACAGGTGATGCGTATCGCACAGGTGCTGGCCGGCATCTCGCTGGCCGAAGCCGACGTGCTGCGCAAGGCGGTGGGCAAGAAGGACGCGGAGCTCATCAAGAAGGAGCTCGGCAAGTTCACCGAGAAGTCCATCGCGCGCGGCTACGACCCGAAGATCATCGAGGAGCTGGCCGGCCAGATCGAGACGTTCGGTCGCTACGGCTTCAACAAGTCACACAGCGTCGCGTACTCCGTCGTCGCCTATCACACCGCCTATCTCAAGACGCACTACCCGGCCGAGTTCATGGCCGCGCTGTTGTCGTCGAACATCGGGAAGACGGAAGAAGTCATCAAGTACATCGCCGAAGCCCGCGAAATGGGGCTCGAGGTGCTGGCGCCCGATGTGAACGAGTCGGGCTGGCGCTTCACGGTGGTGGGCGACACGCGCATTCGCTTTGGCCTCGGTGCCATTCGCAACGTGGGACGCGGCGCCATCGACTCGCTGCTCGAAGCGCGCGCCGACGGGCCGTTCACTTCGCTGTTCGATCTCTGCGCGCGGGTGGACCTGCGTGTGTTCAACAAGCGCGTGTTTGAAGCGCTGATTGCCGCCGGCGCCTGCGACGGCCTGGGCGGCCATCGCGCGCAGCTTCTGGCCGCGCTGGACACCGCCATCAGTGAAGCGGCGCTGCAGCAGGAGGAGGCGGAGAAGGGTCAGGGCTCGCTCTTCGGCGACCTGCTGGGCGGGCCGGTGGACACGGCCGACAGCGGCAAGAAGACGACGGCGCCGTCACTTCCCAACACGCCGGCATGGAGTGAAAGCGAGCGGCTGCAGCGCGAGAAGGAGCTGCTGGGCTTCTACATTTCCGGTCATCCGCTCGAGAAATACCGAACGGAATGCGAACTCTTTGCCACCCACACGGTGTCGCAGCTGGGGACCTGGGTGTCGGAGCCCGTAACCATCGGCGTGGTGGTCACCGCCATCAAGCGCCAGTTCTCCAAGAAGTCGGGGAACGAGTTCGCCCGGTTGACAGTCGAGGATTTTTCCGGATCTTCCGAGGTGCTGGTGTTTCCGGAAGCCTGGGGGGCGCTTCCTGAGCGTGTCCGCGCCGGCGTGCCCCTGCTCGAGATCGTCGGCAAACCCGTCCTGCGCTCGGCCGAGCAGGCCCGCGCCTACGTCTCGGAGCTGCGGGC